>NZ_JBSFIH010000004.1:0-316583 GCF_053597455.1 Streptomyces sp. NPDC001393
CCGAGGTGAACCGGTCACCCGTGAGCTGCATACCGTCACCCGAGTCCCCCGCGAACCGGATGATCACCCGGTCCAGGCGCCGCACATCCTTCGCGCCGCCCGGTTTGCGCTGCTCTCCGACGACGGCTCCGTCGGTCTGCTCCGCCTGGCTGCTGACCTGGCTGGTCACTGAACTGGACCTCCTTCGAGGCGGCTGTCCGGGGCGTGGTCGTCCCACGGACCATCCCAGGATCAACCCTACGTCGGTTAGGGTCGCCTTCCCGAGGCCATCCACAGATTGGACGACATCGAGTCGGCCTGTGGCGCTTCGGGTCGGCAGGGCGCTGCGGTGTCAGGGCGGTCCTTTCCCGGTTCGTCCTCCGGTCCTCTGTCCGGGTACCCGTCTTCCCACAGAAGCCGGATCCTCTGACGCCCTGCTGACACAGTGTGTTTTGGTCAGGAGTTCAGATAGGTCAGTACGGCCAGAACACGCCGGTGGTCCCCGTCGCTCGGCGCCAGACCGAGCTTCAGGAAGATGTTGCTGACGTGCTTCTCCACGGCACCGTCGCTGACCACCAGCTGCCGGGCGATCGCCGAGTTCGTGCGCCCCTCCGCCATCAGCCCCAGCACCTCGCGCTCCCGCGGGGTCAGCCCCGCCAGCACGTCCTGCTTGCGGCTGCGGCCGAGCAGCTGCGCGACCACCTCCGGGTCCAGCGCCGTACCGCCCCCGGCCACCCGCACCACCGCGTCCACGAACTCGCGCACCTCGGCGACCCGGTCCTTGAGCAGATAGCCCACCCCCCTGCTGGATCCGGCCAGCAACTCGGTCGCGTAGCGCTCCTCCACGTACTGCGAGAGCACCAGCACACCCAGCCGCGGATGGGCCTTTCGCAGCCGTACGGCCGCCCGGACGCCCTCGTCGGTGTGCGTCGGCGGCATCCGTACGTCCGCCACCACGACGTCGGGCAGCTCGCCCTGTGCGTCCAGGTCGGCGATGGTCTTCACCAGCGCCTCCGCGTCCCCGACGCCCGCCACGACATCGTGCCCGCGGTCGGTCAGCAGCCGGGTCAGGCCCTCCCTGAGCAGCACTGAGTCCTCGGCGATGACCACCCGCACCCTGTCCTCCACGATCTTCCGGCCCCCCCCAAGTCCCCTACACAGGTCCCGTACGGAGGTCCAGCATTCCAGCATTCGGTACGCGCCGCTCGCCGCGTCGGCGCGATTCCGTCGCCGGAGGAGGGCGGCCGGGCGTCAGGTCCGCCAGGGCAGTTCCGCGATCACCCGGGTGGGGCCGCCCGCCGGGGAGTCCACCACGAGGACGCCGTCCACCGCGTCCAGGCGGCCGGCGAGACCGGCCAGACCCGAGCCGCGGGAGACGTCCGCGCCGCCGACGCCGTCGTCCATCACCTGCAGCATCAGCCGGTCCTCGGTGCGCCACACGTCCACCGAGGCGGAGCGGGCCCGGCTGTGCTTGCTGATGTTCTGCAGCAGCTCGGAGACGGTGAAGTAGGCGATGCCCTCGATGGCCGGTGCCGGTCGGGCCGGCAGATCGACCTCCACCCGCACCGGTACCGTGCAGCGGGAGGCGACCGAGGACAGGGCCGCGTCCAGGCCCCGGTCGGTCAGCACGGCCGGATGGATGCCGCGGGCGAGGTCGCGCAGCTCCTGCAGTGCCGTCTTCACCTCGCCGTGCGCCTCGTCCACCATCCGCGCCGCCGCCTGCGGGTCCTCCCGGAGCTTCTCCTTGGCCAGCCCCAGGTCCATGGCCAGGTTGACCAGCCGCGCCTGGGCGCCGTCGTGCAGGTCCCGCTCGATGCGCCGCAGATCGGCGGCGGCCGCGTCGACCACCACCCCGCGGTCCGACTCCAGCTCCACCACCCGCGCCGACAGCGGCGACGGCCCCAGCAGGCCCCGCACCAGCAGCCCGTCCACCGTCGTCAGGGCCCGTACGATCCACGGCGTGGCCAGCGTGAACAGCAGCCCGACCAGCGAGGTCACGGTGATCTCGAAGGGGTTGTCGAGATAGACGCTGTGGTGCTCGTCGCCGTACAGCTGAAGCCCGCCCTGGCCGCCGTACATCGGGAAGACCCAGAACCACAGCGGGTAGGTCAGCAGCATCCAGCCGAGCGGCCACAGGGTCACCGCAACCGTGAACGAGAACACGGCCCACGGGAACTGCACCAGCGCGTACAGCAGGTTCCGCCAGGAGGTGCCGCTCTTGAGCACCGCGCCCATCCAGGCCGGCGCGCCCGGCTTGCGCACCCGCAGCGGCTCCGGCTCGGCCACCTCCAGCCGCAGCAGCCCGCGCGCCCGCGCCCGCTCCAGCGCGCCGAAGCCGCGACAGCCGGCGAGCGCCGCCGCGAGCACCGGAACGCCGAGGAAGGTCACCAGCAGGCCCGAGCCGAGCGACGCCATGGTCACCGTCCAGGTGAACAGCACGATCGAGATCGGCAGGCTCAGCAGGACATAGCCGAACTCACGCCAGCTGCGCGCCTCGAACGGCGCCCGCAGGGCGGGGGGGAGCTGAAAGCCGGTGCGGGTCCGTTCGTCCCCCCGCCCGTATCCGTGTCCGTACTCCATGGCCATCGATCTCGTCCCGTTCTCGTCGTGTGAGCGGCGGTTCAGCTTCTCGTCGTGTGAGCGGCGGTTCAGCCGTGTTCCCAGGGTCGTGCGCCGGGTGTTTCCGGGCCATGGAGGTCGTCGGCGTCTTGGGGCGGGGGTTTTCCCCACCATGGCCTCCGGCGGGTTGGCCGTTCTGTTTTCGGTGCCGGTGGTTTCTTGGTGCCGTCGGTTGCCGGTACTTGCGTGAGGAGCCGTTGGCTACTCCGTGCGGTTCCGCCACGGCAGCTCCGCCGTGACCACCGTCGGGCCGCCGGGCGGTGAGTCCAGTACGAACAGGCCGTCCACCGCGCCCAGTCGGTCCGCGAGGCCGCGCATGCCGGTGCCGCCCTCGAGGCGGGCGCCGCCCCGGCCGTCGTCCCGGACCTGGATGAGCAGCCGGTCCTCGGTGCGCCACACGTCCACCGAGGCGGAGCGGGCCCGGCTGTGCTTGCTGATGTTCTGCAGCAGCTCGGAGACGGTGAAGTAGGCGATGCCCTCGATGGCCGGGGCGGGCCGTTCCGGCAGGTCGACGGTCACCTTCACCGGCACCGTGCAGCGGGTGGCGACCGAGGACAGGGCCGCGTCCACGCCCCGGTCGGTCAGTACGGCCGGGTGGATGCCGCGGGCGAGGTCGCGCAGCTCCTGCAGGGCCAGCTTCACCTCGCCGTGCGCCTCCTCCACCATCGCCGCCGCCGAGTCGGGATCCTCCAGCAGCTTCTCCTTGGCCAGACCGAGCCCCATGGCCAGGTTGACCAGCCGCGCCTGGGCGCCGTCGTGCAGGTCCCGCTCGATGCGCCGCAGATCGGCGGCGGCCGTGTCGACCACCACCCCGCGGTCCGACTCCAGCTCGGCGATCCGGCGCTCCAGCTCGTCCGAGGGCGACAGCAGCCCGCGCACCATGAAGCGGTCCACGTTCGCCAGACCCCGCGCCAGATACGGCAGCACCGGCCACAGCACGAACAACGAGGTCAGCACGGTGCAGAAGGTGAGGATGCCCCAGGGCAGCCGGATGAGGTCGTACAGCAGCGTCCGCCAGCCCACCGGGTCCTTCAGCGCCATCCACACCCGCTGCGCCGGCCCGCCGCTCCTCGCGAGCGGCAGCGGTGTCGGCTCCTCCACCCGCACCCCGAGCAGCCACCGCGCGCGGGCTCGCTCCAGCTTCCCCAGCTGCCGGGAGCCCAGCAGGCCGAGGGCCAGCAGCGGCAGGCCGACGACGGTGATCGTCAGGGCTCCGCCGACGGACAGCGCAGTGATCGCGTAGACGAAGCCGAACACCGTCACCGGCAGGTTCAGCAGGAGATACAGGATCTCCTTCCACGTGTGCGCGTCGTACGCCGGCCGTATCGGCGGCAGCCGGTCGGGGCCGTCGGCCCGGCCGACGGCGGAGCTGGTAGCGGTCATACCGGTCAGCCTGCCGTGCCCGGCACCCTCCGCGCCATGCGGTATGCCGCCCTCCGCCGACGGGGGAAAACCCCACCCCGCACACGTCGCCCGTCGCCGTCACCTGTCTCACGGCGTGACTGGCTGCTTACCAGCTCTTTATCAGGGCCTAGACTCCCGTGCGTACAGATCGTCGAATGGTGTCAGGGAGCGAGGTCGGACGGTGCGGGAGACGTTGGGGGACTCGACGGCCGCCGCGGCGCACGTCATCGCGGACGGTTACTTCCGGTCCTACTCGGTGGTGGGCCTGCTCGCCCTCGTCGGCGTGCTGTTCGTCGCGGTCGCGTTCGGCGCGGGCCGGCTGCTGCGCCCGGTCGTGCCGACCCCCGAGAAACTCCTGACCTACGAGTGCGGCGTCGACCCCGTCGGCGAGGGCTGGGCCCACACCCAGGTCCGCTACTACGTCTACGCTTTCCTGTACGTGATCTTCGCGATCGACTCGATCTTCCTCTTCCCCTGGGCGACGGTCTTCGCCGCCCCCGGCTACGGCGCGACGACGCTTGTGGAGATGTTCGTCTTCCTCGGCTTCCTCGCCGTGGGCCTGCTGTACGCATACAAGAAGGGCGTCCTGGCATGGACGTGAACCCGGAGCCCGTGTACCTGCCGGAGCCGAAGCGGCTGGGTGCCCTGGCCCGCCTGGCCCCCGAGCCGATGAAGGTGGTCCTGAACTGGGGTCGCCGCTACTCGCTCTGGGTCTTCAACTTCGGCCTCGCCTGCTGCGCGATCGAGTTCATCGCCGCGTCGATGGCCCGCCACGACTTCATCCGCCTCGGCGTGATCCCGTTCGCCCCCGGTCCCCGCCAGGCCGACCTGATGGTGGTGTCGGGCACGGTCACGGACAAGATGGCCCCGGCCGTGAAGCGCCTGTACGAGCAGATGCCCGAGCCGAAGTACGTCATCTCCTTCGGCGCCTGCTCCAACTGCGGCGGCCCGTACTGGGACTCGTACTCGGTGACGAAGGGCGTCGACCAGATCATCCCGGTGGACGTGTACGTCCCCGGCTGCCCGCCGCGCCCCGAGGCGCTGCTCCAGGGCATCCTCAAGCTCCAGGAGAAGATCGCCCGCGAGTCGCTGGGGGAGCGGTACGGCGCCGGTTCCGCCCGGCCGTCCGCGGCCGCCCTGACCAGCGACCTGGTGAAGCCGCCTGCCCCCGCCGGTGAGGGGGACACCCGATGAGCACCGTCGGCTGGCTGCCCGCCCCGGTCGAGGACCTCTTCGGTACGGACGCCACGGCCGAGGCGTCGTACGACCTCCTGACCGTGGACGTACCCCCGTCCTCCTGGCTCACCGCCCTGGAGACGGCCCGTACGACCCTGGGCTGCACCTACTTCGACTGGCTGAGCGCGGTCGACGAACCGGGCACGGGTTTCCGCGTCTGTGCCCACGTCGTCGCCCTGGGCCCGGTCCGCCGCCTCCTCGTCCGTACGACCGTCCCGCACGAGGCACCGACGCTGCCCTCCGCCGTCGGCGTCTACGCGGGCGCCGCCTGGCACGAGCGCGAGACCCACGAGATGTTCGGCGTGGTGTTCGAGGGGCACCCTGGTCTTGAGCACCTGCTCCTCCCGGAGACCTTCGAGGGGCACCCGCTGCGCAAGGACTTCGTCCTCGCCGCGCGCGTCGCCAAGGCCTGGCCCGGCGCGAAGGAGCCCGGCGAATCCGAGCACGGCGGCCCGAAGCGCCGCCAGATGCTCCCTCCGGGCGTCCCGGACCCCAACGAGTGGGGCCCCCTGAAGGGCCAGCTGCCCCCTGCCCCGGCCCGTCCGGCGCGCGGCGCGGCCCGCGCGGCGGGCGAGCGTCCGGCAGCCCGCGCGGGCGCGGCCGGGGACCGTCCGGTACGGCGGACCCGCACGGCGGCGGAGGGCTCGGCGAGCCAGACCGCCGAGACCGCTGCCGCTACCGGAGGTGCCGGGGCTGCCGGTCCTGCTGAAGGCGCCGGGGCTGTGGGTGCTGCTGGTGCCCGGCCGCGGCGGATGCGGAGCGCGAGCGAGGGCTCGGTGAGCCAGACGCCGGCACCTCAGGACGCGGCCGAGCTGAAGCGGACCGCTGCCGAGGGTGAGGCGACCCGTGCCGCGGCGGCGGAGGGTCCGGCTGCCGAGGCCTCCGTGGCCCACGAGCCCGGCCCCGCCCCGGCCCGTCCGCGCCGCGCCCGCAGCGCCTCGGAGGGCTCGGCCACACAGCGAGCCGGGACTCCGGAACCGACGGCACCGGCTGCTGGAGAGCCGACGGCACCGGCTACGGATGAGGGAGCCGCACCTGCTCCCCGTGAGTCGGCGGTGCCGGACAGCGCGGCGCGCCCCGCCCGCCGGAGCACGGCCCCACGCAGCTCGGACGCACCGTGGCACCACGCCCGCCCGGCCTTCGAGGAGCCCGAACAGGCCCCGCCGACGCCGGAACCGGGCCCGATGGCACCTGAACAGGGCCCGACGGCACCCGAACAGGCGCCGGAGGAACCGGAGCGGACCGACGCCGACCCCGGCACTCCCGACGGGCCCCACCAGAACCCCGACGCCGACCCCGACCCGGGGTCCAACCCCCACCCCAACGACGACAACCCCGCAGGAGGCCCGCAGTGAACGGCGTGTGGGACGTCGCCCTGCGACTCGTCGTCGTGTTCGTC
The DNA here is from genome assembly GCF_053597455.1 of Streptomyces sp. NPDC001393. NCBI lineage: Bacteria > Bacillati > Actinomycetota > Actinomycetes > Kitasatosporales > Streptomycetaceae > Streptomyces > Streptomyces sp. NPDC001393. Next base: position 6,638 of record NZ_JBSFIH010000004.1, read on the forward strand.
GTCTTCCTCACCTTCCCGCTGATCGTCGGCCAGACCGAGCACAAGGTGATGGCGCACATGCAGGGCCGCCTCGGCCCGATGTACGCCGGCGGCTTCCACGGCTGGGCCCAGCTCATCGCGGACGGCGTGAAGTTCGCGCAGAAGGAGGACGTGGTCCCGGCCGGCGCCGACCGCCGCGTCTTCCAGTTGGCCCCGGCCGTGGCCCTGCTGCCGTACCTCCTCGTGTTGCTCGCCATCCCGATCGGCCCGAGCAAGGGGGCCGTCGGCCAGGTCCTCGACGCGGGCGTGTTCTTCGTGCTCGCGGTGATGGGCGTCGGCGTGCTCGGCTCGCTCATGGCCGGCTGGGCCAGCGCGAACAAGTTCTCCCTGCTCGGCGGCCTGCGCACGGCCGCCCAGCTGCTCGCCTACGAACTGCCGATGCTGCTCGCCGCCGCCTCGGTTGCCATGGCGGCGGGAACCGTCTCCCTGCCTGGCATCCTGCACGCCTTCCACTGGTGGTGGGTGCCCTGGCAGATCACCGGCGCGGTGGTCTTCTTCGTCGCCGGACTCGCCGAGCTGCAGCGTCCGCCGTTCGACATGCCCGTCGCCGACTCGGAGATCATCTTCGGCGCGTACACGGAGTACACCGGACTGCGGTTCGCCCTCTTCCTCCTCGCCGAGTACGCCGGGATCGTCGTCCTGTGCGGCCTGACCACCGTCCTCTTCCTGGGCGGCTGGCACGGCCCCTGGGGTCACGACGGCCTGGGCTGGCTGTGGACCCTGCTGAAGACCGCGATCCTCGCCTTCCTCGTCATCTGGCTCCGCGTCACCTACCCGCGGTTGCGCGAGGACCAGCTCCAGAAGCTGTCCTGGACCCTCCTCGTGCCCCTTTCCCTCGCCCAGATCGCCCTCACCGGCATCGTCAAGGTGGTGATCTCCTGATGGCTGAGTCCCTCCCGCCCACCCGGCCCCGCATTCCCGGCTCCGGCCTCGCCAAGGGCCTGGCTGTCACCCTCCGCACGATGACGAGGAAGCACGTCACCGAGCAGTACCCGGACGCCCTGCCGGAACTGCCGCCCCGCACCCGCGGTGTGATCGGCCTGTTCGAGGAGAACTGCACGGTCTGCATGCTCTGCGCCCGCGAGTGCCCGGACTGGTGCATCTACATCGACTCCCACAAGGAGACGGTCCCGCCGGCCGCCCCCGGCGGTCGCGAGCGCAGCCGCAACGTCCTCGACCGGTTCGCCATCGACTTCTCCCTGTGCATGTACTGCGGTATCTGCATCGAGGTGTGTCCCTTCGACGCGCTGTTCTGGTCCCCGGAGTTCGAGTACGCCGAGACCGACATCCGCGACCTCACCCACGAGCGGGACAAGCTCCGCGAGTGGATGTGGACCGTCCCGGCCCCGCCGGCCCTGGACCCCGCCGCCGAGGAGCCCAAGGAGATCGCCGCCGCCCGCAAGACCGCCGAGAAACTGGCGGCCGCGCAGGCCGAACCAGGGGAGGGCGCGTCGTGACCCTCGCCTCAACCCTTGCCTCGACCCTGGGCCCGGCCGCGGGTCACTCCGGCGTGCCTCTTGCCGCGGCCGCGCACGGCTTCCTGTCCCCGACCGGCGTCGAGATCGCCTTCCTCCTGGTCGGGCTGGTCACCTTCGGCGCCGCGCTGGTCACCGTCACCACCCGGCAGCTGGTGCACGCCGCCCTGTGGCTGGTGGTCGCGCTCGGCGGTCTCGCCGTGGAGTACCTGCTGCTCACGGCCGAGTTCATCGCCTGGGTGCAGGTCCTGATCTACGTCGGTTCCGTCGTCGTCCTCCTCCTGTTCGGGCTGATGCTCACCAAGGCCCCCATCGGCCGCTCCCCGGACGCCGACTCCGGTAACCGCTGGGCCGCCCTGACTGTCGCGGTCGCCGCCGCCGTCGCCCTGGTCTGGGTGGTCGTCGACGCCTTCCGCACCACCTGGATCGACCTGAGCGGGCCGGCCGCCGGCTCCACCCGGGTCACCGGCGAGAGCCTGTTCCGGAACTGGGTGCTGCCCTTCGAGGCCCTGTCCGTGCTGCTCCTCGCGGCCCTGGTCGGCGCGATCGTCCTGTCCCGCAAGGCGAAGGCAGACACGAACGCCGCCTCCGGGGCCGACGCGGCCACCGAAGCCGAGAAGGAAGGCGCCCGCTGATGCACCTCGCCTACCCGGCCGTACTCTCCGCCCTCCTGTTCTGCACCGGCCTGTACGGCGTCCTCGCCCGCCGCAACGCGATCCTGGTCCTGATGTCGGTCGAGCTGATGCTCAACGCCGTCAACCTCAACCTCGTCGCCTTCGACGTCTGGCTCAGCCGGGCCGCGAAGGAGACCCTGCACTCCGGCCAGGCGCTGACCCTGTTCACCATCACCATCGCCGCCGCCGAGATCGGCATCGGCCTGGCGATCGTGCTCGCCGTCTACCGCAACCGCGGCACCTCCGACATCGACAAGCTCCGCGACACCGCCGAGGGACCCGGCACCGAGGCACCGGACTCCTCCGCGGCCGAGAAGGCTGAGGCCACCGCGTGACCACGACCACCCTCGCCGTCCTCGTCCCCCTACTGCCGTTCCTCGGCGCCGCGGCCGGACTGCTGCTCGGCCGCATCGCGCCCGGGTTCGTCCGCCCGCTCGCCGTGCTGCCGCCGCTGGCCTCGCTCGTCCTGGCCGCACTCGTCGCCGCACGCCAGGGCGGTGGTCAGGCCATCACCGCCCACACCGAGCTGACGCCCACCGGCTCGGTCCCGATCGACCTGGCCCTGTACGTCGACGGCTTCGCCGCGCTCGTCGCGGTCCTGGTCGCGTTCGTCGCGGCCTGCGTGCAGATCTACTCGACCGGCTATCTCCGCGACGACCCGCGCTACCCCTCGTACGCCGCCCTCGTCTCCCTGTTCACCTCCGCGATGCTGCTGGTCGTCTATTCCGGCGACCTGATCGTGCTGCTGGTCGGCTGGGAAGTCATGGGCATCTGCTCCTACTTCCTGGTCGGCCACTACTGGGAGACCCCCGAGGCCCGCGCCGCCTCCCTGAAGGCCTTCCTGGTCACCAAGCTCGGCGACGTGCCGTTCCTCATCGGCCTGTTCGCGCTCGCCACCGACGCCGGCTCGTTCCGGATCACGCGTGTCCTCGGCGCCGTCGCGAGCGGCAACCTGCACCACCCGACCGTCGTCGCCCTGCTGCTCCTCGCGGGTGTCGCGGGCAAGTCGGCGCAGTTCCCGCTGCACACCTGGCTCCCGGACGCGATGGCGGGCCCCACGCCCGTCTCGGCGCTGATCCACGCCGCGACGATGGTCGCCGCCGGTGTCTACTTCATCGCCCGTCTCCTTCCGGTGTTCGAGGCCTCCCGGGCCGCGATGGTCGTCCTCGCCGTCATGGCCGCCGTCACGATGGTGGGCTCCGGCCTCGCCGCGCTCGCCCAGGACGACATCAAGCGCGTCCTCGCCTACTCGACCATCGGCCAGCTCGGCTACATGACCGGTGCCCTCGCCGTCGGCGACCGCGGTGCCGCCGTCTTCCACCTCCTGTCCCACGGCGCCTTCAAGGCGCTGCTGTTCCTCGCGGCCGGCGTGATCATCCACGCCGCCGGCACCAACTCGCTGGCCGCCATGTCCCGCATGCACGGCCTGCGCGACCGCGTCCCGGACGCGTTCTGGACGATGACCGTGGCGCTCCTCGCGCTCGCCGCGATCCCGCCGTTCAGCGGCTTCTTCTCCAAGGAGTCCGTCCTCGGCGCCGCCGAGCACGTGGTCGACGGCCACCCGGACCACGCCCCCTGCGCCGCTGGCTGGATCGTCCTCGTCGCCGGGCTGGTCACCGCCCTCCTCACCGCCGCCTACGCGACCCGGCTGTGGCTGCTGGCCTTCCGCGGCCGGGGCGCCGAGGCCCCCGACCACGGGCGGCAGCCGCTGACGATGACCGTGGTGCTGTGGGTCCTCGCCGTGCCGTCCCTCGCCTTCGGCGGGCTCGCCTACCGGGCGCTGCCCGGCTGGTTCGACGGCCGCGACCTGACCCCGACCCTGCTCACCTCCATCCTCGGCACGGGCCTCGCCCTGGTCGGCGGGCTGCTCACCTACGGCGCCTGGCAGCGCACCAGCGCACTCGCCGCCCGGGTCCCGGCGGCACCCGCGCCCTCCTTCGAGTGGGAGCACCTCCAGGGCGAGGCTGCCGCGCACCCGGAGGGCGACGCGAGCCTGGTCGAGGCCCATGCCCTCGCCGACCACGGGCCGGCCGACCTCGCCCACGCGCCCGACCCCGGCCGGCTGCTCCTCGGACCGCTCCATCGGCACGCGGCCGCCGGCTTCCACCTGGACGCCGTGTACGCGGCGCTGTTCGTCCGCCCGGTCCAGGCCGGAGCGAGTCTCGTCCGGTTCCTCGACCGTGAGGTCGTCGACACCTACGTACAGGGCGCGGCCGCCCTGCCCCGGCTGCTCGGGGCCGCCGTACGGCGGGCGCAGACCGGCAATGTGCAGACCTATGTGAGCGCGCTGCTCGCCGGCACCGTCGTCCTGGCGGTCGCCGTCGTCCTCGTCGCCACGGGAGCGTGAGCAGGCGTGATCGATATCAACGAGTCCGTGATGCAGTTCCTTCTGGCATTCGTCGTCGTCGGCCCGCTCCTCGGCGCCGTCGCCGCCCTCCTCCCGGCCCCGCCCGGACTGAAGGGGAAGTCGCCCGAGCAGGCCGTGCTGCGGCACGGTGTGACCGTGACCGGCGCGATCCTCATCGCCGCGATCGCCCTGGCGCTCGGCTTCGACCACGGCCATCCGTCGAAGATGCAGGCCACGACCGACATCAGCTGGATCCCCGCACTCGACGTGCGGATCCACCTCGGCATCGACGGCATCTCGCTCCCCCTCCTCGTGCTGACCGCGCTGCTGACCTTCCTCTGCGCGCTGTACTCCTACTTCAAGCCGCCCGCGGACGGCTCCCCGAAGGCGTTCGTCGCACTGCTGCTCCTGCTCGAGTCCGGCACCCTCGCCACTTTCGCCGTCCTCGACCTGCTGCTGTTCTTCCTCGCGTTCGAGATGGTGCTCATCCCGATGTACTTCCTCATCGCCCGCTGGGGCGGCGAGGGCCGGACCCGGTCCGCGTGGAAGTTCATCCTGTTCACGCTGCTCGGCTCCGTCGTCATGCTGCTCGGCCTGCTCCTGATCGGGATCAAGGCGGGTACGTTCGACATGGTGGCACTCGCCACTGACAATGGCCGGTCCCTGACCGCGTCCGTGCAGGTCATCGCCGTTCTGGCGATCGGGATCGGGCTCGCGGTGAAGTCGCCGATGTGGCCGCTGCACAGCTGGCTTCCCGACGCCCACACCGCCGCGCCGACCGTCGGCTCGGTCCTGCTGGCCGGCGTCCTGCTGAAGATGGGTACGTACGGGTTCGTCCGGATTCTGCTGCCGGTGGCGCCGCACGGCTTCCACACCTTCGCGCCGTACCTCGCCGCGTTCGCCGTGGTCGGGATCATCTACGGATCCCTGGCCTGCCTGGCCCTCGCCAAGCGCGGCGCCAAGGGCGACCTCAAGCGGCTGATCGCCTACTCCTCCGTCGGCCACATGGGCTTCGTCCTGCTGGGCATCGCCACCATGACGCCGACCGGCGTCAACGGCGCCCTGTTCGCCAACATCGCCCACGGCCTCATCACCGGCCTGCTGTTCTTCCTGGTCGGCGCGCTGAAGGACCGCACCGGCACGACGGACCTCGACACCCTTGCAGAGGAGACCGGCCTCGCCCTGTACGGCAAGGCCCCGCGCCTCGGCGGCCTGCTCGCCTTCGGCGCGGTCGCCTCCCTCGGCCTGCCCGGGCTCGCCGGGTTCTGGGGCGAGATGCTGGCGCTGTTCGGCGCGTTCAAGCCCGCCGGCGACCTCAGCCGGCCGGCCTTCCTCACCTTCATGGCGATCGGCGCGTTCGGCACCCTGCTGACCGCCGCGTACATGCTGATCGTGGTCCGCCGCGTCTGCATGGGCGGCGGGCAACAGGAGGTCCCGAAGCTCGCCGACGTGCGCGGCTACGAGTTCGCCGCCTGGACCCCGCTCGTCGCCCTCACCGTCGTCGCCGGACTGTGGCCGAGGGCGCTGCTCGGCCTGACCGACCCGGCCGTGCACCAGCTCCTCGCAGGAGGCACCCGATGAGCGCCCAGCCCCTCGCCGAGTCGCTGGTCCAGTCCGTCGACTGGCTCGCCGTCGCCCCGCCGACCATCGCCGCCGCGGTCGGACTCGTCGTTCTGGTCGCCGACCTGTTCCTGCCCGAGGCCCGCAAGGCCGTCCTCGGCTGGGTCTCGGTCGCCGGGCTGGCCGTGGCCGCGCTGATGCTCCTGCCCCTGCTGGGCGGCGAGCGCAGCACCTTCTGCGTGAACGGCGGTGGTACGCGCGCGTGCAGCTACACAGCCGACCACTTCGCGCTCGTCATCCAGTTCCTCGTCCTCGGCGGCGCGCTCCTCGCGGCCCTGCTCTCCGTCACGAACCTCAGGGACGACCAGCGGCGCGTCCCGCCCGGCGAGTTCTGGTTCCTGCTGCTGTCCTCCGCGGCCGGTGCCGCCCTGCTCCCCGCCTCCCGCGACCTGGCCACCCTGATCGTCGCCCTGGAGGTCGCCTCCCTGCCCGCCTTCGCCCTCGTCGGCATCCGGCACGGCGACGAGCGGTCCTCCGAGGCCGCCCTGAAGTTCTTCCTGTCCTCGGTGACGGCCACCGCGGTCAGCCTGATGGGCATCAGTTTCGTCTACGCCTCCACCGGCACCCTCTACCTCACCCAGGTCGCCCAGCGCCTGCCCCACGTCGGCGGACAGTTGCACACGCTCGCCCAGGCGGGTGTCGTCCTCACCCTGATCGGCTTCGCCTTCAAGACGGCCGCCGTCCCGTTCCACTTCTGGGTGCCCGACACCTACGTCGGCGCGCCGCTGCCCGTCGCCGCCTACCTGTCGGTCGTCGGCAAGGCGGTCGGCTTCTCCGGCCTGATCCTCGTCACCGTCGTCGCGTTCCCGTCGTACTCCGACGTCTGGGGCCCCGCGCTCGCCGTGCTGGCCGCCCTCACCATGACCGTCGGCAATGTCGGCGCCCTGCGCCAGCAGGCCACGCGCGCGTACAGCGCCGTACGACTGCTCGCCTGGTCCTCCGTCGGCCAGGCGGGCTACCTGCTGGTGCCGATCGCCGCCGCCGGCTACGCCAAGGACGCGCAGAAGGCGATCGGTTCGACGGTCGCGTACGCGCTCATGTACGCCGCCGTGAACCTCGGCGCGTTCGCGGTGGCCGCCCTGGTGGGCCGCAGCCGGGCCCTGAACCGGATCTCCGACTACCGCGGCCTGTACGCCGCCAACCCGCTCACCGCGCTCCTGCTGGCCTTCTTCCTGCTCTGCCTTGCCGGGCTGCCGCCGGGCGTGATCGGGCTGTTCGCCAAGGTCACCGTGTTCTCGGCGGCCGTGGACGCGGGCCTCGGCTGGCTCGCCGTCGTCATGGCCGTCAACGTGGTGATCGCCCTGTTCTACTACCTGCAGTGGACGGCCCTGCTGTTCCGCGCCCCCGAAGGCGAGCCCGCGCGGCACCATGTCCCGGCCCCCCTCACGGCCGCCCTCGCCCTCACCGGCGTACTCGGCGTCGCCCTGTCCGGAGCACCCCAGCTGGTCCTCCGCTTCGCGGCCACCGGGCTGTTCTGAGACCCGGTCACACGCGCGTGAGGCCCCCCGGCCTCCACGCGCGCGTGGCCGAACGCGCCCCACTCGCCCGGCCGTAAGCACCCCGCTCACCCGGCCGTACGTACCCCCTCACCCGTACGGCCCGACGCGCACCCGCACCCACCAGGGAACTCCCAGCCGCCGCCTGGCGTTGTCACAGACGGGAGGGTCCACTGGACCAAAGTGTTCCCCAGCTGCACGATTTGGAGGGCGCACGGTGCACCGCCGGCACAACGGGCTCAGGACCGCAGTACTCCTCGGGGGACTGTCCGCACTCATCATCGTCATCGGCAGTTTCTTCGGCCGCACGGGTCTGGTCGTCGCGGTCCTGGTGGCCCTCGGCACGAACGCGTACGCGTACTGGAACAGCGACAAGCTGGCGCTCCGCGCGATGCGCGCCCGCCCGGTCAGCGAGTTCGAGGCCCCGGCGCTGTACCGCATGGTCCGCGAGCTGTCCACGCAGGCCCGCCAGCCCATGCCCCGTCTGTACATCTCGCCCACGGAGGCCCCCAACGCCTTCGCCACGGGCCGCAACCCGCGCAACGCGGCCGTGTGCTGCACCGAGGGCATCCTGCGCCTGCTGGACGAGCGCGAGCTGCGGGGCGTGATCGGCCATGAGCTCAGTCACGTCTACAACCGGGACATCCTCATCTCCTCGGTGGCCGGCGCCCTCGCCTCGGTGATCATGTTCCTGGTGAACTTCGCCTGGCTGATCCCGGTCGGCCGCTCGGACGACGACGACGGCCCGGGCCTGCTCGGCATGCTCCTGATCATGATCCTGGGCCCGCTCGCCGCCAGCCTCATCCAGCTGGCCATCAGCCGCTCCCGGGAGTACGAGGCGGACGCCTCCGGAGCCCAGCTCACCGGCGACCCGCTGGCCCTCGCCAGTGCCCTGCGCAAGCTGGAGGTCGGTACCCAGCAGCTCCCGCTGCCCCCCGAGCCGCGGCTCGAGACCGCGAGCCACATGATGATCGCGAACCCGTTCCGCGCGGGACAGGGGCTGACCAGGATGTTCTCCACGCACCCGCCGATGGCGGAGCGCATCGCCCGGCTGGAGCAGATGGCAGGCCGCAACCGGTGAGGCCCCGCCGCTGGACCGGCTGCTGACCGGTGGTGTGGCGCTCAGCGGAGATCTCGTCCTGTCCATCGCCGACATCGATTCCATCGCGAGGACGACATCGATCTCGTGAGGATCTCGCTGCGCGCCGTGGTGGTGGCCGTCCGGGAGCAGCTCGACGAGCAGTGGGCGACGTTCGCGCCCCCGCGGCAGGCGCTCCCAGGACACGGTGGCTCCAGTGACGAGTCCCCGCTGACCGCCCGCCCCGATCGGCTGCGCGAGGTCGCGGACCGGGCGTTCTCGCTGCCCGCCCGCCCGGATGGCCGAACTGCGCGACCGCTACGGCCTCATCCTGGCCGACCTCAACATCGACCGCGGGCCGCTGGGGACGCTGCTGCCGCCCTGACCAGCGGTTGGCGCAGCGGCGTCAGCGCCCGGCGAACCCCCGGTCCGACGGAACCACCTCACGCCCGAGCGGCATCAGCGAGATCGGGATGAGCTTCAGGTTCGCCCAGCCGAAGGGGATCCCGATGATCGACAGGAACAGGGGGATGCTCGTGATCAGGTGCCCCAGGGCCAGCCACCATCCCGCGAAGATCACCCAGATCACGTTGCCGATGAAGGACCCCGCCCCCGCGTCCGGCCGTTCCACGGTCGTCCGGCCGAACGGCCACAGGACGAAGCCGGCGATGCGCAGCGACGCGATGCCGAACGGGATGGTGACGATCAGGACGAAACAGATCAGGGCAGCGATGACATAACCGATCGCCATCCAGAAGCCGCACAGGATGAGCCACAGGATGTTGAGCAGCAGGTTGAACACCTTCATGATCGGTACCTCTCCGGGTCGCTCCGTCGGCATGCCTGCTGCCACAAGTATCAGTGCGTCAGGCGTTCCCGCAGATCCGCAGCAACCTTGTGGCCTGATCGGGAACGTACAGAGAACGTACGGAAACGATCCCGCTCGGCAACGATCCCGTTCGACGTCACCCGGTACGCCGCCGACGTCACCCGGTACGCCGCGCCCACCGTCGTACGGCGTAGGCCGCCGCGCCCACCGCGAGCACACCCGCTCCCACCGCCACCGAGACGGCGGGCAGCGCGAACGCCAGCGTGGCGCAGCCCAGCAGGCCGACCACGGGCACCACGCGGGCCGGCACGGCCGGACTCAGGGTCCACGCGGAGGCGTTCGCGACGGCGTAGTAGGCGAGCACGCCGAAGGAGGAGAAGCCGATCGCGCCGCGCACGTCGACCGTCGCGGCCAGTACGGCGACCACCGCGCCCACCGCGAGCTCCGCCCGGTGCGGCACCTGGAAACGCGGGTGCACGGCCGCCAGCGGCCCCGGCAGATGCCCGTCCCGGGCCATGGCGAGTGTCGTACGGGACACGCCAAGGATCAGCGACAGCAGCGAGCCGAGCGCCGCCACCGCCGCGCCGGCCCGCACCACCGGGACGAGCCCCGGCAGGCCGGCCGTCCGTACCGCGTCGGCCAGCGGCGCCGCCGAGTGCCCGAGCCGGTCCGCACCGAGGACGGCGAGCACCGCGACGGCCACGCACGCGTACACCACAAGTGCGATCCCCAGGGCCAGCGGAATGGCACGCGGGATCGTGCGCGCCGGATCCCGTACCTCCTCCCCGAGGGTCGCGATCCGCGCGTACCCGGCGAACGCGAAGAACAGCAGCCCCGCCGCCTGGAGGACCCCGCCCGCGCCCGACGACAGCCCGATGTCCAGCCGCCCGGTGCCGGCTCGCCCTGCGGCCAGGCATCCGACCACCACGGCTGTGAGGACGGCCAGCACCACCGCCACGATCACCCGCGTCAGCCACGCCGACTTCTGGATCCCGCCGTAGTTCACGGCCGTCAGGGCGACCACGGCCGCGACCGCCACCGCGTGCGCCTGACCCGGCCAGACGTAGGCGCCCACGGTGAGCGCCATGGCCGCGCAGGACGCCGTCTTGCCGACCACGAAGGCCCAGCCCGCGAGATAGCCCCAGAAAGGGCCCAGCCGTTCCCGTCCGTACACGTACGTCCCGCCGGAGGCCGGATGACGCGCGGCGAGCCGGGCCGACGACATGGCGTTGCAGTAGGCCACCACGGCCGCGAGCGCCAGCCCGGGCAGCAGCCCCGATCCGGCCGCGCGCGCGGCCGGCCCCAGGGCCGAGAACACACCGGCCCCGACCATCGAACCGAGGCCGACGACCACGGCGTCCCGCACGCCGAGGGTGCGGCGCAGTGCGGTGCCGGTGGATGTCATGCGCCGCACCCTAGTGACCGCCGCAACCGGGTGGTGGACCGGTGGCGTCCTTCATGTCAACAGGCCGGGAACATACGGTCGACAGGGCGCGCACGCGCGCGACGGCAGCAGGGAGGGGCGGGCACCGCTCGGGGGCGCCCGTCCCTCCCTGCTGTCGCGGCTGTCGGCCGCTGTCCTGCAGCTGTCCCGCAGGACGTGCTGGTGGGTCCTACCGGTAGTTCACGAACTGCAGCGCGAAGTCGAAGTCCTTGCCCTTCAGCAGCGCGATCACGGCCTGCAGGTCGTCCCGGCTCTTGGAGGAGACGCGCAGCTCGTCACCCTGGACCTGGGCCTTCACGCCCTTCGGGCCCTCGTCGCGAATGATCTTCGCCACCTTCTTCGCGTTCTCCTGGGAGATGCCCTCCTGGATCGACGCGAAGATCTTGTACTCCTTGCCGGACAGCTGGGGCTCGCCCGCGTCCAGGGCCTTCAGCGAGATACCGCGCTTGATCAGCTTGGACTGGAAGACGTCGAGGACGGCCTTCACCCGGTCCTCGGAGTTCGCCTCCATGAGGATCTTGTCCCCGGACCACGAGATCGAGGCACCCACGCCCTTGAAGTCGTAGCGCTGCGAGATCTCCTTGGCGGCCTGGTTGAGGGCGTTGTCGACCTCCTGCCGCTCGACCTTCGAGACGATGTCGAAACTGGAGTCGGCCATGTCCTGTGGCTCCTTGTATCGGGGTGCTTATCGGTGCGAATCGGTGCGTATCGGGTGCATGCCGGCGTGCACGGCGGCGGCCGCCGGGCCCGGCATGACACCGGGCCGCATCCGCACCAGCCTAGCCATCCCGCGAGCCGAGGGGCGGAGATCAATCGGGTGGCGAAGCACCCCTGTGTATCGGGTATTGTTTACGTCGTCGCCAGGGAGCGCCGCCGAAAAGCGGTTCGATCTGGTGGTCACCCCGGCGGTGTGCCCGAGCGGCCAAAGGGAGCAGACTGTAAATCTGCCGGCTCAGCCTTCCCAGGTTCGAATCCTGGCGCCGCCACACGGGAACGAGAGCCCCGTGACCTGCGTAAACAGCAGGTCACGGGGCCCTTGTCGTACCCCCGGGTGATCAGCGGGACTGTCTCACGCTGTCTCGCGTTCGAACGCCGCATCTCGATGTGTGTGGACGGAGCGTGGACGGGATTTATGGCCCGTCACCCGGCCTGCCTCAAGCGGGCAGAGATCTTGGCGTTCGCCGCCTCGTCTCCGTCCTTGAGGAACTTGGCGTACACCCGGAAGAGCACCGCCACGCTGTGGCCGGCGCGCTCCGCTACGAGCTGAGGCTCCACCCCGGAGCTGAGCCAGGTGGACACCGCAGCGTGGCGAAGGTCATACGGGCGCTTGGCCAATACCGACTCGAACTCCCCAAGGGTCAGGGCCCGCGAGCGAGCCTCAGCCCAGACCTCCCCATAGCCCGTGTCCTGGACCAACCCGCCACGCATGGTCTGGAACACGCGGCCGTCCGGGGCGGTGTCGTACGCGGTGAGGTGCCACCTCAGCAGGGCGACCAGCTCGGGCGGGATCGGCACGTGGCGGACGGCTCGCCGGGGCCGATGCTTGAGCCCCCGCTTGTCGTGCGCCTCACCGCTGTCCGTCCAGGCGGCGCCGGACCGGGGGCGAGTTTCCCTCAGTCGGAGTAGCCCCCACCCGCGCCGGGGCAGGTCGCAGTCACGACGCCTCAAACCGATGACTTCGGCCGGCCGCGCCGCCGCGTAGTAGATGCAGCCGAAGAGCGCCACTAGTCGGCGGCCACGCGGGCTCTGATCCCGTACGGCGGCCAGCAGCTTGGCCGCCTGTTCGGGGTTCGGTACGCACTCGGGGTCGACTTCCTCTACTACCTGCTCCGGCGCCTTCCACTTGAGGCGGATAAGCGGGTTGTCGGCGAGGAGTTCGGCCTCTACGGCGTATTCCAGCGAGTTGTAGAAGATCGCGCGCTTTCGGCTGATGGTTCCTGCCGCTGCGGTTGTCCCGTCCAGCTTCAGGGACACGGCGTTGAGAGCGGCCCGTGCCAGCAGGAGATCCGACAGGGCAGACGTGGGTAGCGACTTGCGCTTGAACCACTCCAGCACCTTGGCCACGTCGGCGGGGGTCTCCTCGGTCCAGCGGTTTTTGTTGAATGCCCAGCTGTACAGGGCCTGCCGCACGACTCTGGCGTTCGGCATGCCCTTGGTGTCCTTCACGAACACGGGTGTCACCGTCGCCATCGCTTCGGCCAGCGTGCGGCGTGTGGAGGCGGGGGAGTGGTCCCACTTCATGTCGATGTAGTTGCGGGCGTGGTCATACCACGAGATGTCCCGCTCCTTCACGACCATGGACTTCGGCAATCCGCTGTCCACGTCGAACGGCTCGCCCTCGCGGGCCGCGGTAATGAGCTGGGCCCGGCGACTCTCCGCCAGGCCCAGGGTGAGGAACGACTCCGCGTGTGGGTTGGTGCCCACCTTCCAGCGGACTTGATAGGGCTTCCGGTATTCGCGCTTGCGGATCGCCCAGATCTTGACGGTGTAGCTCCACTCAGTCACGCGGCTTCCAATTCATCCTTGAAGGCGTCCAGGACACTGCGGCGTAGGCAGATGCGGCCGGACGGCGTACGCCGGGCCTCCGGCGCGTAGCCGTGGTTGCGCCACCGGTACCAAGTGGCGCGGCTGATACGGAGTTCTTCCAGTGCCTCACTCAGGGGCACCAGTTCGTCTTTCGGCGTGCGGCGCTTACGGGTCGGGGTGCTCATGCGGTGTTCTCTCCTCGGGCGAGAGGACCGGGCGGGGTGTGGTTGGCGTCACAATGCTGTGGGTCGCGGCCCATCGCGGCCCAAGGCTGTGACCTGCGGCTTTGTGGCGGTGTTGTGCGGCCCATCGCGGCCCACGGCGTGGAAACGGTGGGCCGCGATGGGCTGGTGGTGAGGTGTGGGAAAAGCACAGCTCAGGCGGGGTGGGCCGCGATGGGCCGCGACCCGGCGGATTGTGGGCTCAACCGGCGAGGGTGATTCCGTTGTAGGTGGCAATCCGCTCGCCTGAGGGGGCGCGGGGGCGGGTGCGGTTGAGCTGGGGGATGACGGACAGGAGGTTGCGGCCGAAGAGCTGTTTCGTGCCGGAGCGGACGCCGTTGTCCTCGGCCCACTCCCGCCAGACCGCCCACAGGTCGTCCACGGCGACGGTGCACGCGGGGCCGGTCGTGCAGCGCTCGCGGACGAAGGCGGACGTGGGTGAGGCGGAGTCCCGCATGGTGGTGACCGCTTCCCGGCTGGAAGCGGGTTCGGTGAGCCGGCCGGTACGCTGAAGCCGCGCGAGTCCTTCCAGGGCCCAGTTCAGAATCCCGGGCATCTCGGCGGTGAGGCGGTCGGTGAGGGTGGGGTCTTCCTTGCCCAGCCACGACACCCGCATGCTGAGAAGGACGAACCGGTTCGCGATGACGCCGGAGGAGTCGCCGAAGTGCGGCAGTTCGTTGGACAGGATCATCAGCCGGGACGGCAGCTTGCCGGTCCACTGCTCGCGGAACTTGCGGTCCACGTCGATGGTGTCGTCACCGGAGATGGTCAACAGCCGCTCCACCACCTGGCTGTTGTCGTTGCCGGACAGCCGGGCGTCGGAGATGATCGCCAGCGATTTCCCGATCAGGGTCGACATTCCGAAGTTCGTGCCCAGTCCGGCCAGCGTCGGCCCGGCAAGGTTCTCTTTGCCGACCAGCGCTTTCAGCACGCGCGCGATGGTGCCCTTGCCTGAGCGGGAGGGGCCCACGATGAGCAGGATCTTTTGCAGGTCGGTGCGGCCGGACAGGACGTAGCCGAACCACTCCTGAAGCGCGGTGATCGCGTCGGCGTCGTCGGGCCAGATCTGCGCCAGGAACCGTTCCCAGGCTGGCGCCGTGGCGTCGGGGTCGTAGGCGAAGGGGACGGAGACGAGGTTGAAGAAGCCGGGGGTGTGCGGCAGAAGGTGCCGGTCACGGATCCGGAGCAGCCCGTTCTCGCACGCCACGATCGGTCCGCCGTCTTGCTGGCCGTCGAGCCATGCGGGGGCGTCGGTGTCAGCGGCCAGGAGTGTGATGGCCCCGAGCGCGTCGAGGAGGTTGCTGATCTTCTGCTTGGTCGGTGCCCAGTCGCGTTCCTCGGGCTGCCCATCCTTGCCGGGCGCCTGGTAGACCACGTGCTCAAGGCGCTCGTACATGTGGGCCCGCACCTGTGCGTCGTCCAACTCGCGCCAACTGGTGCCGGTCCAGCGCATCCACGAGCCGCGCCAGCGCCGGCGGGTCAGGTGTCCGTCCTCGGTCTGCCAGTCCGGCAGGATGCGCCGGGCGACGGCGAGCGGGTTCGAGGGGGCAGGCAGTTCCTCGGCGGTCATGCGGCGTGCTCCCTGCCGGTGGCGAGGCCGTTGGCGACGGCTCGTTGCGCGTACGGCTCGGGGACGCCGACGGCGACGGCCGCGGCCACGATCTGTTGCCCGATGGCGTCCAGGCCGCAGGGGCCGGGGCACTGGGTGTGCTGGGAGGCCAGGAACCGGGCCACGCCGAATGCCTGTGATCCGGCCCCGGATTCGGTGTGGGCGGTGACCATGGCGAGGCCGCGTTCCAGGCCGGTGCGGATGTAGCGCTCGGTGTGGCGGCATCCGTGGGCCACGGACCGTTCCCACGTGGCGCGCGGGTCGGAGGAAGAGGCCACCCCGGCGCGGGCGGGGGTGGCCTCTTCCCTCACCACCAGGGCGCGGACGGCGGACGGCAGGGCCGTCATGGTGCCGGTGCCGGGTCCGAGCCAGCGGGCGTAGACCATGCGCGATTTGATGTCCACGCCGGGCCGTACGGCGTTGGCGGACTGCATGGTCCCCAGGTAGAGCCAGTGCTCGCCGCGTGTGGTGGGAACGGTCCGGGTGGCAGGGAGCGTCTGGCGTGCCCAGGTAACGGCGCGGGCGTTGTCCAGGTCCACGACGGTGAGCCCGCATCCGGCGGGGTGGTAGCCGACCACTCCGGCCGCACGCCATGCCGTAGCCCACGCGGGGGAGGTGATCACGCGGGGGTCGGTGGTTGCGGCTGCCCAGGCGTGGCACGGGGCGGGGCAGCGGCAGGTCCCTGCGCTCTTCATGTTGGGTCGGCCGCCGCAGGTACCGCGGATGCAGGCGCGGCAGTTGCCGAACGGTCCCTTGCCCTCCCGCAGGGGCAGCACCGGCACGCCCGCTTCTGCCAGGGCCAGGGCGGTGCGCAGGCGCTCACCGGCGCCGGGCGGGAGGCGGAAGGGGGCGCGGCTCGTCTGGGTGGTATGGGCCGAAGGGCCCTCGCCGAATGCCGCGTGTTGGGTCATGCTGGGGGTCTCCTGATTCTCTGCGGAGGGACTGGAGAACCGGGGCGGGCGCAGGCTTGTGGTGAGACGGCGCCCGCCCCGGGCGTATTTAGAACGGCGGCTCGTCGCCCTGCCGCCGGTCGCCGGCGGGGGCGGGCGTGCCCCACCCGCCGGAGGCGGGAGCCGCGGTGTTCCACGGGTCGGTAGCCGGGGCGGAGGTGGCGCCCTTGCGCTGGACGCGTTCGACCTTGGCCGTGGCGAACTGAAGCGAAGGGCCGATGTCGTCGACTTCCAGGCCGAGCATCGAGCGGTTCTCTCCCTGCTCGTTCTGCCAGTTGTGCTGACGCAGGCGACCGGTGACGACCACGCGCATTCCCTTGGCTAGCGTCTCGGCGATGTGCTGGGCCAGGTCGCGCCATGCGGTGCAGCGCAGGAACATCGCGGTGCCGTCCTGCCACTGACCGGAGGTCTTGTCGTAGCTGCGCGGGGTGGAGGCGACGGAGAACTTCGCCATGGCCACGCCGCTGGGGGTGAAGCGGAGTTCGGGGTCATCGGTGAGGTTGCCGACGACGGTGAGCGGGGTCTCTCCCACGGACATGTGGATCACTCGCTTTCGGTGTGGGCGGGGCTGGTGCTGGAGTCGCGGTGGTCGGCGGTGACGTACAGCCGGATGCGCCG
Organism: Streptomyces sp. NPDC001393; assembly: GCF_053597455.1. Taxonomy (NCBI): domain Bacteria; kingdom Bacillati; phylum Actinomycetota; class Actinomycetes; order Kitasatosporales; family Streptomycetaceae; genus Streptomyces; species Streptomyces sp. NPDC001393. Next base: position 23,564 of record NZ_JBSFIH010000004.1, read on the forward strand.
GCCGTCACGGGTGGGGTACCGGCGTGCCGGGCCGGTGGCGAACGCGGCGGCCAGTGCCTGACTGACGCGGTCGGCGTCGTCCGGCAGGCAGATGACGCGGATCTCGAACACGGTCATCGCTTCGCGCAGTTGGGGTAGGAAGGGCCGGGAGGGCAGCGGTCGTAGTCCCCGAAGGAGACCTGGAACTCCTTCCGGCTGCCGTCAGCGGTACGCACGGTCAGGAAGTACTGGCGGCTCTTGGTCGCCGACGACCAGCGGTCGGCTCTGTCGACGACGACGCCCGGCGGTCCATCGGGCAGTGAGCAACCGGCGAGCAGTGCCAGCGTCGTCGCGGCCATGGCGGCGGCGGCCGAAGCCCGGCAGATCACGCGGCACTCTCCTGCGTGATCTCCGTCTCGGCGGCCATGTCGTCGATCTGCAAGAGGAGGTCTCCGAGCTGGCGGCGGGTGATGTCGCGGCTGTAGGTCGCGGGCAACCCGTCGTTGTCCCAGCGCAGTTCGACGGTGGTGATCTCGTCGGGGTCGATGTCCACGTCAGCGCTCCTTGCTCATGTCGAGGGCGGGCAGTTCGGGCAGTCCCGCGGCTTCCAGGGCGGTGGGGTCGAAGCCGGGCAGCGCGGATCGGCTGATGAGCGCCTGGGCGAGTTGCTCGGCATAGGCGCCGGCGCGGGCCACCTCAATCTGTGTGGTGCCGCGTATGGTCTCGACGCGCTCGATGTGGGCGTGTTCCTCGCGCCGCTCGCTCACATGCCGCTCGTGGTCGAGGGCGTCGCGCCGGTCCTGGCGCCAGTGGCGGGCGGCGAAGCAGTAGGCGAGCACGGTGGCCAGCGCCCACAGCAGCAGCGGCAGGGACAGACCGTCGGAGTATCCGGCGACGCCCGCCAGGGCGAGGCTGCCGGAGACGGCGTATCCGGTGGCCGCGAGCACGGGCTCGCCCGCACGGGCCAGGGAGGCGCCGGCCGTTGCCGCTCCGGCGGCGAGGACAGCCATGAGGGCGGCGTTGCCGACTGAGTGTTCGGCACCGTTGGCGTTCCAGATCCGGGCCAGCGCGAGCACGGTCGTGGTGGCGAAGGCGGGCGCGGCCTTGGGCGCGGCGGTGATAGCCCAGTGCCGCACGACGATGGGTTCGTTCACGGGATGTCTCCGGTCAGTGGCCGAGCTGGGACAGGAACCGGGCGAAGGACGCCACCAGGTCGTGAATCGGGCCGTAGGCGCCGGTCCCGGCGGTGAAGAACCCGAACAGGAACAGCAGCACCGCGGCACCCGCGCCGGTCGCCCTGGTCTTGACGGCGACGGCGGAGGCGAGACCGAAGAGCAGCACGGCCGAGAAGGTGAGGATCATCGGCCCGCCTCCGGGCGCGAGCCGAGGTGGGCGACGCGGGCGCGCACCTCCGCGACGAGGCACCGGAGTTCATCAACGGTAACCGTCGTCGCGCCGGACAGAGAGCGTTCGGTGCGGGCCAGGTTGCGGAGGTCCGCGGCTTCGTCGTGGACGATGACGATCGGAGGCGTGGTGGGCTCGGGGTTGTGGCTCACGGGTGGTCCCTTCGTGGTCAGTCGGCGGTGCCGGCGCGGTAGATGCGGGCCCAGCGGTTGTAGAGCCAGCGGCCGGCGCGGATGCGCTTGCCGGTGGCGTGGCAGCGGCGGCAGTCCTTGCCGCGCTTGAGTCGTCCCTTGCGGTCGGTCTTGAGCTGGTGGCCCATGCCGCGGCACTTGCGGCAGTTGCCGAACGGCGAGGCCGCACACAGCCCGCCGTAACTCAGGGTGACTATGAACAGGCAGGCGATAGCAAGGAAGATGGGGGTCATGAGGGGCCCTTCCAGGCGGTTTTTAGGGGTTTCCGCAGGTGGGGTGCTATCCGCTAGAACACAGGTGGGGGTGTGTTTGGGGTGCTAGCGGGGGTGCTACCGGTAGCAGGTGTGGGTGCTACCGGTAGCACCGTGCCGGGCCTATGCGGCGCCCGGGCTTTCGTTACGCTCCGCAATCGCCTTCATGAGGTCGGCGCGGACGATGCCCCGGCGGGTGGTGCGGGTGCCGTCGTCGGTCGTCCCCGCCACGTCGCGGGTGCGGATGTGGTGCGGCTTGAGCGCGGATGTGACGTTTTCGCCCTTCCAGCCGCCGTAGACGTCGGGCCGAAGTTCGGTGAGGCGGGCGGCGATCCGCTCGTTCCACACCCGCTCCTCGGCTTCCGGCACCACGACGGCGATGTCGGCGAGCAGGTCGTAGGCCGGGCCCGTGACCTCTTCGGGGGCTTCCCCGAGCGCGTAGCCGGACAGCAGTCCGGCCTTTTCACGGACCCGGCGGGCGCGGGCGCCGATGGCGTCGGCGCCGGGGGCGTCCACGTAGACGGAGGAGACGATCCGGGCGTCGGAGCCTTCACCGACGAAGTAGTGAATGCCCTTGTCGCCCCAGGCGAACATGGTCGCCCGGATCCCGCGCTTGTACGCGGACGTCCCGAGCACCATGTCGTTCTCGGTCTGGCCCATGACCTTCAGGCACCAGCGGGCCGACGCGTTCGCGGAGATGCCGGTGGGCAGCGACTTGGCGTCCGGCCGCTGGGTGGCCAGCAACACGACGATGCCGGTGGCCGGACCCCGCTTGACCAGGTCCGTGATGACCTCCTCGAACTCCTTGCCGTGGTCGGGGTGCTCGAACAGCACCTGGCACTCATCCACCCCGACCACGATCGGGTGCAGCCCAAGCGAGCGCTTGTCGGCGAGAGCGCTGGTCACCTTGTTCTCGGGGCAGATGTCCCGGGGCAGGGAGCGGATCACCTTCACGCGGCGGCGCAGTTCCTCGCGCAGGGAGCGGAAGTCACCGAGCGCGTAGAGGATCGCCTCGTCGTCGTCGCCGGCGGCGTGCCGGTGCGAGACGTTGTTGCCGACCGGGTCCAGGTCGCCGGTGCCCTTCATGTCGTAGCTGTGCACCTCGGCGCGCGGGTCCAGCGCGGCGATGAGCAGCAGCAGACGCAGAAGGAAGGTCTTGCCCATGCGCGGGATGGCGCCGATGACGCCCGCGATGTACATGAGCGTGATCTCGACCCAGCGTCCGCGCTGGTCGGTGCCGAACGCGACCGGCTTGAACAGGTCGACCGTCCCGGACTTGGCCAGCGGCCAAGCGGGCTTCCTGGCCTGGTTCATGTCCTGGTCGCCCACCCACAGCACCAGGTGCCCGGTGTGCTCGTCGGGCACGGCTTCGGGCCACACGCACCCCAGCGGGCGGCGCAGGCCGGAGGCGAGCCGGTCGCGGCGCTCGATGACGTCGGTCACCGTGACCCCGTAGGGGAGGTTGCCCTCCGCCCGCCAGCCGGGGCCGTCGCGGGTGATCGGGGCGGTGAACTCGAACCCGTCCCGCCCCTTGCCCTGCGCCTGGTTGATCGCCGGGATGCCGAGCGATCCCAGGGCGCGCAGCACGATGTCACTGGTGAGCTTGGTCGCCTTGGGCACCTCCACAGCCCTGTGGATGACCGGGGCGTCCGGTCGGCGGCCGACGAACCCGAGCGCCATCACGACCGCGCTCACCGACACCGCCTGAAGCCACTCGGGGGCCAGCACGTACATGGCCAGTGCGGCACCGGTGCCGACGAACAGGGCGAGCACAGTGACCAGGGTGCGCAGTCGGACCCGGCCATCGCGCTGCCGCGACAGCTTCAGGTACTCGGCTGCGTCCTCGCGGCGCACGGCGGCGAGGCGGACCGGCTCGCCCTCGCGGTCGGCCGCCCACCGCATCGTGCCGCCGATGAACCGGGCGGCACCGGTCGGGGCCTGGAGAGTGAGGCGGGCGGCGTAGACCGGGGCCCGCAGCGCGTGGTACCCGGCGGTGTGCGCGTAGTGCCGGGCCACCCAGGCGGACGCGGTCTTGAGTTCCGCCACCGACCGCAGCCACTCCGGGACGACCGCCCGGCGCCGGGCTCCGGCGAGCCGACCGAGGTAGCCCGGACCGGTCGCGGTCGGGGTCGGCTGGTCGACCATCACGGTCGTTGTCGGGTCGGCCGACTCAGTACCCGACCGATCCGCGCCGGAGTCGGCCGACTGGTTGGTGTCGGGTCGGGTGGTCGAGTCGGGCGACTCGGCGCGGGCCGACCGAGCCTTGTCGAGGTCGACCACCTCTCCCCCGGAGTCGGGGCGGGAGTCGGCGGCCATCTCGGCTTCGAGCCGGTTGAAGAGTTCGTTGTCGTCGGGGTGGTTCACTGAAGTTCCTTCCACTTTCGGGTGTGAGGGAGAGCGGGCCCGGCCGACGCTGTAGGAGGTGGGCGGCCGGGCCCGTACGAGGAGCGTCAGCCCGAACGGGCCGGACGCGGCCACACGATGTGTGTGGGTTGTGCTGCGGGGCTGAGCGTGCGCGTCTGGGACCGGAAGCGATCCGGCGCCATGCGCGCTTCAGGCAGCCCGCGTGTGCTGGTCACCACCACCCGGACGACTTCTTGGCGGCCTTGGCGGTGGCGGCCTCGTGCACGATCCGCTGCCGCTCGCGCTCAAGCGCGGTGATCTCCGCGGACAGCCGTGTCTCGGCGGTGGCCCACGCGGTCTCCAGCTTCCGTTCGGCGCGCGCCGGGCTGTTGCCGCGCACGACCTTGTAGGAGCCGCCGGCCAGTGCGGCCAGGACGGCGCGCCGCTCGCGGCCGTTCAGCGGCCACATCTCGCGCTGCTGGACGGCCTTGAGCTTGCGGGTGGTCTGCTGGATCTCGCGGTCCAGGCGGCGGGTGTCGGGCTTGGCCATGGTCAACTCCTCCTCGGGGTGATGAGTCGTCCGGCGGGCGCGCAGCCCGCCGGGAGCAGATGGGGTCACAGGTCGAACAGGCCCGGCGCGTCGCCTACCGGGGCCGTGGCGCGGGCACGGCGGGCGGCGGCGGTGTGGCAGTCCGGGCACCAGGCGCGCAGCTCGTCGGCGGGGAGGCGGGCGGCGGCGACGTCGGAAGCGAGCGAGTTGGCGGGTGCGGCCATCAGCCGCACCAGGCGCCCGTGCTTGCTGGTGTAGTGGTCGTGCTCGTGCGGGCACCGGCCGTCACCCTTGGCGTGGGGGTTGCCGCACTCACCTGCGCACTGGCAGCGGTAGCCGGCGGCTTCCATCACCGTGCGGAAGAGCGCGGCGCCGACGATGGGCTGTGACTTCACGCCGCTGCCCTCCCCCATGCCGGAGGTTCGGACCGGCTGAGCAGGAGGCGCAGGGCGGCAACGGCCTGGGGAGGCACCACGCCGTTGCCGAGCGCCTTGAGCTGCGCGGTGCGGGACAGGCCGGGGACGGCGGTGACGTGGCCGTCGTCCAGGGCCATGAGCCATTCGACGAACGGCGGGTTCAGCCGTCCCAGATCGTCAGTTGGCCCGGGGGCGGGGCGGCCGATGACTTGCGCCCACCTCTCGATCGCGGCGGCGTACTCGCCCCAATCTGGTGGGCCGCCGACGGCAGCGTGAGGTCCCCCTTGCTGCCGCGCTGGTTCGGGCCGCCCTTCTCCCCGTCCGTCGCACGCGGGGTCGGCAGCAGCGAGCCCACCTCGGCGGCCAGGCTCTTGCCGTGCGTCCCGGCTTCCTGCGACGGCGACCGCTTGGTCTGCCGGTTCTCGTTCGCCGACGCCCGCGGGGTGGGCAGCAGTGCCCCGCTGAACGTCAGGTCCGTCAGCGTCGGTGAGCTGCTGCGAGGGTTCGGCGCCGTCGCCTGACGGGAACCCTTGGAGTCCCCGACCAACGGCGTCGGCAGCAGGGAGACGACGTGCCGCAGGTTCATCCCGCCCTGTGCCGCGTGCCCCGCCCCCGTCGCCTCCGAGGTCGACGGCGTCGGCAGCAGCGAGCCGACCACGGTGGGCAGTTGCCCGCGCTGCCCACCGCCCCGCCAGTCCCGGGCCGCCGGAGTCGGCAGGCCAGGCGTAGAAGAACAGGCGGTTGCGCCGGTGGGCGGCGCCGATGTCGCTCGCGCGTACACAGCACCAGTCCGCATCGAACCCGAGGGCGGCAAGGTCGCCAAGGACGGTGTCGAATCCGAGGGAAAGGTGGCCTGCGACGTTTTCAAAGACCGCGAGGCGGGGTCGTAGAACCCCAAGGGCGCGGGCGATGTGCGGCCAGAGGTGCCGGGCATCCTTGGTTCCCTTCCGTTTGCCCGCGGTGCTGAACGGCTGGCACGGGTAGCCGCCGATGTAGATGTCGACCGGTTCGACGCCGTGCCAGTCCAGGGCGGTGATGTCCCCGAGGTTGGGCACCTGGGGGTGGTGGTGGGCGAGGATGAGCGAGGCGCCGGGGTCGTTGTCCGCCACCCACGCCAGCTCCCCGCCGAACACGGCCTGGACGGCGATGTCCAGGCCGCCATACCCGGTGCACACCGAGCCGATCCGCGGGGCGTTCACGCTGCCACCCCCACAACCGGGGTGTCCGTGCGGGCGCCGGTCCGGCCGGCGCGGCGACCGGTGACCGTGGCGAACAGACGGCCGAGCCCCGCGCGCCGGGTCCCGGCACGGGCCTGCTTGGCCGCGTACATCGCCTCATCCGCCCGCCGCAGCAGCCCGGACAGGTCATCGGCGGGAAAGTCCGCAACCCGCACCCACCCGAGAGAGACCGTGGTGCGGACGGCCGGGTCCTGGCCGTCGACCGGCCGGGCCAGCACGCCATGCAGCACGGCGAGCAGATCCCCGGCGGTGCCGTGGTCGTCGATGAGGACGGCGGCGAACTCATCGCCCCCGAGCCGTCCGGCGACCCCGGAGCGGCCGACGTGGTGGGCGAGCCGGTCGGCGGTCGCCTTCAACAGCGCGTCCCCGGCGGCGTGCCCGTAGGTGTCGTTGATGTGCTTGAACTTGTCGACGTCGGCGAGGACGACGACCGCGCGCGGGTCCCTGAGCAGGGTTGCGGCGCGGCGGGTGAAGCCCTCGCGGGTACGTAACCCGGTGAGCGGGTCACGCCGGGCGGTGTTCAGGCAGCCTCGCAGCCACCACACGTGAACCGACCAACCGGCGGCCAGAGGAAGCGTGGACAGCAGGACCGTGGCCAGGGTGTTCACGCGGCCACCCCCTCAGGGGCGCTCTCCGCCTCGTCGGCCGGGGCGGGGGCGGCGTACAGGGGATAGCTCGCGGCCCGCTCGTCGAGCAGGGCGTCACGCACCTGCCGGGCGGGGGCGGAGCCGCAGTGCAGCGCCTTACGCAGTGCTTCGGCGTTGATCTCGGCGTTCGTCCAGTCGGCCGTGATCGTGCGCGCCTCGGCGAGCAGTTCGGCCGGCGTGCGCTGCGGTGCGGTGGCCTTTTCCCTGGCCTGCCGCCTGCGGGGCGGCTTGGGCGCCTCACGCTTCGGCTCCGCCGGGGCCTGCTCCGGCTCCGGCCTCGGGTCGGGCTTGACCTCGGCGGCGACGGGGGCGAGTTCTCCTAGTCGCAGCAGGACGCGTTCGCGGCGCGGGGTCTGACGGCGCCAGGCGCGGCCGTAACGCTCACGCAAGTCCGCGCGGGCCAGCAGCCGTTCCTTCTCCAGCGCGAGGGCGTCGGTGTAGGAGGTGACCTCCCACAGCGTCATCCGACGCCAGAGAGCGAACGTGGAGCCCGGGGCCAGCAGCCAGCGAGAGAACCGGATCTTCTCCATGCGCCGTCCGGTGACAGCGCCGATGCGGACGCCGTAGACGTGGGCGCCGATCTCGGAAAAGACCACCCACAGCAGCGGCATCGTGCCGTGCGCCACCCTGGCGGACAGGGAGTGCCCGGCGGCGACGTTCAGCCAGCAGGTGACCAGGGTGAGGACCCAGGGCACGAACCGCACCCACGCCAATGCCATGTCCAGCCGGATCAACAGCAGGTTGGCCAGCGTGAACACCGGAATGGCCACGTCGATGGCGATGGGCAGGATGTGAGGCTGAGTGAAGCCCCAACGGGCTGCGGCGAGGGACACCGCGTCGAAGGACGAGATCAGTCCCAGGGCGCCGACAGCAGCGGCGGCGAGCGCGCCGACTCCGGCAAGGCCCATCTCCGGCTTCGTCAGCGGCGGCACGGCCGGACGTTCGACGGTCTGTGTCGTCTCGGGGGTGGTCATGCCCCACCCCCGTCCGCAGCGGGCACGTCGGTGTAGCCGATCAGGTGCAGCTCTGCACCCGCGTAGTCGGTCGACGCCTTCAGCACGCGCGTCGTGCCGTCGCTCTGCATCCTGTGCGTCACCTTCTGCGGCGGCACGGCCAGGGCCTCCCGCCATGCCTCGAACGCGTGCAGACCCTCGTGGAACCGCAGGGTCAGCCCCTCGGGGTAGATGGGGGACAGGTCGACGCCCGGGGCGGGCAGGTGCCCGAAGTCAGCGGCCAGCAGCCGCAGCACCCGCAGGGGAGCAGCCAGCCCATCCAGCGTCAGCGGCTCGGTCATGCCGCCGCTCCCTTCCGGGAGGGCCGCCGGCGCCCGGCCGGGCGGATCAGCGGGACGACGTTGAACAGCTCCGGAGCGTGCGCCTCGATCACCCCGGCGACGACGCGGGACACGTCGTCCGGGAGGTCGGGGTTCTCGGCGAGGATGTCGCGGGCAGCGTCCAGCCGGGCCGCGCGCTCCTCGTCGGTCTCGCCCTCCACCCCGAGCCACAGTTCAGCCGGGGTGCCAAGGGCCAGTTCGATGAAGTCGTTGACGGAGACGGCCTGATGACCGCCGATGTACGTGCGCATTGGAGGCTCCTGATCGGAGGGACTGGGAGCCGGAGGGGCCGCAGGCGTGTGGTGAGACGGCGGCCATTCCGGAGTCCCCTGCCGCGAGCGCGGCGGGGAGAGTGCCCCGGGCCGGATTCGATCCGGCGCCCTCACGGCGGGATGCCGGGGCGGTGGTGCAGGGTCAGACGGTGGCGATGATCAGCGCGGCGACCAGCAGCCAGAGGTGGTGAAAGGACTGGTCAAGGGCGTAGGCGCCGGTCCCGATGTGCGGGTTGTCGTCGTGGCCGGCACGCGGCGCACCGAGCCGGTAGAACTCGCCCTTGCCGGTCACCTTGGCCAGCCACGCGAGCGTGCTGCGGCGGTCGGCCCACCAGTGCGTCACGGCGTCTACGGCGAGCCCGACGGCCGTGCCCAGCGCGGACAGATGCAGGTCCAGCAGCCACACGACTGGAAGCAGGACAGCGACCTTGGTTGCGGTCAGGGTGGCGACGTGCCGGGCGTCTGCGAGGCGGCCGACCCAGCCGGGACGGCCCTTGTGCGCGGACTGGTGGGAAGTCTGCACCCAGTGATCACCCACGCTGTGGGCGGCGTACAGGGCAACGAACACAGCGGCGAAGGTGGCAGCATGCACAGCGGTCACCGGCTCGCGTCGCGGGACTGGACGAGCTGAATGGCCAGCCGGGCGAAGTGCGCGACGCCATCGAAGTCCGCGAACGTCACGCCGTGGATCTCAGCCGACTGGATCATGTCGCGAAGTACCGAAGCGGCGTCGGCCTTCTGCCTGGCGGTCGGCCGGTAGCCGGGGGCGAACTCCAGCGCGGCCGACGCGATGCGGTGACCAATGTCGTTGAGGTCGTTCTGTTTCACGGGTTTTCCTCAGTTCGGAGGGACATGGAGCCGGAGCAGCCGCAGGCGTGTGGTGAGACGACGACTGCTCCGGGAGAACGCGAGCCGCAACGCGGCCAGGGGAGACACCCCGGCGCGGAGCGGCAGACGGTGGTGATGACCAGCGCGACGGGGTCAGACGTGGACCCGTCGGGGCCGGTTAAATAGGTTGATCAGGGCGCCGGTCACGGCGGTGAACGAGGTGATGGCCACGAAGGTGACCATCGACCAGTTGGCGCCCAAGCCGCGCACGTAGACGCAGTTGGCGACGGCGGACGTGATGCCGAGCAGGAAGAACAGCAGGGTGGCTACGGCGCGGCCGGTGGTCATCGGCTTGAAGCCGCGAGCCACCATCTCGATGTCCTGTGGCCTGACCGGCCGCAGCGTGTTGCCGTTCATCTGGACGTCGACCACGTTGCCGACGCGGTGGCTGGCGATGCCGGCCACCGTGCCCAGTGCCTTGGTGCTGCGGATACGGACGACGTCACCGATGGCGAGCAGCATGAAAGGTTCCCCCTCAAAAGTTGTTGTGGACACCGGGGCTCCGGCTCCTCTCAACCCCGTCCGTACGGGATCGCTCCGCAGAGCGTTCGGACGGACAGGGCGAGCAACCGGCGCGGCGCTAGCCGCCGCGATTCGGTAGAGGGTGACCGGTTGGCCGCCGCACTCTGAGGTGCTCACGGACCGGGAATGGAACGGCGCCGCCGTGCCGGTCGATCACGGCCGCGCCCATCGCTTTCGTCGGCTCACAGCCACTCCTTCAGACCGCTGAACAGGGGATACGCACTGCAAGGGGGGACCATGTCCCCACTCTCCGGCCGTTGCTCGCGGTCACCGGGCCACCTCGCCAGTACGGGCCGAAACCCTGTTGTGCCTGGCCTTTAGCGGGATTGCAGCGTCCCCGCCCTGTGCATTCGTGCAGGTCAAACGGGTTGTGTAAGCGCTCCGTCCCTTTCGGGGCTGAGCCGCTCGTTCAACTCCGCCTCAGAGTGCACTGTGAGGCAGAGTGCGTCAAGTCCCCTCGCGGAACAAGCAGCGTGGGGCGCTGGTTCTACCTCTGCGACTTGGGCACTATGAGGCAGAGACCGTGACGAAACTTGGGGTGCAGATGGTCGAGTGGACCGGCAGGTTTGCCTACAAGCAGGTGGCCGATGACCTGCGGCGACGTATCGCGGCTGGCGAGTTCGCCGAGACCGGACAGCTCCCGTCGCTTGCGCAACTTCAAGACAAATACGGCGCCACAGTCACCGTGGCCCGTGCCGCTATCAACCAGCTGAAGGCGGACGGCCTTGCGGTGAGTCACCAAGGTAAAGGCGCCTTCCTGACGCCCAACGCCGGCCGTGCTGCGCAACTCGCCGACCCGGCTGCGGCGGTAACCGAACTGCGCGAGGAAGTTGAGAAGCTGCGGAGTGAGGTCGGGGACCTGCGGCGGCGCGTCGCAGTCCTGGAAGGGGACTGACCTTCCATCGAGCCGGGTGCCGGGCCGGACGGCCGTGTCGCGGGGCATCTGAACCTCCTCGTTCGGTGTGTGCTCAAGTTCACCGCCGAGGCGCGAAAACCGGTATCACGTCCCGCTACCTGAGAAAATCCAAGCGGTTTTATACATCCGCTTACACATGCGCTATCACGAATTTCCACAGCACTAGTCGGGCCGCTACACTCGCGACTCCGACCAGCTATCTAGGAGGGGCAGATGGCTCGGAAGCACCCAGACTGGAAGCCCGATCTTCTGCGAATGCATCGCGAGGAAATAGGGCTCACCCTGGAAGACACGGGGGAAAAGCTTCGCGAAATTGCGGAGCGTCACGGCTTCAAGATTGCCGCAAACTTCCAGACGATCTGGGGCCACGAAAAGGGTTCGGTATTTCCCGGTCCACATTATCGCCGGGCGTACTGCCGCCTCTATCGTCGCAACGAGGCTCAACTCGGCTTCCGCAAAGCACTGCCCGGAGAGGATGCCCCCGTGGAATCCGTGCCGGCGCCCGCTTCCGCCGAGCGAAAGCTCCCCGACCAATCGGACGCAGTACGTAAAGCCCTGAGCAGCATCCACGAAGGCACAGACGACGTGGACAGCGAGGCTCTGCTCAATCGAGTGGTCAACGCATGGAACTCCACAGCAGGGGCAAGCACTGACGGCCCACCCATGATCCTGGTCGGAGGGTACGCCGGATCAGGTAAGTCGGAGTTCGCGAAATTTCTTGGCCGGCTTACCGGCTGGCCGATCCTTGACAAGGACTCACTCACGCGTCCACTGGTCGACCAGCTTCTAGTCTCGTTGGGAGGCGAGGCGCACGACCGCAGTTCGAAGCTGTACCTTGAGAAGGTCCGCCCCCTGGAATATCGCTGCCTCATGGAGGCCGCATGGGACAACTTGGATTGCGGAATCCCCGTAATCCTCGACGCCCCGTTCATCAAAGAGTTTTCCCAAGCCGACTGGATGCAGCGTCTCCAGAACCGTTGCCGGTCCAAGCGGGTCTCGCTCGCGACCATATGGGTTGAGTGCGACATTGAATCGATGCGTGAGTACATCGAGTTCCGGGGCGCGGCCCGCGATGCTTGGAAGATGGAGGCGTGGGAGGAATACGCGGCAGGGCTCAACGTGGAGTTCCGTCCGCAGGGCCCGCACTTCGTTGTCGACAACCGGCTTGGAGCCGCCGTGGCCCTGGTCGATGAGGCTCGTGACGTGCTGAGTGGAGGCGGACTGTGAGCCCGTCAGGCGTGATCCTGTACGGCCCCCCCGGCTCGGGGAAGGACACCATCACCTCTGAGCTAACCCAGCTACGGCCTGAGTTCGCGCTCTTCGAGCGGCTCAAGGCCGGGCCCGGCCGTACGATCGGGTACCGGCTCACAACGCCGGACCACATTGAGGAGCTGTCCCGAGCCGGGGAACTCCTCTACAGGAACGCCCGATACGACGCTGAGTACGCCATCGACCGGCAGGGCGTCGCGGCCCTGGTCGAGGATGGCCGCGTACCTGTGCTCCACATGGGCCAGGTCGTCGGCGCCACGGCCGTGGCGGCGTTTCCTCTGCACTGGGTTCGGGTGCTCCTGTGGTGCCCCCTGGCTACCACGGAATCGCGTTCCATCGGCCGCGGAGACAAGGACGTCGATGCCCGCGTGAAGGTCTGGCACGAGACCAGGGAAGACCTTTTGGCACACGAATCCGAGCCGTGGACCCTCACCCTCCGGACCGATGTGCTCAGCCCAAGCGAGTCGGCCCGCGCCATCGTCGAAGCACTCTCGCAGAGTGCGCCGGCCGAACCGCGGAACATTCGGGAGCTTGTCGGGTGACGGTCCTTGGCATCCTGCATCCGGGCAGCATGGGCGCCGGCGTCGCCGCTCAGGCACGGCAGTCCGGCGCAGAGGTTCTCTGGTGCTCTGCCGGACGCAGCCCGGAAACGGCGCACCGAGCCGAGCAGTATGGGCTATCGGCCGTTGGTGGGCTCTCGGAGATGGCTGACCGAGCGGACGTCATCCTGAGCCTGTGCCCGCCCGCCGCTGCGGAAGACGTTGCGCGTTCCGTCGCCGCATGCTCGTACTCCGGGACGTACGTCGACGGGAACGCTGTCTCCCCCGCGACAATGACGAGGATCAGCAACATCATGCGACCGTCGGGGGCAACGGTCGTTGACGGCTCTGTGATCGGTTCTCCGCCGTCGGCGTCGAAGAGCCCGCGCCTGTACCTCTCGGGGCCGAGCGAGGCTGTGTCGAGGGTAGCCAAGCTCTTCGACGGGAGCGCCGTCCAGTCGCGGTCTCTAGACGGCGGCGTCGGGCAGGCATCCGCCCTGAAGCTGTCATACAGCAGCTACCAAAAGGCGAGCCGTGTTCTCGCCGCCGTCGCATACGCGCTCGCCAGTGACTACGGGGTGGAGGCGGAGCTACTCGACATCGCTCAGGGGCGTACGACGAGCTACCTGGCGGAGACGGGCTACTTCCCAAAGATCGCGGCTCGGTCCTGGCGTTGGGGCCCCGAGATGAGGGAGGCGGCACAAGCGCTCGCAGAGGTCGGTTTGCCCCCTGAGCTAGCTGACGCTGCCGCCACTGTCATGGAGCGCTGGGAGGGCCTCAAGGACACCTCGCCCGCACTCGCTCAGGTACTCGCGGAGCTACACGCCGCCCCGCCCGGCGGGCCGGTCTAAGGCCCCTCCACATCCTTCCGGCTGGACACCGCAGCCCGCGCGATCACCGACAACGTCAGCTCTCGCTCCTTGTCGATGACGAGCCAGCCCTTATCTAGGAGGGACTGGAGGAGAAGGCGGACCTCATCGCCCAGCTCCTCCGCCAAGTCATCATCCGTGGGGGAGAGGCCAGACTGGAGGAGGGAAGCCACATGGAAGACCAAGGCCTCCTCTTCCGCGGTGATGTTGAAGTCCATGCACTGAAGTTAGGCGAGTGTCCTGGTTGCGGCACGGCCTAGCGGGTCAACCTCCGTAGCATCGCGATGGCCTCCGCGGCACTCGACACGATGATGTCGGGCTCCCGGGGGCCATCGCCCCATTCCCGGCCGCTGGCCACCCAGGCGGTCCGCAGTCCGGCCGTCTGCGCCCCCGCTACGTCCGTCGCGGGGCTGTCGCCCACCATCCACCCTCCGGCGCTCAGCGGAACGCCACAGGCCGCGGCGGCGGCCTCAAAGAGGGCGCGCTCTGGCTTTCGTGCTCCAACACCTTCCGAGATGGTGACCCCGTCGAAGAGCCCGGCGAGCCCCGCCCTGTCGAGCTTGGCCTGCTGGATATCGACCGCTCCATTTGTCGCAATCCCCAGCTTCCATCCGTCGCTCCGGAGTGCTTGGAGACCTTCCAGGACCCCGGGAAAGCAGTGCACCGACCGAGCCACTCCGTCGACGTACTCACGCCACAGGTCCTCGGCGCCATCGGTGAGCCGTAGGACGTCTCGCAGGTAGACGAAGTCCTCGGGGTACGCCCGGTCTCGCAGCCTGGCAGTCACGAGCACAGCGGCCTGACCCGGCAGTCCACGGGAGCGAGCGAAGCCACCCGCCCACGCATCCAAGCCGCCCTGCCGATCGATCAGGGTGTTGTCGAGGTCGAAGAGTGCCAGCACACGACGGACGCTACGCGACGACTACTGAGCCAGATCAGCAAATGCCATGCGCGGGGATCACCGGTCAGCTGTCATGGAACGGACCGAACCCGTTTGGAGGGAAACGTGCCTCAGAGTCACGAGGGAATCCTCGTTCCAGTGCAGCGGGACGTAGGAAGGTGGAGCATGCAGTGGCAGCTCAATTGCCCTGCGTGCGGGATCGCGGAAGCGGAGCAGGGGCAGGTCGGCGCCGACCACGAGGCGGTCACGGTGCAGCCCGACCGCGACAGCGGCGGGAGCCCGCTTGGAACCAGAGGCGGATACGTCAGCGTGGAACTGACCTGCGCGGCAGGTCACGGCTTTGACTTCATCGTGAGCAACCACAAAGGGGCCGAGTTCGTTGGGGTAGTCGCTCGCACCTGATCTCGGTGTCCTGGTCTTTGTCCAGTGAACCGAGGGCCACCACCGTGCACCGCCGTACGCGCACCCCCTGTGACCAGCCCTGTGAACCTCTGCGAACGGCCCTGTTACGGCCATATGCGCAGTTGTCGGAGGCGTAGGCGCCTGGCGCGCTATGGACGAGGTGTGGACGACTGAAGGCGACTCTGGCGCCGCACCGTCTGTTTCCGCAGGTCAGTGACGCCCCGGATGCGCGATCTTGGGCGGACTGTAAATCTGCCGGCTCAGCCTTCCCAGGTTCGAATCCTGGCGCCGCCACACGGAAACGAGAGCCCCGTGACCTGCGAGAGCAGGTCACGGGGCTCTCGTCGTCGACCGTCAGTGGAACTTGGCGGCCATGCCCGCCTCGTAGTCACCGGCGGGCTGCTGGGTGATGACGTTTCCGCGGTTGAAGGCGTTGATGACGGCGATCTGGGCCACCAGGTCGGCGAGCTGGTTCTCGTCGTAGTACTTGGCCGCGTTCGCCCAGACCTCGTCCGGGACGCCGCCGGCCGCGTCGGCGATGCGGGTGCCCTGCTCCGTCAGCTCCAGCGCCGCGCGCTCGGCGTCGGTGAAGACCTTGGCCTCCCTCCAGGCGGCGACCAGATGGAGGCGTACGGCGGTCTCGCCGGCCGCGGCGGCTTCCTTGGTGTGCATGTCGATGCATCCGGCACAGCCGTTGATCTGGCTGGCGCGGAGCATCATCAGTTCGCGCGTCGAGGCCGGCACGGTCGACTCCGAGAGTGCCCTGCCCGCGGCGATGAGGTGCTTGAGGGCCTTGGCGGCGACCGGGGCGGCCATGATGTTCAGACGAGCTTCCACGGTGTACTCCTGGGTGGTTGCCGATGCGTACGCCCTCTTGGACAGAGCGGCCCCGCGCGCTGTGACAGGGGCGAAGGGTGACCTGCGTCTCAGTGGTCGAGACCGTTTCATGCGGACCTGTTCGGCCGCCTCCCTCTGGTCGCACTTCCGGGTCTCTTCACTAGAATCGAACGTGTGAACGATGACCGTCCGCTGACGCGTCTCGACATGCTGCGTTTCGCGCGCCGCGTCGTCGAACATCAGGCCGCGCGGCAGCTCGCCCTGATGGACCGGTGGATCGCGGACGAGGAACGCCGGGAGGCCGAGAGGCAGAGCCGCCTCGCCACCCGGCAGGCCGCTCCGGACTGGCTGATCGAGCGCGGCCTGAACGGTCGCACCGCGGTGTACGTCCACGTCGGCGGCTGTACGAGCGCGGGCGGGCGGGCCAAGGGGGTCGGCCGGGACCAGGCCGTGCGTGCACTTACCGAGGAAGGGATCGCCGCATGCCCGCTGTGCCGCCCCGACACCGCGCTGGGAATACTGGAATGACCGGCCCGGGTGCGGGCCCGACCGGTCCGGACGATGCTGGAGCCATGGCCGGGAAACGACCCATCATCGTGCACCTGCCGTCCCCGACCGGCGGCCGCCGGGTCCGGGTGGACGGCGAGATCCTCGGCCTGGCGCACAACGTCGGGGACCTGGTGGAGTTCCTGCGCCGCGCGGGGCTGGAGATCGAGCCGGAGCAGGTGGCCGACTCGCCGCTGATCGACTGGCGCGGGGTGGGCCCCGACCGCTGGGAAGCCGAGACCCGCACCTGACAGCGGTGTCGCGTCAGCACCTGACAGCAGTGTCGCGTCAGCGCCGACGCGGGGCACACTGACGGCATGTCCTCCCGACGCAGAACCTGTCCTGTGTGCCGCCGCGACATCGCCGTCGTGGCGGGCCGCTACGCGCGGCACGATCCGCCGGGGGCGCGGGAGAAGGGGGAGCTCGTCTCCTGCGCCGGGTCCCGGCAGCAGGCGCAACTCGGAGCTGTCCAGCCGGCGTTGGACGGATACGCCGTGCCGGAGTTTCCCGGTCAGCTGCCTCTGTTCTGAGTCATGAGGGGGGTGGAGGGCGCAGGATCGTGTGTGGGGAGGGCGGCGGGAGACCTGACGGGTCGACAGGTCGACTGTGCTGAAAGGGCGGTCGTGGACTCTGCCCGTTCAACGACCGGTGTCCCGCCTCAGTTCCCGGCCACCGACTTCACCGCCACGGACACCGGCGTCGATCCGCTGATCAGCTCCAGCGTCAGCCCGGTCGTCGCCGGAGTGTCCACCAACTCCGCGAGTACGGCCGCGACATCGTCCCGCGGGACGGAACCGCGTCCGGTGTGCGCCTCCAGGCGGACCTGACCGGTACCGGCGTCGTCCGTCAGCGAACCGGGGCGCAGGATCGTCCAGTCCAGGGCCTCCTGACGGGTGACGTACGCGTCCGCCTCGCCCTTGGCACGCAGATACGCGTCGAAGACGCCGTCGCCCTGGTGCGCGGGATCGGCGCCCATCGAGGACACGACCAGGAAACGGCGCACACGCGCGCGTACGGCTGCGTCCGCGAACAGCACCGCTGCGCCCCTGTCCACCGTCTCCTTGCGGGCCGCCCCGCTGCCCGGGCCCGCGCCGGCCGCGAACACCGCCGCGTCGGCGCCCTGCAGGTGCGCCGCGACCTCCTCCAGCGAGGCGGACTCCAGGTCGAGCAGCACCGGCTCGGCACCGGCAGCCCGCAGATCGTCGCCCTGTTCGGACCTGCGAATGATCCCCGCGACCTCATCTCCGCGCGCGGAGAGCAGGCGTTCCAGCCGCAGCGCGATCTGACCATGACCACCAGCGATGACAATGCGCATGAATCCGACCGTACGCCGGACGGGGCGCATCCGCCGCACGAGTTAATCGGCGTGGCGCAACCGCGCCGGGCGCACGCCCACGGCACGCGCGGGCACGCGTCCATGGGTGCAACGAAGGGTGCGCACGGACACGCTTCCACGGGCGCCATGAGCGCAGTGCCGGGCGCCCACGGGCACGCATCCACCGGCACGCGCGGCGCGCGCCTGGGCGTGCGTTCACGCGCGCCTGGGCGCGCGTTCATTGGCTCACCCCGGGCGCTCAAGGGCACCCGCCCGCGGCAACACCCGCCTACGCGCTCCCGGGCGCCGACCCTGGGCCGCGCCCCCTCACGACAACTCGCCCCGCCCCTGGCGCGGCAACCCGAGTTCCGCCGTGGCCGCCGAGTTGCAGTACTCGCGCACCGCGCTCGTGCGGGCCACCACTCGGCCCCGGTGGATCACGATCCGGCTGTAGGCCAGGGACAGGGCGCCGGCCAGCCGGTTGCCGCGGACGGCGAGGAGGTCCGCCGGGAATCCGGCCTCCACACGCACCTCCGGCAGGCCCAGCGTCGCGCGGGCCGAGGCGCTGACGGCGGAGTAGGCGTCCTCCGGGCGCAGGCCGTGAGCGGAGGCGAGGAGGTAGGCGGCCTCCAGGGGGTCACCGCGGCCGACGGGGTTGGAGGCATCGCGTAGGGCGCCGCTGCCGGCCGACACACGGACACCAGCCGCGCGCAGCAGCCGTACCGGAGCGGCGCCGCGGCGGTCGGTGCCGCAGCAGCCACCCTGGGGCAGGCAGACGACCGTCACGCCGGCCGCCGCGAGCTGGTCCGCGGCGCGGGAGGCGGCCTCGCCGGGCAGGCGCGCAAGTCCGGCGCACGGCCCGATCGTCACGCCGGGTCGCAGGCCCCCGGCCATGGACGCGAGCCGGGACAACCGGGCCGGGTCGGAGGCGTCCGTGTGCAGGTCCACCGGGCAGCCGTGCTCGGAGGCGACCTCCAGGACCGCTTCCACATAGCCCGTGGGATCGGGGTCCAGGTCGGGGCAGCCGCCCACCACGGAGGCGCCCATCTTGACCGCGTCGCGCAGCATCGACAGCCCGTCGGCCCCGGCCACCCCGGTCAGCAGCCGTGGCATGGCCACCGTCGTCAGCTCGGCGAGCCCCCGCAGCGAGCGCCGCGCCTGCAGGACGGCGCCCAGCGCGCCGAGCCCCTGCACATCGCCCACGCGCACGTGCGCGCGTGTTGCCGTCGCACCGTGCCCGAGCTGCAGCAGGGTCGCCTCCGTCGCCCGGCGCTGCACGTCCTCGGGGGCGTACGACACCGGGCCGGGGCGTTCGGCGGACAGTGCGGTGTCTCCGTGGGCGTGCGGTTCGGCCGGGGCCGGCAGGAGCAGATAGCCGCTCAGGTCCACGCGCGCGGCGCCCGTCCGGGCAGGGCCCGGCGCCAGACTGCCGGCCGTGCCCACCGCCTCGATGCGCCCGCCGCCCAGCCGTACGTCCACCGTCCGGCCGTCGGTGAGCCGCGCACCGCACAGCAGCAGGGCGGCCGGGTCGGACTGGCCCGAGGATCCCGAGGAGTTCGACGGCGGGTGCGGCTGCGGCTGGCTGTCTGGCATCGCGCTCCAGGATCGGGGCCGGGGGCTCGGGCGGGCCCGCGTGAGACACCGGGGCCTGGGCCCCAAGATCACGCAGAGCGAGTCGAGCCTAGGGTGGCGAGCCGCGCCGGGTGCGCAGGAGCGCAATAGTCGTACCGGTTGCTCCGCCCTTGGCAGTACACGTGTCGCCCACCCGCGTGGCCCCGCGCCCTCGTACGGCGCCCACCTCGCGTGGCCCCCGCTCTCCCCGGCGAACGCCCACGCGCGCGTGCCCGCATGAGCCCTCCCTGCGATGCGTGAGGTCGCTGCGAGCCCTGGGATGGGGTTGCCGCGGGCCGCCGGATACGGATTTGGGTGAACGGCGGCGGACCGTGTAATGTCTTCATCGCTCGCCCCAATAGCTCAGTCGGCAGAGCGTCTCCATGGTAAGGAGAAGGTCAACGGTTCGATTCCGTTTTGGGGCTCTGGTGTGAGAGGTTCCCGTCGAAAGACGGGGTCCGATCGCATCGCAGCGGTGTAGCTCAGTCGGTAGAGCAAGCGGCTCATAATCGCTGTGTCACCGGTTCAAGTCCGGTCACCGCTACTGACAGTAGCCGATTGCGGGGTCGGTCCTTCGATCGGCTACTCTTTCTTGCGTTGAATTAGTCCACCCGTTCGTCTTAGGAGCACTCACGTGGCTGCCACCGACGTCCGCCCGAAGATCACGCTGGCCTGCGTGGAGTGCAAGGAGCGGAACTACATCACCAAGAAGAACCGGCGTAACAACCCGGATCGTCTTGAGATGAAGAAGCACTGCCCTCGCTGCAACGCGCACACCGCGCACCGCGAGACGCGATAAACAGGCTCGTCCGCGAGGCCGTCCCCTTCCGAGGGGGCGGCCTCGCGGCGTTTCACCGCCTCACCGGCGCCTCGACCCACCGGCGCTTCAGCGGCCGGGCCCCTACCCGCGTCCCCCTGCGCATTCCCTGGGCGGGATTCCGGCTAATTTGGGGCCATCACAGCAGACATCAGGAGGTGCCGGGCCATGGCGCTCGACCAGTCCTTCGTTGGACGGACCTACCCGCCCACCGCGCCCTACGAGGTGGGCCGGGAGAAGATCCGCGAGTTCGCCGAGGCGGTGGGCGAGACCAACCCGGTCTACACGGACCCGGAGGCCGCGAAGGCGTTCGGTCATTCCGATGTGATCGCCCCGCCGACGTTCGTGTTCGCCATCACCTTCCCGGCCGCGGGACAGATCATCGAGGACCCGCAGCTCGGTCTCGACTACAGCCGCGTGGTGCACGGCGACCAGAAGTTCGCCTACAGCCGCCCGGTGCGCGCCGGCGACCGGCTCACGGTCACCTCCACCATCGAGGGGATCAAGTCCCTCGCGGGCAACGACATCCTGGACATCCGCGGTGAGGTGCACGACGAGGCGGGCGAGCACGTCGTGACCGCCTGGACCAAGCTCGTGGCCCGCGCGGCCGAGGAGGCGTGAGGACCTGATGACGGCGAAGATCGCGTACGACGACGTCGAGGTCGGCACCGAGCTGCCGGCGCAGACCTTCCCCGTGACCCGCGCCACGCTCGTGCGCTACGCGGGTGCCTCCGGGGACTTCAACCCGATCCACTGGAACGAGAAGTTCGCCAAGGAGGTCGGCCTGCCGGACGTCATCGCGCACGGCATGTTCACCATGGCCGAGGCGATCCGCGTGGTCACCGACTGGACCGGGGACCCGGGCGCGGTCGTGGAGTACGGCGTCCGCTTCACCAAGCCCGTCGTCGTGCCCAACGACGACCAGGGCGCGCTGATCGAGGTCAGCGGCAAGGTCGCGGCCAAGCTGGACGACAACACCGTGCGCGTGGACCTCACGGCGACGAGCGACGGCCAGAAGGTGCTGGGCATGTCCCGGGCGGTCGTACGGCTCGCCTGACGGCTCCACCGGAACCGCCGCGTAAGGGGCGTCCCCCTGGTGGGGCGCCCCTTACGCGCGTCTGGGTGCCAGAGGGCTTGCCAAGTTAGTGATTGAGTACTAACTTACTTCTCGTGGTCAGGATGAGCGCAGAAGAGCGACGCGAGAGTGTCATTCGCGCGGCGATCGCCGAATTCGCGAGGAAGGGCTACTACGGCACTTCCACCGAGGCGATCGCGGCGCGCGTCGGGGTCTCGCAGCCGTACCTCTTCCGCCTCTTCGCCGGCAAGAAGGCGATCTTCGCCGCCGCGTCGCTGCGGTGTGTCGAGGACACCTGCCGGGTCTTCGAGGAGGCCGCCAGGGGGCTGGAGGGCGAGGAGGCCCTGCACGCCATGGCGGACGCCTATGTGCAGCTGATCACGGAGCAGCCCGAAAAACTCCAGATGCAGATGCAGACGTACATCACCGTCGCGGCCGTCGAGGCGGAGGGTGACCACGAGTTCGGGGAGGCCGTACGGGCCGCCTGGATGAAGCTCTGGGACACCGTCCACCTGCCGCTCGGGGCGGACGACGGCGAGACGACGACCTTCCTGGCCTACGGAATGCTCATCAACACCCTCACGGCCATGGGGTTTCCGTCCGAACACCGGGTCTGGCGGGGGATCGACACGCCGTCCCGGGTTGTCGGCCGGCTGGAGCAGTAGCCGAACGGGGTGGTTGGCCCGCTCCTTTTTCATGCCCGCGAAAGTTAGTCATCAATAACTAACAAGAAGATCGCTCACTGGGGGAGAGATGTCACAGCAGACCGCGACGAGCGCGGGCCGCGCAAGCGCCGCCTGGGCCCTCGTCATCACCAGCGTCGCCGGCTTCATGGCGGCCCTCGACAACCTCGTCGTCACCACCGCCCTGCCCTCCATCCGCAAGGACCTCGGCGGCGCCCTGGACGACCTCGAGTGGACCGTCAGCGCCTACACGCTCACCTTCGCCGTCCTGCTGATGTTCGGTGCGGCGCTCGGCGACCGCTTCGGGCGCCGCAGGCTCTTCATCGCGGGACTCGCCGTCTTCACCGGCGCCTCCGCCGCCGCGGCCATGGCCCCCGGCATCGACTCCCTGATCGCCGCCCGTGCGGTCCAGGGCGTCGGCGCGGCCGTGATGATGCCGCTCACGCTGACCCTGCTGACCGCGGCCGTGCCCGCCGCCAGGCGCGGGATGATGTACGGCATCTGGGGCGCCGTCAACGGACTCGCCGTAGCCTCCGGCCCGCTCATCGGCGGCAGCCTCACCGAGCACGTCTCCTGGCACTGGATCTTCTGGCTGAACGTGCCGCTCGGGCTGATCACGCTGCCGCTCGCCCGTCTCCGCCTCGCCGAGTCCCACGGCACCGGCGCCCGGCTCGACGTCCCCGGCACCCTGCTCGCCAGCGGCGGCCTGTTCGGGATCGTCTACGGCCTGGTCCGCGGCCCCGCCGACGGCTGGACCGACACCGTGGTCCTCACCGCGCTGTTCGCGGGCGGTGCCCTGCTGACCGGGTTCGTCCTGTACAGCTCCCGCGCGGCCAACCCCATGCTGCCCATGCGGCTGTTCCGCTCCCGCGCCTTCTCCGGCATCAACGCGGCCAGCCTGCTGATGTTCGTCGGCATGTTCGGCTCGATCTTCCTGCTCAGCCAGTACATGCAGGGCGTGCTCGGCTACTCGCCCACCGAGGCCGGACTCAGGATGCTTCCCTGGACCGGCATGCCGATGCTCGTCGCGCCGATCGCCGGGATCCTCTCCGACCGCATCGGCGGCCGCCCGGTCGTCGCCGCGGGCCTGTTCCTGCAGGCCGCCGGTCTCGGCTACATGGCCGCCGTGGCCACCACGGACGCCTCCTACGCCGCCCAGCTGCCCGCCCTGGTCATCAGCGGGGTCGGCATGGCCCTGTACTTCGCGCCGGCCGCCAACCTGGTGATGTCCAGCGTCCGCCCGCAGGAGCAGGGCATCGCCTCCGGCGCCAACAACGCGCTGCGCGAGGTGGGCGGCGCGCTCGGTATCGCGGTGATGTCGTCGATCTTCTCCGCGCAGGGCGGCTACGACAGCGCCCAGAGCTTCGTCGACGGCCTGCGGCCCGCCCTGGTCACCGGCTCGGCGGTGGTCGCCCTCGCCGCGGTCGCGGCCCTGGTGATCCCGTCCCGGCGCAGCGCCGCCCGCCTCGCCACGGGGGACGGACGGACACCGGCGACTTCCCCGGAGACCGCTGCCACCGAGGCTCCTGCCCCGGCGGCCGTCGCTCTGGAGGGCACCGCCCGCTGAGTGCCGACCCGGACCCGCCCCCCCGCTTCCTCGCCCGCACCCCTGGGAGTCCGCCGACGCACTGAAGGCCTTCGCCCACCCGGTGCCCAGTACGCGCGCGTGGCCTTCGAAGGAGGCCACGCGCGCGTGTATGTGTACGTGTGTCAGGTGTCCACGCGCGCGTACCTGCCTGTCAGCGCGTGCGGGTCGGCCGGGGAGCACACCGCACGCACCCCAAGGGGGCCCGCCCAGCGCGGATGCCGGGCTGTCCGAGCCGTCTCGTAGTCTTGGGCCCGTGCAGGTACTCCACGACGCCCCTCTTGCCCCGTTGACCACCTTCCGGCTGGGCGGTCCCGCGACGCGGCTGGTCACTGCGGTGACCGACGCCGAGGTGATCGCCGCCGTCCGTGAGGCCGACGACAGCGGGACCCCGCTGCTGGTCATCGGCGGCGGATCGAACCTGGTCATCGGCGACAAGGGCTTCGACGGCACCGCCCTGCGCATCGCCACGCGCGGTGTCGAGCTGCGCGGCACGACGCTGGAGCTCGCGGCCGGCGAGGTGTGGACGGACGCCGTCGCCCGCACGGTCGAGGCCGGGCTCGCCGGCATCGAGTGCCTGGCCGGCATCCCCGGGTCCGCGGGCGCCACGCCGATCCAGAACGTCGGCGCCTACGGCCAGGAGGTCTCCTCCACCATCACCGAGGTCATCGCCTACGACCGACGCGCCGGCGAGACCGTCACGCTGACGAACGAGGAGTGCGCCTTCTCGTACCGCCACAGCCGCTTCAAGGCCGACCCCGAGCGCTATGTCGTGCTGCGGGTCCGCTTCGAGCTGGAGGACGCGGACGGGCTGTCCGCACCCGTGAAGTACGCCGAGGTCGCTCGCGCGCTCGGCGTCGAGCAGGGCGAGCGGGTGCCGCTCGCCACCGCGCGCGACACCGTGCTGAAGCTGCGCAGCGGCAAGGGCATGGTGCTCGACCCCGAGGACCACGACACCTGGTCCGCCGGATCCTTCTTCACCAACCCGATCCTCACCGACGAGCAGTTCGCCGCGTTCCACGCGCGCGTGCGTGAGCGGCTGGGCGACGGCGTGGCGCCGCCCGCCTACCCCGCGGGGGAGGGCCGTACGAAGACCTCGGCGGCCTGGCTGATCGACAAGGCGGGCTTCACCAAGGGCTACGGCAGCGGACCCGCCCGCATCTCCACCAAGCACACCCTCGCCCTCACCAACCGGGGCGCCGCCACCACCGAAGACCTGCTGACCCTGGCCCGCGAGGTGGTCGCCGGGGTCCGCGAGGCCTTCGGGATCACGCTCGTCAACGAGCCGGTGACGGTCGGCGTCAGCCTCTGACGGCACGAACAGCAGTGGGCTAGTACGCCACCCCCACCCCCTGCTGCACCGTCGCCTGGTCGTCGATCATCGCCAGCATCGCGTGCGCGACGTCGGCGCGCGCGATGAAGCGGCCGTTGCGCGGGAAGCCGCCGACGACGGTGCGGTAGCGGCCGGTGAGGGGCTTGTTGTGCAGACGCGGCGGCCGTACGGACGTCCAGTCCGTGTCGCTGCGGGCCAGCTCGGCCTCCATCCCGCGCAGGTCGGCGTAGATGTCCTTGAGGATCGCCGACACCAGGCCCCGCGCGGCACGGTCCAGCGCGCCGTCGCCCTCGGGGGCGGGGCCGACGGGACCGGCGCTGACCACGAGCAGCCGTCGTACGCCCTCGGCCTCCATGGCGCCCAGGACCGTACGGGTCAGCCGGGTGGCGACCCCGGCGTCCTTGCGGCTGCGCGCGCCCAGGCCGGAGAGGACCGCGTCCCGGCCCCTGACGGCCGTGCGCAGCTCCTCGGGGTCGGTGAGGTCGGCGCGGAACACCTCCAGCGCGTCCCCTGCGACATCGAGCCGGGCCGGATCGCGGACCACGGCCGTCACCCGGTGGCCGGCGCCGAGCGCCTGCCGCACGAGCTCCCGGCCGATGCCGCCGGTGGCGCCGAAAACGGTGAGGTTCATGAGTGTGCTCCCGTGCTCGGGGCTGGTGGGTGAGTGTTCACTCACCCTGCTTCCCCCTAGAGTGGGTAAGCACTCACTCACTCGTCAAGCCCGATTGGACGCCCCATGGAGCCGAAGCCGGCGCGTGTCCGCATCCTCGACGCCGCCCACGAGCTCATGCTCACCGTCGGCCTCGCCCGCGCCACCACCAAGGAGATCGCCCGCGCGGCCGGCTGCTCCGAAGCGGCTCTCTACAAGTACTTCGACAGCAAGGAGGAGCTGTTCGTGCGCGTGCTCGCCGAGCGTCTGCCCCGGCTCACGCCCCTGCTGAACAGCCTCGCCGCCGAACCGGGACAGGGCACTCTGGAGGGCAACCTCACCGAGATCGCCCGCCAGGCAGCCCTCTTCTACGAGCAGAGCTTCCCGATCGCCGCCTCCCTGTACGCCGAGACCCAGCTCAAACGGCGGCACGACGACGCCCTGCGCACGCTCGGCTCCGGCCCGCACCGGCCCATCCAGGACCTGGACGCGTATCTGCGCGCCGAGCAGGCCGTCGGCCGCGTCCGCGCCGACGCCGACACCTTCGCGGCCGCCTCCCTGCTGCTGGGCGCCTGCGCGCAGCGCGCCTTCGCCTACGACGCGACCGACACGGGGGAGCGGCCGTCGGTCGACGCGTTCGCCGCGCGGCTCGCGAAGACACTGCTGGGCGGAATCGCCGTTGCACGGGCCTCCGCCTGAGCCTCACGCCGGGGCCGTGACGAACGCCACCGGGAACGCCGGGACCACGGCCGTATGCGGCTGAGGCTGCGCGAGTTCCGGCCCCGCACCGGACCACACGCATACCGGGTCGTCCAGCCTCGGCCTGCAAGGCATATCCGCCCTACGCCCACTTCAGGCGGCCGGACGGGCCAGCCAGTCGTCCACGCCGGCCAGCAGCCGTGCCCTGACGTCGTCCGGGGCGGCCGAACCCCGCACCGACTGGCGGGCCAGCTCGGCGAGTTCGGCGTCGGAGAAGCCGTGCGCGTGCCGGGCGATCTCGTACTGGGCGGCCAGTCGGGAGCCGAACAGCAGCGGGTCGTCGGCGCCGAGGGCCATGGGCACGCCGGCGTCGAAGAACGTCCGCAGCGGCACGTCCTCGGGCTTCTCGTACACGCCGAGGGCCACGTTCGAAGCGGGGCACACCTCGCAGGTCACGCCCCGGTCGGCCAGCCGCTTCAGCAGCCGCGGGTCCTCGGCCGCGCGCACCCCGTGCCCGATCCGGGAGGCGTGCAGGTCGTCCAGGCAGTCGCGCACCGAGGCCGGGCCGGTCAGCTCGCCGCCGTGCGGGGCCGACAGCAGACCGCCCTCGCGCGCGATGTGGAAGGCCCGGTCGAAGTCCCGGGCCATGCCCCGCCGCTCGTCGTTGGAGAGCCCGAAACCGACCACGCCCCGGTCCGCGTACCGCACCGCGAGGCGAGCCAGCGTACGGGCGTCCAGCGGGTGCTTCATGCGGTTGGCGGCGACCAGCACCCGCATGCCGAGCCCGGTCTCCCGGGACGTCGTCTCCACCGCGTCCAGGATGATCTCCAGCGCGGGAATCAGCCCGCCCAGCCGGGGCGCGTACGACGTCGGGTCCACCTGGATCTCCAGCCAGCCCGAACCGTCCTTCAGGTCCTCCTCGGCGGCCTCCCGGACCAGCCGCCGGATGTCCTCCGGTTCGCGCAGGCAGGAGCGCGCCGCGTCGTACAGCCGCTGGAAGCGGAACCAGCCGCGCTCGTCCGTGGCCCGCAGCTTCGGCGGTTCGCCGCTGGTCAGCGCTTCCGTCAGGGCCTCGGGCAGACGTACGCCGTACTTGTCGGCCAGTTCCAGGACGGTTCCCGGCCGCATCGAACCGGTGAAGTGCAGGTGCAGATGGGCTTTCGGCAGCTCAGAGAGATCACGTACACGCTCCATCCCAGGATCCTGCCGTACGCACCTGTCACACCGGTAGCCGTTTCCCCGTACGTGGTCTTGCTCGCACAAACGAACAGGGGCACCCCGAGCATTCAGGGGTGCCCCTGTCCAAAAATGGACCAGAAAACGGACCAGAAACGGACCGGCTCAGGCCTTGGCCTCCGCCAGCAGCTTCTGGATGCGGCTCACGCCCTCGACGAGGTCCTCGTCGCCCAGCGCGTACGACAGCCGCAGATAGCCCGGCGTGCCGAAGGCCTCGCCCGGGACGACCGCGACCTCGGCCTCCTCCAGGATCAGCGCGGCCAGCTCGACGGTGTCCTGCGGGCGCTTGCCGCGGATCTCCCGGCCGAGCAGGGCCTTGACCGACGGGTAGGCGTAGAAGGCGCCCTCGGGCTCGGGGCAGACCACGCCGTCGATCTCGTTGAGCATCCGCACGATGGTCTTGCGGCGCCGGTCGAAGGCCTCGCGCATCTTCGCCACGGCCTGAAGGTCACCGGAGACGGCGGCCAGGGCGGCCACCTGGGCCACGTTGGAGACGTTCGAGGTGGCGTGCGACTGCAGGTTCGTGGCGGCCTTGACGACGTCCTTCGGGCCGATGACCCAGCCCACGCGCCAGCCCGTCATGGCGTACGTCTTCGCCACACCGTTGACGACGATGCACTTGTCGCGCAGCTCGGGCAGCAGCGCCGGCAGGGACACCGCGGCGGCGTCGCCGTAGACCAGGTGCTCGTAGATCTCGTCGGTGAGCACCCACAGGCCGTGCTCCACGGCCCAGCGGCCGATCGCCTCGGTCTCGGCCTCCGTGTAGACCGCGCCGGTCGGGTTGGAGGGGGAGACGAAGAGCACGACCTTCGTCTTCTCGGTGCGCGCCGCCTCCAGCTGCTCGACCGAGACGCGGTAGCCGGTCGTCTCGTCGGCCACGACCTCCACCGGGACACCGCCGGCCAGGCGGATCGACTCCGGGTACGTCGTCCAGTACGGCGCCGGGACGATGACCTCGTCGCCCGGGTCGAGGATCGCGGCGAACGCCTCGTAGATGGCCTGCTTGCCGCCGTTGGTGACGAGGATCTGCGAGACGTCGGGCTCCCAGCCGGAGTCGCGCAGGGTCTTCGCGGCGATGGCGGCCTTCAGCTCGGGCAGGCCGCCGGCCGGCGTGTAGCGGTGGTACTTGGGGTTCTTGCAGGCCTCTACGGCCGCCTCGACGATGTAGTCCGGGGTTGGGAAGTCGGGCTCACCGGCGCCGAAGCCGATCACCGGACGCCCGGCGGCCTTCAGGGCCTTGGCCTTGGCGTCCACGGCGAGGGTGGCGGACTCGGAGATCGCGCCGACTCGGGCGGAGACCCGGCGCTCGGTGGGTGGGGTTGCAGCGCTCATGGAGCCCATCGTTCCAGACCGGAAATGTCCCCGGCACACGGGTTTCACAGACTGAACAAGGAGGAGTCGGGACGTGAACACGGGTCCGAATCCGGGCCCCGGCCAGGACGATCTTTGGTCAAGTGGCCCCGGACGGGCACTTTCTGTTCGACGCCGGGCCGCGGACCACGTACACTCTCACCTCGTTGGCCTTCAGAAGCCGCTGCCGAAACCGGTGCACACCGCGCACCCGTCCGGATGCGGTACGTTGGGGGGCACACAAAGGGTCGTAGCTCAATTGGTAGAGCACCGGTCTCCAAAACCGGCGGTTGGGGGTTCAAGTCCCTCCGGCCCTGCTACACACACCGCCAGGATGTGTGCGCATGTACGTACAGCAATGCACCGCCGTGCGGCTCAGAAACCGGGCGCGGCACGGCCACGACCCGGGACCAGGTGAGGACAATGACGGACGCCGTGGGCTCCATCGACACGCCTGACGCCCAGGATGAAGTGCAGGAGTCCAAGAAGAAGGCCCGCAAGGGCGGCAAGCGCGCCAAGAAGGGCCCGCTGAAGCGCCTCGCCACCTTCTACCGCCAGATCATCGCGGAGCTCCGCAAGGTCGTCTGGCCGACGCGCAACCAGCTGACGTCGTACACCACCGTGGTGATCTTCTTTGTCGCCATCATGATCGCGCTGGTGACCGTGATTGACTATGGGCTCAACCACGCGGCCAAGTACGTCTTCGGCTGAGCCAAGAGCGAAGGGCGCCGTGGCACCGGCGCCCGTTTTCGCATGTTCCACCCCTATGTATCCAGGAAGAAGCAGCCATCGTGTCTGACCCGAACCTGAACGACGACGCCATCGAGCCTCGCGGGACCGCTGCCGAGATGGTGGACGACGAGCTCGACATCGTCGAGGGCGCGGACGAGCAGGACGAGTTCGAGGCTGCCGAGGCCGAGGCGGGGGAGCCGGCCGAAGAGGCTGCCCTGAACGTCGAGGACGAGGACGAGGCCGCAGAGGCTGCCGCCGAGACCGAGGAGGCCGAGGAGGAGCCGGCCGCGCCCGTCGACCCCGTCGAGGCCCTGCGCGAGGAACTGCGCTCTCTGCCCGGCGAGTGGTACGTCATCCACACCTACGCCGGCTACGAGAACCGCGTGAAGACCAACCTGGAGCAGCGCGCCGTCTCGCTGAACGTCGAGGACTACATCTTCCAGGCCGAGGTGCCGCAGGAAGAGGTCGTCCAGATCAAGAACGGCGACCGCAAGACGATCAAGCAGAACAAGCTGCCCGGTTACGTCCTGGTCCGCATGGACCTGACCAACGAGTCCTGGGGCGTCGTCCGCAACACCCCGGGTGTCACCGGCTTCGTCGGCAACGCCTACGACCCGTACCCGCTGACCCTGGACGAGATCGTCAAGATGCTCGCTCCGGAGGCCGAGGAGAAGGCCGCCCGTGAGGCCGCCGAGGCCGAGGGCAAGCCCGCCCCGCAGCGCAAGGTCGAGGTCCAGGTGCTGGACTTCGAGGTCGGCGACTCGGTCACCGTCACCGACGGCCCGTTCGCCACGCTGCAGGCGACCATCAACGAGATCAACCCCGACTCGAAGAAGGTCAAGGGCCTGGTGGAGATCTTCGGCCGCGAAACGCCGGTCGAGCTGTCCTTCGACCAGATCCAGAAGAACTGATCCAGAAGTACTAGTCCATTTCTGGACGTCGCTCTTCCGCGCAGGTCAGGCGGGCTGCCTCAGCCGGTCTGACCTGCTCGGTTTTTGGCCGCGCATCTATACCCGTTATCGTTGTGCGGTATGCCTGCGTCAGGATCGCGATCTTGCGCAGGCATGGACCCGAATGAAAGGACCCGGAGAGCTATGCCTCCCAAGAAGAAGAAGGTCACGGGGCTCATCAAGCTCCAGATCCAGGCCGGTGCCGCCAACCCGGCTCCGCCGGTCGGCCCCGCGCTGGGTCAGCACGGTGTCAACATCATGGAGTTCTGCAAGGCCTACAACGCCGCGACCGAGTCGCAGCGCGGTTGGGTCATCCCGGTGGAGATCACGGTCTACGAGGACCGCTCCTTCACCTTCATCACCAAGACGCCGCCGGCCGCGAAGATGATCCTCAAGGCCGCGGGCATCGAGAAGGGCTCCGGCGAGCCGCACAAGACCAAGGTCGCCAAGATCACCGAGGCGCAGGTCCGCGAGATCGCCCAGACCAAGATGCCCGACCTGAACGCGAACGACCTGGACGCCGCGGCGAAGATCATCGCCGGCACCGCGCGCTCCATGGGCGTCACGGTCGAGGGCTGACCTCAACCCCCCTCAGCAGTCATGCGGCCGTGGTCGGTCGCACGTGGCAGGGCCTGCTCGGCCCAGGGACCACGACTCCTTTCAGAACACACAGGAGCAAGTTGTGAGCAAGCGCAGCAAGGCTCTCCGCGCTGCGGACGCCAAGGTCGACCGGGAGAAGCTGTACGCCCCGCTCGAGGCCGTCCGTCTCGCCAAGGAGACCTCCACGACCAAGTTCGACGCCACCGTCGAGGTCGCCTTCCGTCTGGGTGTCGACCCGCGCAAGGCCGACCAGATGGTCCGTGGCACCGTGAACCTTCCGCACGGCACCGGTAAGACCGCCCGGGTCCTGGTCTTCGCGACCGGCGACCGTGCCGAGGCCGCGCGTGCCGCGGGCGCCGACATCGTCGGTGCCGACGAGCTGATCGACGAGGTCGCGAAGGGCCGTCTGGACTTCGACGCCGTCGTCGCCACCCCGGACCTCATGGGCAAGGTCGGCCGCCTCGGCCGCGTCCTCGGCCCGCGTGGTCTGATGCCGAACCCGAAGACCGGCACCGTCACCCCCGACACCGCCAAGGCCGTCACCGACATCAAGGGCGGCAAGATCGAGTTCCGCGTCGACAAGCACTCGAACCTGCACTTCATCATCGGCAAGTCGTCCTTCGACGACGCCAAGCTGGTGGAGAACTACGGCGCCGCGCTGGAGGAGATCCTCCGTCTGAAGCCGTCCGCCGCCAAGGGTCGCTACATCAAGAAGGCCGCCATCACCACCACGATGGGCCCCGGCATCCCGGTCGACCCGAACCGCACCCGCAACCTCCTCGTCGAGGAGGACCCGGCCGCCGTCTGAGCTCTCCGCTCACCCCGGTAGCCGCGTCAGGTACGCGTGAGTGAGGGCGGGCCCCGCAACCCTGTGGTTGCGGGGCCCGCCCTTTCTGCACACCGCCGAGACACCACCGAGCAGGCTCCTGAGCACACCACGGGACCGTGGCGTCGTAGAGCCCGATTTGCTCTGTGGCACACCGGTCCCGTACTCTCCTACCGAAGCCAAAGACCGCTGGTCGTTGCCGTGCGCTCGAACGAGGGCGCGGTGGCCGAAGGATCCGCTGAAAAGTGGGCGACCCGCGCAGGTGACAGTGGAAGAACTCCCGGAGTGCGCGCGCCGAGCGCGTGTGCGGCCGGTCGAGTCCGCCCCGAGCGCCTGCGCCGGGGCGTTTCGTTTTCCCCAGTCCTCCTTCGGGTCCGCGCGGTCCGAATCACCCGGAAGGAGGCCGAGGCTCTATGGCGAGGCCCGACAAGGCTGCCGCGGTTGCCGAGCTGACGGACAAGTTCCGCAGCTCCAACGCCGCCGTGCTGACCGAGTACCGCGGTCTCACCGTGGCGCAGCTCAAGACGCTGCGCCGGTCGCTCGGTGAGAACGCCCAGTACGCCGTGGTGAAGAACACGCTGACCAAGATTGCGGCCAAGGAGGCCGGGATCACGCTGGAGGACCAGCTCTTCGCTGGCCCGACGGCCGTCGCCTTCGTCACCGGTGACCCGGTGGAGTCGGCGAAGGGTCTGCGTGACTTCGCCAAGGACAACCCCAATCTCGTCATCAAGGGCGGTGTCCTGGAGGGCAAGGCCCTCTCCGCCGACGAGATCAAGAAGCTTGCGGACCTCGAGTCCCGCGAGGTTCTGCTCGCCAAGCTGGCGGGCGCCATGAAGGGCAAGCAGTCCCAGGCTGCCGCGCTCTTCCAGGCGCTCCCGTCGAAGCTCGTCCGCACCGTGGACGCGCTGCGCGCCAAGCAGGCCGAGCAGGGCGGTGCCGAGTAATTCGGCTCGCATCATGACCGCCGCCGCCAGGCAGCGGTCGTAGCGGGCCGAACGTACGCCCGCCAGTCATGTACATCCGGCACCAGCCGATTTAGTGGAAGGAAAGCCATCATGGCTCTCACCCAGGACGAACTGCTCGCCGAGTTCGAGGGCATGACCCTGATCCAGCTCGCCGAGTTCGTGAAGGCGTTCGAGGAGAAGTTCGACGTCACCGCCGCCGCCCCCGTCGCGGTCGCCGCCGCTGGCGTCCCGGGTGCCCCGGCCGCCGAGGCCGTCGAGGAGAAGGACGAGTTCGACGTCATCCTCACCGGCGCCGGCGACAAGAAGATCCAGGTCATCAAGGTCGTGCGTGAGCTGACCTCCCTGGGTCTGAAGGAGGCCAAGGACCTCGTCGACGGCACCCCGAAGCCGGTCCTCGAGAAGGTCAACAAGGAGGCCGCCGACAAGGCCGCCGAGGCCCTCAAGGGCGCCGGCGCGTCCGTCGAGGTCAAGTAAGACCTTCGCGACCGCAGAAACGGCCTCCTAGGGCGGCGACCGTAAAGACGTCCCCCCTGGGGCTGTAACGCGAACGCACCGAAGGGCGATCATCCATCCGGGTGGTCGCCCTTCGGCGTTCCCCGGTGTCCGGCCCGGGCTGCCTTGCACCTGTGTTCGTGAGGGGTAAGGTGATCTTCGTCCTGTCTCAGGAGGGCGGGGTTCCGGCTGGAGGCCCTTGACGAACCGCACGCAGCGCGCAATTCTCAGGACGCGTCGTCACAAGGATCCGAATCCGAGGCATGGATCGACGACGAAGAGGGCAGTATCAACGTGCGTTGAGGGCGGCATGCCGAGGGCGTTGACAAGAGCGGTGAGTACAGCGAGGGTCCCGACAAACCCGCACTGGACATCAGTGTGCCAAGTGGCTACACTGACCCTTTGCGCTGCCTGTTAGCTGTCCCCTGCCCGTCACCAGGGGTCTGCCCTCACTCGAGCACTGACGACAAAAGCCACCTTGACCTGGGGTTTCTGTCTCTGTGTACGGGAGAGGGGCCGGCACGCGCGTAGTGAGTCCGAGCCCTCGGAAGGACCCCCTCTTGGCCGCCTCGCGCAATGCCTCGACCGCGAATATGAACAACGGCGCCAGCACCGCCCCGCTGCGCATCTCCTTTGCAAAGATCAAGGAGCCTCTCGAGGTTCCGAACCTGCTCGCGCTGCAGACCGAGAGCTTCGACTGGCTGCTCGGCAACACCGCCTGGCAGAGTCGGGTCGAGGAGGCTCTGGAGAACGGTCAGGACGTCCCCACCAAGTCCGGTCTGGAGGAGATCTTCGAGGAGATCTCCCCGATCGAGGACTTCTCCGGGTCGATGTCCCTGACGTTCCGGGACCACCGCTTCGAGCCGCCGAAGAACTCCATCGACGAGTGCAAGGAGCGCGACTTCACGTACGCCGCCCCGCTCTTCGTCACCGCGGAGTTCACCAACAACGAGACCGGTGAGATCAAGTCCCAGACGGTCTTCATGGGCGACTTCCCGCTCATGACGAACAAGGGCACCTTCGTCATCAACGGCACCGAGCGTGTCGTGGTGTCCCAGCTGGTCCGTTCCCCCGGTGTCTACTTCGACTCCACCATCGACAAGACGTCCGACAAGGACATCTTCTCCGCCAAGATCATCCCGTCCCGGGGCGCCTGGCTGGAGATGGAGATCGACAAGCGCGACATGGTCGGTGTCCGTATCGACCGCAAGCGCAAGCAGTCGGTCACCGTGCTGCTGAAGGCGCTCGGCTGGACGACCGAGCAGATCCTCGAGGAGTTCGGCGAGTACGAGTCCATGCGCGCCACCCTGGAGAAGGACCACACCCAGGGCCAGGACGACGCGCTGCTCGACATCTACCGCAAGCTGCGCCCGGGCGAGCCCCCCACGCGTGAGGCCGCGCAGACGCTGCTGGAGAACCTGTACTTCAACCCCAAGCGCTACGACCTCGCCAAGGTCGGCCGCTACAAGGTCAACAAGAAGCTCGGTGCGGACGAGCCGCTGGACGCCGGCGTGCTCACCACCGAGGACGTCATCGCCACCATCAAGTACCTGGTGAAGCTGCACGCCGGCGAGACCGAGACGGTGACCGAGTCCGGTCGCACGATCATGGTCGAGACCGACGACATCGACCACTTCGGCAACCGCCGTATCCGCAGCGTCGGTGAGCTGATCCAGAACCAGGTCCGTACGGGTCTCGCCCGTATGGAGCGTGTCGTGCGCGAGCGCATGACCACGCAGGACGTCGAGGCGATCACGCCGCAGACCCTGATCAACATCCGCCCGGTCGTGGCGTCGATCAAGGAGTTCTTCGGCACCTCGCAGCTGTCCCAGTTCATGGACCAGAACAACCCGCTGTCGGGGCTGACGCACAAGCGTCGTCTGAACGCCCTCGGCCCGGGTGGTCTCTCCCGTGAGCGGGCCGGCTTCGAGGTCCGTGACGTGCACCCCTCGCACTACGGCCGCATGTGCCCGATCGAGACGCCGGAAGGCCCGAACATCGGTCTGATCGGCTCGCTCGCCTCCTACGGCCGGGTCAACGCGTTCGGTTTCATCGAGACGCCGTACCGCAAGGTCGTCGACGGCCAGGTCAGCGACGAGGTCGACTACCTGACGGCCGACGAGGAGGACCGCTTCGTCATCGCGCAGGCCAACGCGCCGCTGAACGACGAGATGCGGTTCGCCGAGGCCCGCGTGCTGGTCCGCCGCCGTGGCGGCGAGGTCGACTACGTCGGCCCCGAGGACGTGGACTACATGGACGTCTCGCCGCGCCAGATGGTGTCGGTCGCGACCGCCATGATCCCCTTCCTCGAGCACGACGACGCCAACCGTGCCCTCATGGGCGCGAACATGATGCGTCAGGCCGTGCCGCTGATTAAGTCCGAGGCCCCGCTCGTCGGCACCGGCATGGAGTACCGCTCCGCGGTCGACGCCGGCGACGTGGTCAAGGCCGAGAAGGACGGTGTGGTCCAGGAGGTCTCCGCGGACTACATCACCACCGCCAACGACGACGGCACGTACATCACGTACCGCCTGGCCAAGTTCTCCCGGTCCAACCAGGGCACCTCGGTCAACCAGAAGGTCATCGTCAACGAGGGCGACCGCGTCGTCACCGGCCAGGTGCTGGCCGACGGCCCGGCCACCCAGAACGGCGAGATGGCCCTCGGCAAGAACCTGCTCGTGGCGTTCATGCCGTGGGAGGGTCACAACTACGAGGACGCGATCATCCTGTCGCAGCGCCTCGTACAGGACGACGTCCTCTCCTCGATCCACATCGAGGAGCACGAGGTCGACGCCCGTGACACCAAGCTCGGCCCCGAGGAGATCACCCGGGACATCCCGAACGTCTCCGAGGAGGTCCTCGCCGACCTCGACGAGCGCGGCATCATCCGCATCGGTGCCGAGGTCATCGCCGGTGACATCCTCGTCGGCAAGGTCACCCCGAAGGGTGAGACCGAGCTGACCCCCGAGGAGCGCCTGCTGCGCGCGATCTTCGGTGAGAAGGCCCGTGAGGTCCGTGACACCTCGCTGAAGGTGCCGCACGGCGAGACCGGCAAGGTCATCGGCGTGCGCGTCTTCGACCGCGAGGAGGGCGACGAGCTGCCGCCGGGCGTGAACCAGCTGGTCCGCGTCTACGTCGCGCAGAAGCGCAAGATCACCGACGGTGACAAGCTCGCCGGCCGGCACGGCAACAAGGGTGTCATCTCCAAGATCCTGCCGATCGAGGACATGCCGTTCCTGGAGGACGGCACCCCGGTCGACATCATCCTCAACCCGCTGGGTGTGCCGTCCCGAATGAACCCGGGACAGGTCCTGGAGATCCACCTCGGCTGGCTCGCCAGCCGCGGCTGGGACGTCTCCGGCCTCGCGGACGAGTGGGCCCAGCGCCTGCAGGCCATCGGCGCCGACCAGGTCGCCCCGCGCACCAACGTCGCGACCCCGGTCTTCGACGGTGCCCGCGAGGACGAGCTGGCGGGTCTGCTGCAGCACACCATCCCGAACCGCGACGGCGAGCGCATGGTCCTCCCGTCCGGCAAGGCGCGGCTGTTCGACGGCCGTAGCGGTGAGCCGTTCCCGGACCCGATCTCGGTCGGCTACATGTACATCCTGAAGCTGCACCACCTGGTCGACGACAAGCTGCACGCCCGCTCGACCGGTCCGTACTCGATGATCACCCAGCAGCCGCTGGGTGGTAAGGCCCAGTTCGGTGGCCAGCGCTTCGGTGAGATGGAGGTGTGGGCCCTCGAGGCCTACGGCGCCGCGTACGCCCTCCAGGAGCTGCTGACCATCAAGTCCGACGACGTCACCGGCCGCGTGAAGGTCTACGAGGCCATCGTCAAGGGCGAGAACATCCCCGAGCCCGGCATCCCCGAGTCCTTCAAGGTGCTCATCAAGGAGATGCAGTCGCTCTGCCTGAACGTGGAGGTGCTGTCCAGCGACGGTATGTCCATCGAGATGCGTGACACCGACGAGGACGTCTTCCGCGCTGCGGAGGAGCTCGGCATCGACCTGTCCCGGCGCGAGCCGAGCAGCGTCGAAGAGGTCTGACGGGAGTCCGGCAGGGGCCTCACCACCGTGAGGCCCCCGCCGACCCCCAGGCCCCCGTTTCAGACCACAGACTTACGACCCTGAGAGGGATTGACGCATAGTGCTCGACGTCAACTTCTTCGACGAGCTCCGGATCGGCCTGGCCACCGCTGACGACATCCGGCAGTGGAGCCACGGCGAGGTCAAGAAGCCCGAGACCATCAACTACCGCACCCTCAAGCCCGAGAAGGACGGCCTCTTCTGCGAGAAGATCTTCGGCCCCACCCGGGACTGGGAGTGCTACTGCGGCAAGTACAAGCGCGTCCGCTTCAAGGGCATCATCTGCGAGCGCTGTGGCGTCGAGGTCACGCGCGCCAAGGTGCGCCGTGAGCGGATGGGCCACATCGAGCTGGCCGCGCCCGTCACGCACATCTGGTACTTCAAGGGTGTCCCCTCGCGCCTCGGCTACCTGCTGGACCTGGCGCCGAAGGACCTCGAGAAGGTCATCTACTTCGCCGCGTACATGATCACGTACGTCGACGAGGAGCGCCGTACCCGCGACCTGCCCTCCCTGGAGGCGCACGTCTCGGTCGAGCGCCAGCAGATCGAGAACCGCCGCGACGCCGACCTGGAGGCCCGCGCCAAGAAGCTCGAGGCCGACCTGGCCGAGCTGGAGGCCGAGGGTGCCAAGGCCGACGTGCGCCGCAAGGTGCGCGAGGGTGCCGAGCGCGAGATGAAGCAGCTGCGCGACCGCGCGCAGCGCGAGATCGACCGCCTCGACGAGGTGTGGAACCGGTTCAAGAACCTCAAGGTCCAGGACCTGGAGGGCGACGAGCTGCTCTACCGCGAGCTGCGGGACCGCTTCGGCACGTACTTCGACGGCTCGATGGGTGCCGCGGCGCTGCAGAAGCGCCTGGAGTCCTTCGACCTCGAGGAGGAGGCCGAGAAGCTCCGCGAGATCATCCGCACCGGCAAGGGCCAGAAGAAGACCCGTGCCCTGAAGCGCCTGAAGGTCGTCTCCGCGTTCCTGCAGACGTCCAACAGCCCCAAGGGCATGGTCCTGGACTGCGTCCCGGTCATCCCGCCGGACCTGCGTCCGATGGTGCAGCTGGACGGTGGCCGCTTCGCGACCTCCGACCTGAACGACCTGTACCGCCGTGTCATCAACCGCAACAACCGTCTGAAGAGGCTCCTGGACCTCGGTGCCCCGGAGATCATCGTCAACAACGAGAAGCGCATGCTTCAGGAGGCCGTTGACGCCCTCTTCGACAACGGCCGTCGCGGCCGTCCGGTGACCGGTCCCGGCAACCGCCCGCTGAAGTCCCTCAGCGACATGCTGAAGGGCAAGCAGGGCCGCTTCCGTCAGAACCTGCTCGGCAAGCGTGTCGACTACTCGGCGCGTTCCGTGATCGTCGTCGGTCCGCAGCTGAAGCTGCACCAGTGCGGTCTGCCGAAGGCGATGGCGCTGGAGCTGTTCAAGCCGTTCGTGATGAAGCGCCTGGTCGACCTGAACCACGCGCAGAACATCAAGAGCGCCAAGCGCATGGTGGAGCGCGGCCGCACGGTCGTGTACGACGTCCTCGAAGAGGTCATCGCCGAGCACCCGGTCCTGCTGAACCGTGCTCCCACCCTGCACCGCCTCGGCATCCAGGCCTTCGAGCCGCAGCTGGTCGAGGGCAAGGCCATCCAGATCCACCCGCTCGTGTGCACCGCGTTCAACGCGGACTTCGACGGTGACCAGATGGCCGTGCACCTGCCGCTGTCCGCGGAGGCGCAGGCCGAGGCCCGCATCCTGATGCT
Organism: Streptomyces sp. NPDC001393; assembly: GCF_053597455.1. Taxonomy (NCBI): domain Bacteria; kingdom Bacillati; phylum Actinomycetota; class Actinomycetes; order Kitasatosporales; family Streptomycetaceae; genus Streptomyces; species Streptomyces sp. NPDC001393. The sequence continues at coordinate 62,620 of NZ_JBSFIH010000004.1, forward strand.
GTCCTCGAACAACATCCTCAAGCCGGCCGACGGCCGTCCGGTGACGATGCCGACCCAGGACATGGTCCTCGGTCTGTTCTTCCTCACCACCGACGGCGAGATGCGTGACGTCAAGGGCGAGGGCCGCTCGTTCGCGTCCGTGGCCGAGGCGATCATGGCGTTCGACGCCGGCGAGCTCTCGCTGCAGTCGCGCGTGGACATCCGCTTCCCGGTGGGCACCATCCCGCCGCGCGGCTGGACCCCGCCGGCCCGCGAGGAGGGCGAGCCGGAGTGGCAGCAGGGTGACAGCTTCCGCCTGAACACCACGCTGGGCCGCGCGCTCTTCAACGAGCTGCTGCCCGAGGACTACCCGTTCGTCGACTACGAGGTCGGCAAGAAGCAGCTCTCCGAGATCGTCAACGACCTCGCCGAGCGCTACCCGAAGGTCATCGTGGCGGCGACGCTCGACAACCTGAAGGCGTCCGGCTTCTACTGGGCCACCCGTTCCGGCGTCACCGTCGCCATCTCCGACGTCGTCGTTCCCGAGGCGAAGAAGGAGATCGTCCGCGGCTACGAGGCGCAGGACGAGAAGGTCCAGAAGCAGTACGAGCGCGGTCTGATCACCAAGGACGAGCGCACGCAGGAGCTCATCGCGATCTGGACCAAGGCGACCAACGAGGTCGCCGAGGCGATGAACGAGAACTTCCCGAAGACCAACCCGATCTTCATGATGGTGAACTCGGGTGCACGAGGCAACATGATGCAGATGCGTCAGATTGCCGGTATGCGTGGTCTGGTGTCGAACGCGAAGAACGAGACGATCCCGCGTCCGATCAAGGCGAGCTTCCGCGAGGGCCTCTCCGTGCTGGAGTACTTCATCTCCACGCACGGTGCCCGTAAGGGTCTGGCGGACACCGCCCTGCGTACCGCCGACTCGGGTTACCTGACCCGTCGTCTGGTGGACGTCTCGCAGGACGTCATCATCCGCGAGGAGGACTGCGGCACCGAGCGTGGCCTCAAGCTCCACATCGCGGAGGTCGGCGCGGACGGCGTGCTGCGCAAGGCGGACAACGTCGAGACGTCCGTGTACGCGCGCTGCCTCGCCGAGGACATCGTGGTCGACGGCAAGGTGCTGGCCCCGGCCGGTACCGACCTCGGCGACGTGCTCATCGACGAGCTGGTCAAGAACGGTGTCGCGGAGGTCAAGACCCGCTCGGTCCTGACCTGCGAGTCCGCTGTCGGCACCTGCGCGATGTGCTACGGCCGTTCGCTGGCCACCGGCAAGCTGGTCGACATCGGCGAGGCGGTCGGCATCATCGCCGCCCAGTCCATCGGTGAGCCCGGTACCCAGCTGACGATGCGTACCTTCCACACCGGTGGTGTGGCCGGTGACGACATCACCCAGGGTCTGCCGCGTGTCGTCGAGCTCTTCGAGGCCCGTACCCCGAAGGGTGTCGCCCCGATCTCCGAGGCGAGCGGCCGTGTCCGCATCGAGGAGACCGAGAAGACCAAGAAGATCGTCGTCACCCCGGACGACGGCAGCGACGAGACGGCGTACCCGATCTCCAAGCGTGCCAAGGTCCTGGTCAGCGAGGGCGAGCACGTCGAGGTGGGCCAGCAGCTCACCGTGGGTGCCACCAACCCGCACGACGTGCTGCGCATCCTGGGCCAGCGTGCCGTCCAGGTCCACCTGGTCGGCGAGGTCCAGAAGGTCTACAACTCGCAGGGTGTGTCGATCCACGACAAGCACATCGAGATCATCATCCGGCAGATGCTCCGCCGTGTGACGATCATCGAGTCCGGCGACGCCGAGCTGCTGCCCGGCGAGCTGGTCGAGCGCTCGAAGTTCGAGACCGAGAACCGTCGTGTGGTCCAGGAGGGCGGTCACCCGGCCTCCGGTCGTCCGCAGCTGATGGGTATCACCAAGGCCTCGCTGGCGACGGAGTCCTGGCTGTCGGCCGCCTCCTTCCAGGAGACGACCCGAGTCCTGACGGACGCGGCGATCAACGCCAAGTCCGACAGCCTCATCGGCCTCAAGGAGAACGTCATCATCGGTAAGCTCATCCCGGCCGGTACGGGCCTGTCCCGCTACCGCAACATCCGGGTCGAGCCGACCGAGGAGGCCAAGGCCGCGATGTACTCGGCCGTCGGCTACGACGACATCGACTACTCGCCGTTCGGCACCGGCTCCGGCCAGGCCGTTCCGCTGGAGGACTACGACTACGGTCCGTACAACCAGTAAGCGAGCAGCTTGACGGGCGGTCACCCCTCGGGGTGGCCGCCCGTCGGCGTTTCACCGTTCGTGCTCCAGCCGGGCCTGGAGATGGTGCAGTCGGGTGTCGACGTCCGGATGAGAGTCCAGCAGCCGGGCGAGCAGGGATTCCCTGCCGGGCCCGGCTGCCGAGCACCGTGTCGACCCGCGTGGCGAGCCGCAGCAGGAGGCGCCGGGCGAGCCGGCCGGGCAGCGCGTACCAGAAGGCCGGCAGTGTGGCCCAGGCGTGCCCCAGCGGCGGTGAGCGGGGTGACGCGGTCCTCCTGCTCCAGCCGGGCGATCGGCGACAATCAGCCGCGTGGCCGAACCGGAAGCCTCGGCGGCCCGGATCGTCAAATCGAAGATCACGTAGCATACCCGGGCTTGACATCACTCGCCGTCCGAGGCGGGCGGGCCCCATTTGTTTTGACCACAGCCAATGAGGTAGGTACGCTCAGACCTTGTGCCTGGGGTGTGCCCTGGCTCTCGTGCGTGCCTTCAAACCGCATGGCGAGCCATGAGCGGCCACCGTAATCTGTGCTCTTTTCGCCTTGCGGCGGGAGTCCGCCGGATTCGACACACCCGACCGCGTGGGTCGGCGACGTTCCAGGTTAGCTGTACCCATCGGCACACAGAAACCGGAGAAGTAGTGCCTACGATCCAGCAGCTGGTCCGCAAGGGCCGGCAGGACAAGGTCGAGAAGAACAAGACGCCCGCACTCGAGGGTTCCCCTCAGCGTCGCGGCGTCTGCACGCGTGTGTTCACGACCACCCCGAAGAAGCCGAACTCGGCCCTCCGCAAGGTCGCGCGTGTGCGTCTGACCAGCGGCATCGAGGTCACCGCTTACATTCCGGGTGAGGGACACAACCTGCAGGAGCACTCCATCGTGCTCGTGCGCGGCGGCCGTGTGAAGGACCTGCCGGGTGTTCGCTACAAGATCATCCGCGGTTCCCTCGACACCCAGGGTGTCAAGAACCGCAAGCAGGCTCGCAGCCGTTACGGCGCCAAGAAGGAGAAGTAAGAATGCCTCGTAAGGGCCCCGCCCCGAAGCGCCCGGTCATCATCGACCCGGTCTACGGTTCTCCTCTGGTGACCTCCCTGATCAACAAGGTGCTGCTGAACGGCAAGCGCTCGACTGCCGAGCGGATCGTTTACGGCGCCATGGAGGGCCTGCGCGAGAAGACCGGCAACGACCCGGTCGTCACCCTCAAGCGCGCTCTCGAGAACATCAAGCCGACCCTCGAGGTCAAGTCCCGCCGTGTCGGTGGCGCCACCTACCAGGTCCCGGTCGAGGTCAAGCCCGGCCGTGCCAACACCCTGGCGCTGCGCTGGCTGGTCGGTTACTCCCGCGCCCGTCGCGAGAAGACCATGACCGAGCGTCTCCTCAACGAGCTTCTCGACGCCTCCAACGGCCTCGGTGCGGCCGTGAAGAAGCGCGAGGACACCCACAAGATGGCCGAGTCCAACAAGGCCTTCGCGCACTACCGCTGGTAGTCGCTACCCACATCGAGACCGAGAGAAGACTGAAGCCTTATGGCTACCACTTCACTTGACCTGGCCAAGGTGCGCAACATCGGCATCATGGCCCACATCGACGCGGGCAAGACGACCACCACCGAGCGGATCCTGTTCTACACCGGTGTGTCTTACAAGATCGGTGAGGTCCACGACGGCGCTGCCACCATGGACTGGATGGAGCAGGAGCAGGAGCGTGGCATCACGATCACCTCTGCTGCCACCACCTGCCACTGGCCGCTGGAGAACGTCGACCACACCATCAACATCATCGACACCCCGGGCCACGTCGACTTCACCGTCGAGGTGGAGCGCTCCCTGCGCGTCCTCGACGGTGCCGTGACGGTGTTCGACGGCGTCGCCGGCGTTGAGCCGCAGTCCGAGACGGTGTGGCGTCAGGCGGACCGCTACGGCGTTCCGCGTATCTGCTTCGTCAACAAGCTCGACCGCACGGGCGCCGAGTTCCACCGCTGCGTGGACATGATCTCGGACCGCCTGGGCGCGCAGCCGATCGTCATGCAGCTCCCGATCGGTGCCGAGGCCGACTTCAAGGGCGTCGTGGACCTGGTCCGCATGAAGGCGCTCGTGTGGTCCGCCGAGGCCACCAAGGGCGAGATGTACGACGTCGTCGACATCCCGGCCACGCACACCGAGGCGGCCGAGGAATGGCGCGGCAAGCTCCTGGAGGCCGTCGCCGAGAACGACGAGCAGCTGATGGAGCTGTACCTGGAGGGCGAGGAGCCCACCGAGGAGCAGCTCTACGCGGCGATCCGTCGTATCACCATCGCGTCCGGCAAGGGCAAGGGCACCACCGTCACCCCGGTGTTCTGTGGCACCGCGTTCAAGAACAAGGGCGTGCAGCCCCTGCTCGACGCGGTCGTGCGCTACCTGCCTTCCCCGGTTGACATCGAGGCCATCGAGGGCCACGCGGTCAACAACCCGGAGGAGGTCGTCAAGCGCAAGCCGTCCGAGGACGAGCCGCTGTCCGCGCTGGCGTTCAAGATCATGAGCGACCCGCACCTCGGCAAGCTCACCTTCGTCCGGGTCTACTCGGGCCGCCTGGAGTCCGGCACGCAGGTGCTGAACTCCGTCAAGGGCAAGAAGGAGCGCATCGGCAAGATCTACCGCATGCACGCCAACAAGCGTGAGGAGATCGAGTCGGTGGGCGCCGGCGACATCGTCGCCGTCATGGGCCTGAAGCAGACCACCACCGGTGAGACGCTGTCCGACGACAAGAACCCGGTCATCCTGGAGTCCATGGACTTCCCGGCGCCGGTCATCCAGGTCGCCATCGAGCCCAAGTCGAAGGGCGACCAGGAGAAGCTGGGCGTCGCGATCCAGCGCCTGGCCGAGGAGGACCCGTCCTTCCAGGTCCACTCGGACGAGGAGACCGGCCAGACCATCATCGGTGGTATGGGCGAGCTGCACCTCGAGGTGCTGGTCGACCGTATGCGCCGTGAGTTCAAGGTCGAGGCCAACGTCGGCAAGCCGCAGGTGGCGTACCGCGAGACGATCCGCAAGGCCGTCGAGCGCGTCGACTACACCCACAAGAAGCAGACCGGTGGTACCGGTCAGTTCGCGAAGGTGCAGATCGGCATCGAGCCGCTCGAGGGTGGCGACACCTCGTACGAGTTCGTGAACAAGGTGACCGGTGGCCGTATCCCGAAGGAGTACATCCCTTCGGTGGACGCCGGTGCGCAGGAGGCCATGCAGTTCGGCATCCTCGCCGGTTACGAGATGACCGGCGTGCGCGTCATCCTCCACGACGGTGCCTACCACGAGGTCGACTCCTCCGAGCTCGCCTTCAAGATCGCCGGTTCGCAGGCCTTCAAGGAGGCCGCGCGCAAGGCCAGCCCCGTGCTGCTCGAGCCGATGATGGCCGTCGAGGTCACCACGCCCGAGGACTACATGGGTGAGGTCATCGGCGACATCAACTCCCGCCGTGGCCAGATCCAGGCCATGGAGGAGCGGGCCGGTGCCCGCGTCGTGAAGGGCCTCGTGCCCCTTTCGGAGATGTTCGGTTACGTCGGCGACCTGCGCAGCAAGACGTCCGGCCGCGCCAGCTACTCCATGCAGTTCGACTCCTACGCCGAGGTTCCGCGGAACGTCGCCGAGGAGATCATCGCGAAGGCCAAGGGCGAGTAACGCACCGCGTTCACACGCCGTAGGCTTGACTCCGGAGCCTCAAGGGGCAAACAGCCGTAAACCCGGATGTTTGCCCCCGGTTCCGGGCCTTTACAGCAAAGATCACCTGGCGCCGATGAAGTAAGGCGTACAGAACCACTCCACAGGAGGACCCCAGTGGCGAAGGCGAAGTTCGAGCGGACTAAGCCGCACGTCAACATCGGCACCATCGGTCACATCGACCACGGTAAGACGACCCTCACGGCCGCCATTACCAAGGTGCTGCACGACGCGTACCCGGACCTGAACGAGGCCACCCCGTTCGACAACATCGACAAGGCGCCCGAGGAGCGCCAGCGCGGTATCACCATCTCCATCGCGCACGTCGAGTACCAGACCGAGGCGCGTCACTACGCCCACGTCGACTGCCCGGGTCACGCGGACTACATCAAGAACATGATCACCGGTGCCGCCCAGATGGACGGCGCGATCCTGGTGGTCGCCGCGACCGACGGCCCGATGCCGCAGACCAAGGAGCACGTGCTCCTGGCCCGCCAGGTCGGCGTTCCGTACATCGTCGTCGCCCTGAACAAGGCCGACATGGTGGACGACGAGGAGATCCTGGAGCTCGTCGAGCTCGAGGTCCGTGAGCTCCTCACCGAGTACGAGTTCCCCGGCGACGACGTTCCGGTCGTCAAGGTCTCCGCTCTCAAGGCCCTCGAGGGCGAGAAGGAGTGGGTGGACTCCGTCCTCAACCTGATGAACGCCGTCGACGAGTCGATCCCGCAGCCGGAGCGCGACGTCGACAAGCCGTTCCTCATGCCGATCGAGGACGTCTTCACCATCACCGGTCGCGGTACGGTCGTCACCGGCCGTATCGAGCGTGGTGTCCTCAAGGTCAACGAGACCGTCGACATCATCGGCATCAAGCCGGAGAAGACCTCCACCACGGTCACCGGCATCGAGATGTTCCGCAAGCTGCTCGACGAGGGCCAGGCCGGTGAGAACGTCGGTCTGCTCCTCCGTGGCATCAAGCGCGAGGACGTCGAGCGCGGCCAGGTCATCATCAAGCCGGGTTCGGTCACGCCGCACACCGACTTCGAGGCCCAGGCCTACATCCTGTCCAAGGACGAGGGTGGCCGCCACACGCCGTTCTTCAACAACTACCGTCCGCAGTTCTACTTCCGTACGACGGACGTGACCGGCGTGGTGACCCTCCCCGAGGGCACCGAGATGGTCATGCCGGGTGACAACACCGAGATGACGGTGCAGCTCATCCAGCCCGTCGCCATGGAAGAGGGCCTGAAGTTCGCCATCCGCGAGGGTGGCCGCACGGTGGGCGCCGGCCAGGTCACCAAGATCGTCAAGTAAGTTCCGCTTGCTTGAGGGTCACCTGACCTGAAGGTCTTCCGACCTACGGGGAGGCCCGTACGACTCCGGTCGTACGGGCCTCTTCGCGTTCTCCGGCAGTTCATACGGGGCCGGGTACTCGGTGACGGTCTCGGGGTGCACCGGCTGACGTTCCGGATGGTGGCCGCTACGGCAGGTCGACGGCGTTGACGGACAGGTCGTTGTCGACCGTGTAGTACGGCCGTACGCGGGCGCGTCCGCGCGGGGTGTCCTCGAACACCGTGACGGGGTACACGTACACCTTCTTGCGGTCCTTGACGTCGCCGAACCAGCCGCCGACGCGCACCGGTTCGGCCCGGTCGGCGACGCGGACCGACAGGTCCCACAGGTCCTGCTCGTCGTGGTGGTGCCGGGCGACGTCCGCGCAGCTGACGCGGGCGTGCAGCAGCCCGTCCCCGTCGCGGTGCCAGGACGGCTCCAGGACCGGGGCGTCGGCGCGGCCGCGGTGCCGCAACTCGACACCCTCGGCGTCGGCGTCGGTCCCGAACAGGCGCACCGTCACGCCGATCTCGCCGCCGTCGATGCCGATGTCCTGCACCTCGGCGTGCACGTCGGCCTCACGGGTGCTCAGCGCGACGAACCCGTCCACGGTCGTGTACGGCAGCAGGGCCCGCACCGGGGAGAGCCGCGGCTCGGGCCGGAAGTCCATCAGGCCCCGCAGGTCGAGCAGCGAGCTGCGCAGCCGCTTGCGCGGCCCCTTCGCCGGAGCGAGCCACAGGTCCCACACCGCGTTCCCCAGGGGCAGCGTGCGCTCGACGGGCGCCGAGAGCCGGCCGCTGTCGTCTCGGACGAGCGGCACGCGCAGGGTCGTACGGTCCTCGCCGCCACGCCTGATCAGCAGCAGCTCGCCCTCGTCGACCGGCGCGGTGGGCGCCGGCAGCACGCGCAGCGAGCCGTCCGCGTCGGCATGGACGGACCCGCTCATCGGAGCCGGCGCCGACGACGCGGACGGCTGCGACGCCGCCGCCGGCGTCTCGGCCGCCCGGCCGGCGCGGGTGCCCAGCAGACGGCTCCACAGCGAGGTGCGGACGGGCGCGGCGGTGGAGCGGCCGGCGCCGAGCTCACGGAACAACTCCTCGTAGCGCACGGCGATCGCGGCGGGGTCGAACCGCTCGGCGTTGCGGCGAGCGGCGGCACCCATCGCGGCCCGCGCGCTGTCGTCGTCGATCAACCACAGCAGGCCCTCGGCGATGGAGTCGACGTCTCCCGGCCTGACCAGCAGGCCGTCCTCGCCGTCACGGATGATCTCGCGCGGGCCGAGCGGGCAGTCGGTGCTCACGACCGGGACTCCGCAGCGCATCGCTTCCACGATGGTCATGCCGAAGGACTCGCTGTCCGAGGTCACCGCGGCGATCGAACCCTTGACCCACTCGGCCTCGATCGGCGAGGCGAGTCCCATGAGATGGACCTGGTCGTACAGACCGAGGTCATTGATCAGGGAGCGCAGCTTCCCGCGCTGGCCGCCGTCGCCGTAGATCCGCAGGCGCCAGTCGGGGTGCTTGGCGGCGACCTTCGCGAAGGCCTGCACGAGCAGGTCGTACCGCTTGATGACCGCGAGCCGCCCCGCGGCGACGACCGTCTTGGCGGCGGGGTCGGCCGGGGAGACCGACGGCGCGGGGACGCTGTTGGGTATGGAGACGATCGGCAGCCCCGGAATGGCCATGTCGCTGCGGTAGTTGGCCGCATCGGCCTCGGACACCGTGACGAACCCGTTCAGGCGCGCATAGGCCTTCTTCAGCTCCGGGCGCAGGGCCTGCGGGTGCGAGGCGAGCGTGATGTGTTCCTGGCCGATGCGCAGTGTCCGGTCGCCGCCGAAGCGCGCGACGTACACGTTCAGTCCGGGGCGCGTCCCGATGAGCACATCCGGGCTGTTCCGGCGGAAGTACGCGGCGGCCCGCTCGTCCGTCACCGTGCTGTACTGGTGGTAACGGGCCTCGGCGGCGGGGAAGACCCGGGCCGGTGTGGACCGGTCCTTCTCGGGCACCTCACGCGTGTCGATGAGGCTGGTCAGCCTGATCCGCGGGTCCACGGCGAACAGCGGTGTGTCGGTGTTCCGGAACACCGACACGATCTCCACCTCGTGGCGTTCGGCCAGGGCCGAGGCGAGATTGATCGTCGTCCGGTTTGTCCCACCCAGGCCATACACATTGTGGATGAGGAACGAGATCTTCACGCCAGTTCTCCTGCTTTGTGGCACGGGTGGGAGCCGCCGGCTCGTCGGGTACAGACCGACCGCAGGGCGGCCAAAGATTATTCACACACTTTCCACACCGTTTACAAGGAGTTGGAACTCACGAGAGGCGCGCAGAGGTGCCGGCGGCGCGGTCCTGGCAGACGATCCTGGAAGATGCAGTGCATCGCCTCGTGGGACGAGCTGACCATGGACTGGGGTTCCTTTCACCTGTGTCTTGCCGGGAAGGTCACCTCGACGAGTACGAGCCCCCGGCCCGATTCGCCCTCCCCCGCAGGGAGTTGGATCCGGGGCAGACGGCCACCGCGCATGTGCGCATGCTCTGACCTCGTCGTACCGGTTCCATCACGGATTGCGCACAATCCGGCGCACCTTCTGTGCACGGCCTGTGCCGGAGAAGAACACTGCCCCCGGCATGTGATCTTGTACGAGGGAAAGCGAACCCGTGAGCACCGTCCCACCCCCGGACCACTCCGACGAGTCCTCCATACCCGACGAGCAGTGGGAGGCGTTCCTGCGCGAGGCCGTGGAGGACGGCGGCAGGAACGCGCCGAAGGAGCCGTCCGCGCGGGCCCGGATGGTGACGAGTCGGCTGCGGGCGGTGGAAGGCCAGGGGAGCGGCCGAAGGCGCTGGTGGCGGCGGAAGCGGGCGCAGGCGCCACAGCCGTCGATGCCACCGGGATGGCGCACCGGTCCGGCCTGGCGGGAGATGAACGGGCGGAGCAGCCGGCGCCGTACCGTGGGCTCGGTGATCGGCGTGTTGCTGGCCGCGGCGCTCACCGTCGTAGCCGTACGGCCGTCGCTGCTGCTGGACCGGCTTCCCGGGCGCGGCCACGACTCGGCCGGCTCGGCCGCGCAGCTGCCTGCCGAGACGGCGCTGCCGTCCGGTGCCCCGGGCGGGGTCGACCAGGCCGGACTGCCCACCCGCAAGGACCCGTTCCGTGGCTCGCCGGCCCAGCGGTGGTCCGACGGGGCGGCCGCCATCGAGGTGCCGGCCGCGAAAGCCGCGGGCGGGATGAGCCAGGAGGACGTGGCCCTCGCCCTGCGCCGCACCAAGGAGTTCCTGGTCGGCACCAACCTGGACCCGGCCGTGCTGCGCGGCGGTCGGCCCGACGCGGCGCTGGCCCTGCTCGACCCGCACCAGCCCCACACACTGTCCGACCTGCGGCGCTCGCTGCGCACCCCGGACCGCGACCACGACCCCCTGCGACTGGTGACCCGCTTCGACCCGTCGCAGGTGGCCCTCGCCGGGGACGTGGTCAAGGTGCGCGGCCATATGACGTTCTCCGCCGGTGCCGCGGGCGAGGTGCGGGTGCACGCGGACTACACCTTCGTCTACCCGCTGGTGCGGGCCGGAGGAAAGGGTGACGGCGACGTCGTGGCGCGGACGATCATCCGCCGCGACCTGACCATGGTCCTGCTCGACCCGCACAAGTGGATCGCGACCGAGGGCAAGCTCGCCGTCCGGTCGTCCGACAGCCACTTCTACAACAGCGAGTGCGGCGTCTACGACGGCTACTACCACCCGATCTTCCCGGACGCCGCCCCCACCGGCGCCCCTGCCACGGGCCCCGCCGCAGACCCCTACGACCGCAGCAAGTCCCTGGCGGACGACCGTCACAAGGGCTGCGGCACGGTCACCCGCACCTGAGGCACGCCCTCGTCACCTGTGCCGCCGAAGGCTGACGGCCCACACCAGCAGGCCCAGCCCCAGCAGCGCCGCCCCCGTCGCCGGGACGGCATCCCACCCGCCGAAGCGGTACGCGGTGACGCCGAGGGCCGAGCCCGCGGCGCCGCCGAGGTAGTACGACGTCATGTAGACCGACGCGATCCGGGCCCGCGGGTGGTCCGGGAGGTCGTAGACCACGCTCATGTTGAGCAGGTGGACGGCATGGACGACGGCGTCCATCACCAGGGCCCCCGCCACCAGCCAGGCCAGGCTGCGGCCGCCCGGCCACGTCGCCGCGAACGCGATCACGCCCAGCACGAGCAGCACACCGGTGGCCAGGCGCTGGTGGCCGGTGTCGACGAGCCGGCCGGTCGCCTTGGCAGCGATCGCGCCCGCCGCGCCGACCAGCGCGAACAGCCCGATCGAGGACGGACCCCAGCCGTAGTGCGGGCCGGCCAGGAGGAACGCCGAGGTCACCCAGAAGACGCTGAACGCCGCGAAGCAGCAGGCCCCGATCAGTGAGCGACGACGCAGCACCGGTTCCTCGGCGACCAGGCGGAGCGTGGCGGCGAGCTGGGCGCCGTAGCCGAGGGACACGTCCGGCGGGGAAAGGGGCAGCAGCCGTACGAGAAGCAGGGCCACTGCCGCCAGTGTCCCGGCCGCGACCAGGAACACCGCCCGCCAGCCGAACGCCCCGCCGAGCAGCCCGGCCGCCGTACGGGAGAACAGGATGCCGAGCAGGACGCCGGTGAGCAGGGTGCCCATCGCCCGGCCGCGCTGCTCGGCGGGCACGACCGAGGCGGCGTAGGGGATGAGGATCTGCACGACGACCGCCCCGGCGCCCACGGCCAACCCTGCGGCGAGGAGTACCCACAGCGCAGGGGCCGCCCCCGACAGGAGCATTCCGGCGCCGGCGGTACCGAGCAGGATCCCGACCAGGCGGCGGCGCGCGACGATGTCGCCGAGCGGCACGATCAGCAGCAGGCCCAGGGTGTAACCGGCCTGGGTGGTGGTCACCAGCGGTCCGGTCGCGGACGGGGAGGCGCCGTACGAGGCAGCAATCCGGGGGAGCAGGGGCTGGCAGTAGTAGAGACAGGCGGCGATCAGGCCGCAGGCCGTTGCGAGGAGGCCGATCAGACGGGGGTGCGGCGGGGGAGGTGGCGTGGTGCGGGCCGTCGGCTCGGGCGATTGGTCGAGGTCTGTCTTCTCGGTCGGGGCGGGAACCGTCATGACAGGGACGCTATGCGGCTCCCGGACCCGCCCCAAGATCCAATGCCGTCCGTCGTGAGAGGCCCAATTCGGCGCTGCCCCTCTGACACGCGCCCACCGTTTGACTCACGTCACCCCCGGGGTATTCTCTCCGGCCCGATTGGCCAGCCCCCCGCCCCTTATGGCAGACTGTCGGAGTTGCTCGGTCGAGTGTTGATGCTGCGCGCCTCCCGCCGGGAGGACCGGAAGCGAGTCCCACAGTACTCGTCGTCCTAACTGCCCACGGGCAGCACTGGGGCGGACGTACGGGAATCTTCCGGGAAGCGTGGGCGCGGCACCGGCCAGGCGCCCGGTGGGCCCGAGGTCCCCGGTCCGCGGTTCCGGAAGGGCCGTCGTAATCCCCGCAGGGATGTTCGAACAAGGGACATCTGTGTCAGCGGGAGCGCGACACGCCCGACCGCGTGGGTCGGAGAAACGACGGCAGCAGAAGGAATCCGCCGGGTGTCAGAGCGTAAGAGAGACAGGACTACTGAGTAGCCATGGCGGGACAGAAGATCCGCATCCGGCTCAAGGCCTACGACCACGAGGTCATCGACTCCTCGGCGAAGAAGATCGTCGAGACGGTGACCCGCACTGGTGCGTCGGTCGCGGGCCCGGTGCCGCTGCCCACTGAGAAGAACGTGTACTGCGTCATCAAGTCGCCGCACAAGTACAAGGACTCGCGCGAGCACTTCGAGATGCGCACGCACAAGCGCCTGATCGACATTCTCGACCCGACCCCCAAGACCGTTGACTCTCTGATGCGACTCGACCTGCCGGCCGGTGTCGACATCGAGATCAAGCTCTGAGGCTGGTGGGCTGAGAATGGCTAAGCAGATCAAGGGCATCCTGGGCGAGAAGCTCGGCATGACGCAGGTGTGGGACGAGAACAACCGCGTTGTTCCGGTCACCGTCGTCAAGGCCGGCCCCAACGTCGTCACCCAGGTCCGTACGAACGACGTCGACGGCTACGAGTCGGTCCAGATCGCCTTCGGCGAGATCGACCCGCGCAAGGTGAACAAGCCCCTCAAGGGCCACTTCGCCAAGGCCGACGTCACCCCCCGTCGCCACCTCGTCGAGATCCGGACGGCCGACGCCTCCGAGTACACCCTCGGCCAGGAGATCACCGCCGAGGTGTTCGAGGCCGGTGTGAAGGTCGACGTGACCGGCAAGAGCAAGGGCAAGGGCTTCGCCGGTGTCATGAAGCGCCACAACTTCCGTGGCCTCGGCGCCGGACACGGCACCCAGCGCAAGCACCGCTCGCCCGGTTCCATCGGTGGCTGCGCCACCCCGGGCCGCGTGTTCAAGGGCCTCCGCATGGCGGGTCGCATGGGCAACGAGCGGGTCACCACCCAGAACCTGACCGTCCACGCCGTTGACGCGGAGAAGGGTCTGCTGCTCATCAAGGGCGCGGTTCCCGGTCCGAACGGCGGCCTCGTCCTGGTCCGCACCGCGGCCAAGGGGGCCTGAGGTAACCGATGAGCACTGTTGACATCCTTTCGCCGGCGGGCGAGAAGGCCGGTTCCGTCGAGCTCCCCGCGGAGATCTTCGACGCCAAGGTCAGCGTTCCGCTGATCCACCAGGTCGTCGTCGCGCAGCTGGCCGCTGCCCGCCAGGGCACGCACAAGACCAAGACCCGCGGTGAAGTCCGTGGTGGTGGCAAGAAGCCGTACCGCCAGAAGGGCACCGGTCGCGCCCGTCAGGGTTCGACCCGCGCGCCGCAGTTCGCCGGTGGTGGCGTCGTGCACGGTCCCGTGCCGCGCGACTACTCGCAGCGGACCCCGAAGAAGATGAAGGCCGCCGCCCTGCGCGGTGCCCTCACCGACCGGGCGCGTCACAACCGCATCCACGTCGTCTCCGGCGTGGTCGAGGGTGCGATCTCCACCAAGGCCGCCAAGAGCCTGTTCGGCAAGATCTCGGAGCGCAAGAACCTGCTCCTGGTCGCCGAGCGCTCCGACGAGGCCGCGTGGCTGTCCGCCCGCAACCTGCCCCAGGTCCACATCCTGGAGCCGGGCCAGCTGAACACGTACGACGTTCTCGTCTCGGACGACGTGGTCTTCACCCAGGCCGCTTTCGAGTCCTTCGTCGCCGGCCCGAAGGCCAACGACACCGAAGGGAGCGAGGTCTGATGGCCATCCGTCACCCCGCTATCGCCTCGAAGGCCGCCAAGGCCGCCAAGGCCGCGCGCGTCGCCAAGGCGCGCCGTCACGCCGCCGAGGGCAAGAACACCGTCGAGACCCCGCTGAGCAAGTCCTTCACGGACCCCCGTGACGTGCTGCTCAAGCCGGTTGTCTCCGAGAAGAGCTACGCGCTCCTCGACGAGAACAAGTACACGTTCGTCGTCGCCCCGGGCGCCAACAAGACCCAGATCAAGCAGGCCGTCCAGGCGGTCTTCGACGTCAAGGTCACCGGGGTCAACACGATCAACCGCCAGGGCAAGCGCAAGCGGACCCGCACCGGTTTCGGCCAGCGTGCCGCGACCAAGCGCGCGATCGTGACCCTCGCCGAGGGCGACCGTATCGACATCTTCGGCGGTCCGACCGCCTAAGGGCGGTCCGGATCGTCCGATATCGGACGAGGACTGAGAAATGGGAATCCGCAAGTACAAGCCGACTACGCCGGGCCGTCGTGGCGCCAGCGTTGCCGACTTCGTCGAGGTCACGCGGTCCACGCCGGAGAAGTCGCTGGTCCGCCCCCTGCACAGCAAGGGCGGCCGTAACAACGCCGGTCGTGTGACCGTTCGCCACCAGGGTGGCGGACACAAGCGCGCCTACCGAGTGATCGACTTCCGTCGTCACGACAAGGACGGCGTGCCGGCGAAGGTCGCGCACATCGAGTACGACCCCAACCGCACCGCGCGCATCGCGCTGCTGCACTACGCCGACGGCGAGAAGCGCTACATCCTCGCCCCGCGCAACCTGCAGCAGGGCGACACCGTGGAGAACGGTCCCGGGGCCGACATCAAGCCGGGCAACAACCTGGCCCTCCGCAACATCCCGGTCGGTACCACGATCCACGCGATCGAGCTCCGTCCCGGTGGCGGTGCCAAGTTCGCCCGCTCCGCCGGTGCCTCCGTGCAGCTGCTCGCGAAGGAGGGCGCCTACGCCCACCTGCGCATGCCGTCCGGCGAGATCCGCCTGGTCGACGTCCGCTGCCGCGCCACCGTCGGCGAGGTCGGCAACGCCGAGCAGAGCAACATCAACTGGGGTAAGGCCGGCCGTAAGCGGTGGCTGGGCGTCCGCCCGACCGTCCGTGGTGTCGTGATGAACCCGGTTGACCACCCGCACGGTGGTGGTGAGGGCCGGACCTCCGGTGGTCGCCACCCTGTGTCCCCGTGGGGCAAGAAGGAAGGCCGTACTCGTTCGCCCAAGAAGGCGTCGAACAAGTACATCGTCCGCCGCCGCAAGACGAACAAGAAGCGCTAAGGACGGGTTGAGATGCCTCGTAGCTTGAAGAAGGGACCCTTCGTCGACGACCACCTGATCAAGAAGGTGGACGTCCAGAACGAAGCCGGTACCAAGAACGTCATCAAGACCTGGTCCCGTCGCTCGATGATCGTCCCGGCCATGCTCGGCCACACGATCGCGGTGCACAACGGCAAGACCCACATCCCGGTGTTCGTCACCGAGTCGATGGTCGGCCACAAGCTCGGCGAGTTCTCGCCGACCCGCACCTTCCGGGGCCACGTCAAGGAAGACCGGAAGTCGAAGCGCCGCTAGTAGCGGATCGCATTCAGACACGTAAGTAACTCTGAAGGGACAACCATGGAAGCCAGGGCCCAGGCGCGGTACATCCGCGTCACGCCCATGAAGGCCCGCCGTGTGGTGGACCTCATCCGTGGCATGGACGCCACGGAGGCCCAGGCTGTTCTGCGATTCGCTCCGCAGGCAGCCTCGGTACCGGTCGGCAAGGTGCTCGACAGCGCCATTGCCAACGCCGCGCACAACTACGACCACACCGATGTCGACAGCCTCTTCGTTTCCGAGGCCTTCGTCGACGAGGGCCCGACCCTGAAGCGGTTCCGTCCGCGTGCCCAGGGCCGTGCCTACCGGATCCGCAAGCGGACCAGCCACATCACCGTGGTCGTCAGCAGCAAGGAAGGAACCCGGTAATGGGCCAGAAGGTTAACCCGCATGGGTTCCGGCTCGGTGTCACCACGGACTTCAAGTCCCGGTGGTACGCCGACAAGCTGTACAAGGACTACGTCAAGGAAGACGTCGCCATCCGTCGGATGATGACGTCCGGCATGGAGCGCGCCGGCATCTCCAAGGTCGAGATCGAGCGCACCCGTGACCGCGTGCGTGTGGACATCCACACCGCTCGTCCGGGCATCGTCATCGGCCGCCGTGGCGCCGAGGCCGACCGCATCCGCGGCGACCTCGAGAAGCTCACGGGCAAGCAGGTCCAGCTGAACATCCTCGAGGTCAAGAACCCCGAGACCGACGCTCAGCTGGTGGCCCAGGCCGTCGCCGAGCAGCTCTCCTCCCGCGTCTCCTTCCGTCGGGCCATGCGCAAGAGCATGCAGTCCGCCATGAAGGCCGGCGCCAAGGGCATCAAGATCCAGTGCGGTGGCCGCCTCGGCGGCGCCGAGATGTCCCGCTCGGAGTTCTACCGCGAGGGCCGCGTGCCCCTGCACACGCTCCGCGCGAACGTGGACTACGGCTTCTTCGAGGCCAAGACGACCTTCGGCCGCATCGGTGTGAAGGTCTGGATCTACAAGGGCGACGTCAAGAACATCGCCGAGGTCCGCGCCGAGAACGCTGCCGCCCGTGCGGGTAACCGCCCGGCCCGCGGTGGCGCCGACCGCCCGGCCCGTGGTGGCCGCGGTGGCGAGCGGCGCGGTCGCAAGCCGCAGCAGGCTGCCGGCGCCGAGGCCCCCAAGGCCGAGGCTCCCGCTGCTCCGGCTGAGAGCACCGGAACGGAGGCCTGACCGACATGCTGATCCCCCGTAGGGTCAAGCACCGCAAGCAGCACCACCCGAAGCGCAACGGTATGTCCAAGGGTGGCACGCAGGTTGCGTTCGGCGAGTACGGCATCCAGGCGCTGACCCCGGCCTACGTCACGAACCGCCAGATCGAGGCGGCTCGTATCGCGATGACCCGTCACATCAAGCGTGGCGGCAAGGTCTGGATCAACATCTACCCGGACCGTCCCCTCACCAAGAAGCCTGCCGAGACCCGCATGGGTTCCGGTAAGGGTTCTCCGGAGTGGTGGATCGCGAACGTCAAGCCCGGACGCGTGATGTTCGAGCTGTCGTACCCCAACGAGAAGATCGCCCGTGAGGCGCTGACCCGTGCGGCCCACAAGCTGCCGATGAAGTGCCGGATCGTCAAGCGCGAGGCAGGTGAAGCGTGATGTCGGCCGGTACCAAGGCGTCCGAGCTGCGCGAGCTGGGCAACGAGGAGCTTCTGGCGAAGCTCCGCGAGGCCAAGGAAGAGCTGTTCAACCTCCGCTTCCAGGCGGCGACGGGTCAGCTCGAGAACCACGGCCGTCTCAAGGCGGTCCGCAAGGACATCGCCCGGATCTACACCCTCATGCGTGAGCGTGAGCTCGGCATCGAGACGGTGGAGAACGCCTGATGAGCGAGAAGAACGTGACTGAGCAGAACACTGAGGCGCGCGGTTTCCGCAAGACCCGTGAGGGCCTCGTCGTCAGCGACAAGATGGACAAGACCGTCGTCGTCGCCGTCGAGGACCGCGTCAAGCACGCGCTGTACGGCAAGGTCATCCGCCGTACCAACAAGCTCAAGGCGCACGACGAGCAGAACGCCGCGGGTGTCGGCGACCGCGTCCTCCTGATGGAGACCCGGCCGCTGTCCGCGACGAAGCGCTGGCGCGTCGTCGAGATCCTCGAGAAGGCCAAGTAATTCTCCTGCGGGGCGCCCCTCGCAGGACAGTTCCGCCAGGCTCCGGTGGCCGCTCGGTTGAGCGGCCCCCGGGGAACCGGCAGACATTCAGGAGATAGACGTGATCCAGCAGGAGTCGCGACTGCGCGTCGCCGACAACACTGGTGCGAAGGAGATCCTTTGCATCCGTGTGCTCGGTGGCTCCGGTCGCCGCTACGCGGGCATCGGTGACGTCATCGTCGCCACCGTCAAGGACGCGATCCCCGGTGGCAACGTGAAGAAGGGTGACGTCGTCAAGGCGGTCATCGTTCGCACCGTCAAGGAGCGCCGCCGTCCGGACGGCTCGTACATCCGCTTCGACGAGAACGCCGCCGTCATTCTGAAGAACGACGGCGACCCTCGCGGCACCCGCATCTTCGGCCCGGTCGGCCGTGAGCTGCGCGAGAAGAAGTTCATGAAGATCATCTCGCTCGCGCCGGAGGTGCTGTAAGCATGAAGATCAAGAAGGGCGACCTGGTCCAGGTCATCACCGGTAAGGACAAGGGCAAGCAGGGCAAGGTCATTGCCGCTTACCCGCGCGAGGAGCGCGTCCTGGTCGAGGGTGTCAACCGGGTCAAGAAGCACACCAAGGCCGGTCCGACCGCTCGCGGTTCCCAGGCCGGCGGCATCGTGACCACCGAGGCCCCGATCCACGTGTCCAACGTTCAGCTGGTCGTGGAGAAGGACGGTCAGAAGGTCGTCACGCGTGTCGGTTACCGCTTCGACGAAGAGGGCAACAAGATCCGCGTTGCCAAGCGGACGGGTGAGGACATCTGATGGCTACCACCACCACTCCGCGTCTCAAGACGAAGTACCGCGAGGAGATCGCGGGCAAGCTGCGTGACGAGTTCAAGTACGAGAACGTCATGCAGGTTCCCGGCCTCGTCAAGATCGTGGTCAACATGGGTGTGGGCGACGCCGCCCGCGACTCCAAGCTGATCGAGGGCGCCATCCGCGACCTCACCACGATCACCGGTCAGAAGCCGGCCGTCACCAAGGCCCGCAAGTCCATCGCGCAGTTCAAGCTGCGTGAGGGCCAGCCGATCGGTGCCCACGTCACGCTCCGTGGCGACCGCATGTGGGAGTTCCTGGACCGCACCCTGTCGCTCGCGCTGCCGCGCATCCGCGACTTCCGCGGCCTGTCCCCCAAGCAGTTCGACGGCCGTGGCAACTACACCTTCGGTCTCACGGAGCAGGTCATGTTCCACGAGATCGACCAGGACAAGATCGACCGCGTCCGGGGTATGGACATCACCGTGGTGACCACGGCGACCAACGACGAAGAGGGCCGTGCCCTTCTCCGTCACCTCGGCTTCCCGTTCAAGGAGGCGTGAGCGAGATGGCGAAGAAGGCTCTCATCGCGAAGGCTGCTCGCAAGCCCAAGTTCGGTGTGCGTGGCTACACCCGCTGCCAGCGCTGCGGCCGTCCGCACTCCGTGTACCGCAAGTTCGGCCTCTGCCGCGTGTGCCTTCGTGAGATGGCTCACCGTGGCGAGCTGCCGGGCGTGACCAAGAGCTCCTGGTAGTCCCGGTAATTCGGGATCACCAAGGCTCTCGGTAAGTAGATAGGGCGGTCGGACGCCCAGCCCGCATGCCTTAGGCTTGTGGGGTTGGGCGTCTGTCGCCGCCCGTACGACTTACTACGCCGTAGGTCCACCGCGCCGCACCCGTCCCGTCTCGGATCGGGGAGAGGGATGGCGCACCAGGAAACCCCGGCGAGAGAGGCCGAAGGCCAATTCATGACCATGACTGATCCGATCGCAGACATGCTGACCCGTCTGCGGAACGCGAACTCGGCGTACCACGACTCGGTGTCGATGCCGCACTCCAAGATCAAGTCGCACATCGCGGAGATCCTCCAGCAGGAGGGCTTCATCACGGGCTGGCGCGTCGAGGACGCCGAGGTCGGCAAGAACCTCGTCCTCGAGCTGAAGTTCGGCCCGAACCGTGAGCGCTCCATCGCGGGCATCAAGCGGATCTCCAAGCCCGGTCTCCGGGTGTACGCGAAGTCCACCAACCTGCCGAAGGTGCTCGGCGGCCTCGGCGTGGCGATCATCTCCACGTCGCACGGGCTCCTCACCGACAAGCAGGCCGGCAAGAAGGGCGTGGGTGGGGAAGTCCTCGCCTACGTCTGGTAGCAGAAGGGAACGGAGGAAACAGCTATGTCGCGCATCGGCAAGCTCCCCATCGCGGTTCCCGCCGGCGTGGACGTCACCATCGACGGCCGTACGGTCTCGGTCAAGGGCCCCAAGGGCACGCTGACCCACACCGTTGCGGCTCCGATCGACATCGCTAAGGGCGAGGACGGCACCCTGCAGGTGACCCGCCCGAACGACGAGCGTCAGAGCAAGGCCCTGCACGGCCTCTCCCGCACGCTGGTGGCGAACATGATCACCGGCGTGACCCAGGGTTACGTGAAGAAGCTCGAGATCAGCGGTGTCGGTTACCGAGTGACCGCCAAGGGTTCGAACCTGGAGTTCGCTCTCGGTTACAGCCACCCGATCGTGGTCGAGGCCCCCGAGGGCATCACCTTCAAGGTGGAGACCCCGACCCGCTTCCAGGTCGAGGGCATCGACAAGCAGAAGGTCGGCGAGGTTGCGGCCAACATCCGCAAGCTGCGCAAGCCCGACCCGTACAAGGCCAAGGGCGTCAAGTACGAGGGCGAAGTCATCCGCCGCAAGGTCGGAAAGGCGGGTAAGTAAGCCATGGCATACGGGCAGAAGATCCTCAAGGGCGACGCCTACAAGCGCGCCGCGATCAAGCGCCGTCACATCCGGATCCGCAAGCGGATCGCCGGTACGGCGGAGCGCCCCCGTCTGGTCGTGACCCGCTCCAACCGTCACATCGTGGCGCAGGTGATCGACGACCTGAAGGGCCACACCCTGGCGTCGGCGTCCACCCTGGACGCGTCGATCCGCGGTGGCGAGGCCGACAAGTCCGCGCAGGCCAAGCAGGTCGGCGCCCTGGTCGCCGAGCGTGCCAAGGCCGCCGGTGTCGAGGCCGTCGTGTTCGACCGTGGTGGTAACCAGTACGCCGGCCGCATCGCGGCTCTGGCGGACGCCGCCCGCGAGGCCGGGCTCAAGTTCTGAGCCACGGTTCCGTAGCTAGCGGAAACAGAGAGAGGTAATTCCAATGGCTGGACCCCAGCGCCGCGGTGGCGGTGCCGGTGGCGGCGAGCGGCGGGACCGGAAGGGCCGTGACGGCGGCGCTGCTGCCGCCGAGAAGACCGCGTACGTTGAGCGCGTCGTCGCGATCAACCGCGTCGCCAAGGTTGTGAAGGGTGGTCGTCGCTTCAGCTTCACCGCGCTGGTCGTGGTGGGCGACGGTGACGGCACCGTGGGTGTCGGTTACGGCAAGGCCAAGGAGGTGCCGGCCGCCATCGCCAAGGGCGTTGAGGAGGCCAAGAAGCACTTCTTCAAGGTCCCCCGGATCCAGGGCACCATCCCGCACCCGATCCAGGGTGAGAAGGCTGCCGGCGTCGTGCTGCTCAAGCCCGCGTCCCCCGGTACCGGTGTTATCGCCGGTGGTCCGGTGCGTGCCGTGCTCGAGTGCGCCGGTATCCACGACGTGCTGTCGAAGTCGCTCGGCTCCGACAACGCGATCAACATCGTGCACGCGACCGTGGAGGCCCTGAAGGGTCTGCAGCGTCCCGAGGAGATCGCGGCCCGCCGTGGTCTGCCGCTCGAGGACGTCGCTCCCGCGGCTCTCCTGCGTGCGCGTGCCGGGGCGGGTGCGTAATCATGGCGCAGCTCAAGATCACGCAGGTCAAGTCCTACATCGGCAGCAAGCAGAACCACCGTGACACCCTTCGGTCGCTTGGTCTCAAGGGGATCAACACCGTGGTCGTCAAGGAGGACCGCCCCGAGTTCCGCGGCATGGTGCACACCGTCCGCCACCTCGTGACGGTCGAGGAGGTCGACTGATCATGGCGGAGCAGAACCCGCTCAAGATCCACAACCTCCGTCCCGCCCCGGGCGCCAAGACCGCCAAGACCCGTGTCGGTCGTGGTGAGGCGTCGAAGGGTAAGACGGCCGGTCGTGGTACCAAGGGCACCAAGGCCCGCTACCAGGTTCCGGAGCGCTTCGAGGGTGGCCAGATGCCGCTGCACATGCGCCTCCCGAAGCTGAAGGGCTTCAAGAACCCGTTCAAGACCGAGTACCAGGTCGTGAACCTCGACAAGCTGGCTGCGCTGTACCCGGAGGGTGGCGAGGTCACCGTCGAGGGTCTCGTCGCCAAGGGTGCCGTTCGCAAGAACAGCCTCGTCAAGGTCCTCGGCCAGGGCGAGGTCTCCGTGGCGCTGCAGGTGACGGTCGACGCCGTCTCCGGCTCCGCCAAGGAGAAGATCACCGCCGCCGGCGGTACGGTCACCGAGCTGGTCTGAGCCCCTCAGGTCCCTCGATGACATGAACGATCCCGACCGGGGATACCCACAAAAGGGGTATCCCCGGTCGGTCGTTCCTAGGGCGGTGCTCTCGCAGGTAAGGTGGCCAGCACTGCCTACTTTCAATGGATGCTTCCCATGGGGCACCCTGAGCGGCAGTTGACCGTTAGTAATTCGTCTGTATCCGTCGAACCTCAAGACCGTCACCCTTGACGCAGTTGCGCGGGGGTCGCAGGAGGCACCGTGCTCACCGCGTTCGCCCGGGCGTTCAGGACGCCCGACCTGCGCAAGAAGCTGCTCTTCACGCTGGGCATCATCGTGGTCTACCGGGTCGGTACCCACATTCCGATCCCCGGCGTCAACTACAAGGCCGTCCAGCAGTGTGTGACCGAGGCACAGGGCAACCAGGGCCTCTTCGGCCTCGTGAACATGTTCAGCGGCGGTGCGCTGCTGCAGATCACGGTCTTCGCGCTCGGCATCATGCCCTACATCACGGCCAGCATCATCCTTCAGCTGCTGACCGTGGTCATCCCGCGCCTGGAAGCCCTCAAGAAGGAGGGCCAGGCCGGTACGGCGAAGATCACGCAGTACACCCGCTACCTGACGGTGGCCCTCGCCATCCTGCAGGGCACCGGCCTGGTCGCCACCGCCCGCACCGGCCGGCTGTTCAACGGCTGCTCGGTCGCCACGAGCATCGTCCCGGACCAGGCGATCTTCACGACGATCACGATGGTCGTCTGCATGACCGCCGGTACGGCCGTCGTCATGTGGCTCGGTGAGCTGATCACCGACCGCGGCATCGGCAACGGCATGTCGATCCTGATGTTCATCTCGATCGCCGCGACGTTCCCGTCGGCGCTGTGGGCCATCAAGAAGCAGGGCACCCTGGCCGGTGGCTGGATCGAGTTCGGCACCGTCATCCTGGTCGGCCTGGTCATGGTCGCGCTCGTGGTCTTCGTCGAGCAGGCCCAGCGCCGCATCCCGGTGCAGTACGCCAAGCGCATGATCGGCCGCCGTTCCTACGGCGGTACGTCCACGTACATCCCGCTCAAGGTGAACCAGGCGGGTGTGATTCCCGTCATCTTCGCCTCCTCGCTGCTCTACATCCCGGCACTCGTGGCGCAGTTCGCGGGGGGCAAGTCGGGCTGGAAGACCTGGGTCGAGCAGAACCTGACCAAGGGCGACCACCCGATTTACATCACGGCGTACTTTTTGCTCATCGTGTTCTTCGCGTTCTTCTATGTGGCGATCTCCTTCAACCCCGAGGAAGTCGCCGACAACATGAAGAAGTATGGTGGCTTCATCCCGGGCATCCGGGCTGGCCGACCGACCGCTGAGTACCTCAGCTACGTGCTCAACCGGATCACCTGGCCGGGTTCGCTGTATCTGGGTCTGATCGCTCTCGTGCCGACAATGGCGTTGGTGGGCTTTGGGGCAAGCCAGAACTTCCCCTTCGGCGGGACCAGCATCCTGATCATCGTGGGTGTCGGTCTCGAGACGGTGAAGCAGATCGAGAGCCAGCTCCAGCAGCGCAATTACGAAGGGTTCCTCCGCTGATGCGTATCGTCCTCGTCGGGCCGCCGGGTGCCGGTAAGGGAACGCAAGCCGTCCGCCTCGCCGAGAAGCTGTCGATCCCGCACATCTCCACGGGCGACCTGTTCCGGGCCAACATCAGCCAGCAGACCGAGCTGGGCAAGCTCGCGAAGTCCTACATGGACGCCGGCAACCTCGTCCCGGACGAGGTGACCATCGCCATGGCCAAGGACCGCATGGAGCAGCCGGACGCCGAGAAGGGCTTCCTGCTGGACGGCTTCCCGCGCAACGTGTCGCAGGCCGAGGCGCTGGACGAGCTCCTGAAGACCGAGGGCATCAAACTGGACGCCGTCCTGGACCTGGAGGTCCCGGAGGACGAGGTCGTCAAGCGGATCGCCGGCCGGCGCATCTGCCGCAACGACTCCTCGCACGTCTTCCACGTGACCTACAGCCGGCCGAAGAAGGAAGGCGTCTGCGACGTCTGCGGCGGCGAGCTGTACCAGCGCGACGACGACTCCGAGGACACCGTCCGCAAGCGGCTCGAGGTCTACCACACGCAGACCGAGCCGATCATCGACTACTACAAGGCGCAGGGCCTGGTCGTGACGATCTCCTCCCTGGGCCCCGTGGACGAGATCACGCAGCGGGCGCTGGAAGCGCTCAAGCGCGAGAGGGCCGAGAGCTGACGAGCCCGGCTCCTTAGGCCGCGGCGCCCTTCCCGGGGCGCCGCGGCCGTACTGTTGTACAGATACCCCAGTCGATGTGAGTGACGGAGAGCGCAGGCCCCCCCATGGTGCAGATCAAGACGCCCGAGCAGATCGCGAAGATGCGTGCGGCGGGTCTGGTCGTCGCCGCCATCCACGCGGCCACCCGCGAGGCCGCGGTGCCCGGCGCCTCCACCAAGGACCTGGACGAGGTCGCCCGCAAGGTCCTCGCCGAGCACGGCGCCAAGTCGAACTTCCTGGGCTACGGCGGCTTCCCCGCGACCATCTGCACCTCCGTGAACGACGTGGTCGTCCACGGCATCCCCTCCGACGACGTCGTCCTCAAGGACGGCGACATCATCTCCATCGACTGCGGCGCGATCGTCGACGGCTGGCACGGCGACGCGGCCTACACGGCCTTCGTGGGCTCCGGTCACTCCCCGGAGCTGATCGAGCTCTCCCGGGTGACGGAGGAGTCGATGTGGGCCGGCATCGCGGCCATGAAGCAGGGCGCCCGGCTGGTCGACATCTCCCGGGCGATCGAGACGTACATCCGCCGCCAGCCCAAGCCCGGCGGCGGTCGCTACGGCATCATCGAGGACTACGGCGGCCACGGCATCGGCACCGAGATGCACATGGACCCGCATCTGCTGAACTACGTCGACCGGCGCCGCGGCAAGGGCCCCAAGCTGGTGCCCGGCTTCTGCCTCGCGATCGAGCCGATGGTCTCCCTGGGCACCCCGAAGACCGAGGTCCTCTCGGACGACTGGACGGTCATCACCACGGACGGCACCTGGTCCTCCCACTGGGAGCACTCGGTCGCCCTGACCGCGGACGGCCCCCTGGTCCTCACCGCGCCGGACGCAGGCAAGGCGAAGCTCGCCGAGTACGGCATCACGGCGGCGCCGGACCCGCTCGGATGACGACCGGGCCTGCCCACGACCGCCGGTCGGAGGCCGGCGTCAGGGAATGGGGCGCAGGCAAGGCGAAGCTCGCCGAGTACGGCATCACGGCCGCTCCCGATCCGCTCGGTTAGTGATCTCCCGGGTGGGGCAGACTGTCTCGATTCGCCTTTCCCGGTGGGCCGACGTAGACTGACTCGTCGGCTCTCGTGCACCCTCATGCCTGCGTGCTTGCGAGTGGGCGAAAGCCGGTCAAGGTAGTCGATTCGAAGGGCGAAGCGTGGCCAAGAAGCAAGGTGCCATCGAGATCGAGGGCACTGTCGTCGAGTCTCTTCCTAACGCGATGTTCAAGGTCGAGCTCCAGAACGGCCACCAGGTCCTGGCACACATCAGCGGCAAGATGCGTATGCACTACATCCGCATCCTCCCTGACGACCGGGTCGTGGTGGAGTTGTCTCCGTACGACCTGACGCGTGGCCGGATCGTCTACCGATACAAGTAGATCTTGCCCGCATCCCGCTCACGCGGGGTGGTGGCACTGACCCGGAGAACCTCAATCCAATGAAGGTCAAGCCGAGCGTCAAGAAGATCTGCGACAAGTGCAGGGTGATCCGCCGTCACGGTCGGGTCATGGTCATCTGCGAGAACCCGCGCCACAAGCAGCGCCAGGGCTGACGCACGACCACAACCCTCTGCACCTCTATCGCAGAGATTCGCGCGACGCGAGCTGAATATGTTCATACGCAGAACCCGAGCCCACCAGCTCGACACCCCCGGTTCGGAGGCCGGGGACCCGGTTCGTACCTCGTACGGCGGCCGGGAGCCGGTTCTGCGGAAGACCTCCGAAGATCACCAGGAGCCATTGAATGGCACGCGTTTCCGGTGTTGACATCCCGCGCGAAAAGCGCGTGGAGGTCGCCCTGACCTACGTGTTCGGCATCGGCCGGACCCTCTCGAAGGAGACGCTGGCTGCGACCGGCGTCGACCCGAACACCCGCGTTCGCGACCTCTCCGAGGAGCAGCTCGTCGCGATTCGTGAGTACGTCGACAACAACATCAAGACCGAGGGTGACCTCCGTCGCGAGATCCAGGCCGACATCCGCCGCAAGGTCGAGATCGGCTGCTACCAGGGTCTGCGTCACCGTCGCGGTCTGCCCGTCCGCGGTCAGCGCACCAGCACCAACGCCCGCACCCGCAAGGGCCCGCGTCGCGCCATCGCCGGCAAGAAGAAGCCGGGCAAGAAGTAGTCCGCAGCGGACACCTGTCCACGGTCTTCGCTGTAGGACCGACCACCTCCCGTAGGAGTTAGTAGATGCCCCCCAAGGGACGTCAGGGCGCTGCCAAGAAGGTGCGCCGCAAGGAAAAGAAGAACGTCGCTCACGGCCACGCGCACATCAAGAGCACGTTCAACAACACGATCGTCTCCATCACGGACCCGTCCGGCAACGTGATCTCCTGGGCCTCCGCCGGCCACGTCGGCTTCAAGGGCTCCCGGAAGTCCACGCCGTTCGCCGCGCAGATGGCCGCCGAGTCGGCCGCCCGCCGCGCCCAGGAGCACGGCATGCGCAAGGTCGACGTGTTCGTCAAGGGCCCGGGCTCCGGTCGTGAGACCGCGATCCGCTCCCTGCAGGCCACGGGCCTCGAGGTCGGCTCCATCCAGGACGTCACCCCGACCCCGCACAACGGCTGCCGTCCGCCGAAGCGCCGCCGCGTCTGACGCACGGCCTTCGTCTGGCTCAGGGTTCGGGCGGTACGGCTCCTTTCGGTCGTACCGCCCGTACCCTTGCAGTACCCGCGCTTTTCACGGGCGCGGTTTCCGTCGGACGTCAAATAGCGGGCGTCCACGAATGAAGGATCTGATCCACACATGCTGATCGCTCAGCGACCCTCGTTGACCGAAGAGGTCGTCGACGAGTTCCGCTCCCGGTTCGTGATCGAGCCGCTGGAGCCGGGCTTCGGCTACACCCTCGGCAACTCCCTCCGCCGCACCCTCCTGTCGTCGATCCCCGGCGCTGCTGTCACCAGCATCCGCATCGACGGCGTCCTGCACGAGTTCACCACCGTGCCGGGCGTCAAGGAGGACGTCACCGACCTGATCCTCAACATCAAGCAGCTGGTCGTCTCCTCGGAGCACGACGAGCCGGTCGTGATGTACCTGCGCAAGCAGGGCCCGGGTCTGGTCACCGCCGCCGACATCGCGCCCCCGGCCGGTGTCGAGGTGCACAACCCCGACCTCGTCCTCGCCACGCTCAACGGCAAGGGCAAGCTGGAGATGGAGCTGACGGTCGAGCGCGGCCGCGGCTACGTCTCCGCCGTGCAGAACAAGCAGGTGGGCCAGGAGATCGGCCGTATCCCGGTCGACTCCATCTACTCGCCGGTGCTCAAGGTCACGTACAAGGTCGAGGCCACGCGTGTCGAGCAGCGCACCGACTTCGACAAGCTGATCGTCGACGTCGAGACCAAGCAGGCGATGCGTCCCCGTGACGCCATGGCCTCCGCCGGTAAGACGCTGGTCGAGCTGTTCGGTCTCGCCCGCGAGCTGAACATCGACGCCGAGGGCATCGACATGGGCCCGTCCCCCACGGACGCCGCCCTGGCCGCCGACCTCGCGCTGCCGATCGAGGAGCTGGAGCTCACGGTCCGCTCCTACAACTGCCTCAAGCGCGAGGGCATCCACTCCGTGGGTGAGCTCGTCGCCCGCTCCGAGGCCGACCTGCTGGACATCCGCAACTTCGGTGCGAAGTCCATCGACGAGGTCAAGGCGAAGCTGGCCGGCATGGGCCTGGCCCTGAAGGACAGCCCGCCCGGATTCGACCCCACGGCCGCTGCCGACGCCTTCGGCGCCGACGACGACGCGGACGCGGGTTTCGTGGAGACCGAGCAGTACTGATCGGTCGCAGCCGGTGAGCATCCGCTCATCGGGTTCCTGACCCCGGTACCTGACACGGCCGGGGCAGACACACAGGAGAAGAACAATGCCGAAGCCCACCAAGGGTGCCCGTCTGGGCGGCAGCGCCGCGCACGAGAAGCTGCTCCTCGCGAACCTGGCGAAGAGCCTCTTCGAGCACGGCCGTATCACCACCACCGAGGCGAAGGCCCGCCGCCTGCGCCCGTACGCCGAGCGTCTGATCACCAAGGCGAAGAAGGGCGACCTTCACAACCGCCGTCAGGTGCTCCAGGTCATCACGGACAAGAGCGTCGTCCACACGCTCTTCACCGAGATCGGCCCGCGTTACGAGAACCGTCCGGGTGGCTACACCCGCATCACCAAGATCGGTAACCGCCGTGGCGACAACGCGCCCATGGCCGTCATCGAGCTGGTCGAGGCGCTGACGGTGCAGCAGAAGGCCGTGGGTGAGGCCGAGGCCGCCACCAAGCGTGCGGTCAAGGAGGCCGACGAGGCCAAGGCTGCGGAGACCACCGAGGCTCCGGCCGAGGAGGCCGCTGCCGAGGAGTCGACGGAGGCCTGAGGCTCTGCCTTGAGCTGAGCGGGTCCGCCCTTCACGGGCGGGCCCGCTTTTGCGTACCTGAGAGGATCTAAGGGTGAGTGAAGTACAGCCCGGTTACGTCCGTGTCCGCCTCGACCTCTCCTACGACGGCACCGACTTCCACGGCTGGGCCAAGCAGGCCGGTGGCAGGCGGACCGTGCAGGGGGAGATCGAGGACGCGCTGCGGACCGTCACCCGGTCCAGGGAGACGTACGAGCTGACCGTGGCCGGACGTACCGACGCCGGGGTGCATGCGCGGGGGCAGGTGGCGCACGTGGACCTGCCCGAGGGGGTCTGGCGGGAGCACCACGAGAAGCTGCTCAAGCGGCTCGCGGGGCGCCTGCCCAAGGACGTACGGGTGTGGGCCCTCCGGGACGCTCCCAGCGGCTTCGACGCCCGGTTCTCGGCGATCTGGCGGCGCTATGCCTACCGGGTGACGGACAACCCCGGGGGAGTGGACCCCCTGCTGCGGGGCCACGTCCTGTGGCACGACTGGCCCCTCGACGTGGACGCCATGAACGAGGCCGCCCGGGCGCTGCTCGGCGAGCACGACTTCGCCGCGTACTGCAAGAAGCGGGAAGGCGCCACGACCATCCGGACCCTTCAGGAGCTGAGCCTCGTGCGCGGGGCGGACGGGATCATCACGGCCACCGTGCGCGCCGACGCGTTCTGCCACAACATGGTGCGCTCGCTGATCGGCGCGCTGCTGTTCGTCGGCGACGGGCACCGCGGGCCCGAGTGGCCCGGGAAGGTGCTGGCCGCGGGGGTGCGGGACTCCGCCGTGCATGTCGTACGGCCGCACGGGCTGACCCTGGAGGAGGTCGGCTACCCCGCCGACGAGCTGCTGGCCGCACGCAGCAGGGAGGCGCGCAACAAGCGCTCGCTCCCGTCGGCGGGGTGCTGCTGAGCCCAGGGCCTGCCCGGCGGATCCAGTCGCGGACGCGGGGGCTGGCACGCCCATCTGCGGCGTTGTCGTCGGTTGCCGACTCCCCCACGCTCGGCTTCGCTCGCGCGGGGGGACCCCCATCGCGTCGACGCCCTGCTCCGCCTTGCAGCTGGACGCACCAGCCCCCGCTCACCTGCGCTTATGAGGCGCCGTCGCTTTCCCGCGACCTGATCCGCCGGACAGGCCCTACCGGTTCGCCGCCGCGGACGCCTGGGTCTGGCCGCGGCGGTAGATCTGGTTGAAGGTGAACTGCTGCAGGTCGTTGCCGGCGGAGAAGACCTTCGTGTCCTTGTTGGTGACGTTCTTGCCGTTGAGGAAGCCGCCGGTGGTGAAGTAGGCGTAGCGGCCGACGGAATTCGTGGTCGTCAGGCAGACCGCGGCGTCGCAGAAGTTCTTGACGCCCTTGCCGGGCAGGGAGCGCACCATGGCGTGCTTGGCGGCCTGCTGCCTGACCTTCGTGGCGGTCGCCTGGTCGTCGAAGACGGCGACGCCGACGGTGATCGCGATGCCGCCGTTGCTGTAGGTCACCCGGATCAGGCGGGTGCAGTGGTTCGCGCTGAGGATCTTCGGCAGGTTGGCGTCGGCGGCGGAGGCGCAGTTCGTGGTGTCGGCCGTGGCGCCCTTCTTGTACACGGTGTCACCCATGGTCAGCTGGGTGCCCGGGAAGAGGGTGTCGGCGCTGAGCGGGGCGGTGTCCTTCTTGGCGCTGGATATGAAGTCCTTCGGGTCCAGCGGCGGCGGGGCGCTGGTCGACGCGAAGGACGGTGTGGCCGAGCCGCTGGGCACGGAGGCGCTCGCGGGCAGGTTCGTGGGCGTGCCGTGGGCGTCGTTGCCGCTGTTCGCGGAGACGACGGCCATGGCGACGGCCGTGCCGACCGCGACGGTGGCGACCGCGCCGGCGCCGATGAACAGCAGTTTGCGGCGCTTGTTGCGGGTCTCCGAGGCCTCGGCGAGCGCCGCCCAGTCCGGGGTCCCGTCGTCACCCCCGCTGTTCCAGGAGGACTGCTGGGAATGCCGTTTCCAGGGATCCCACTGAGACTGGGGTCCCCCCTGCCCGTAACTCATGGGGCGCATCTTAGACGGGGGAGAAGGGTGAGCACGCCGGTCGCTCGTTTTGACCCTCACCGACGACCCCGGTATTCTGCTTGTTCGTTGTGTATTGGCTTGCTCATTCTCACGGGACGGGCCCTTACACCGGTCCACCGGGCCGATGACCAGCGACCCCACTACGCGGTATGCGTCGCCGCCGTGCGGTCCAGGCTGTCGTGATCGTTTCGGTGACCTGTTCAGGACCATTCACTCGAAGCGAAGGCTACGAACCGTGCGTACGTACAGCCCCAAGCCCGGCGATGTGACGCGCCAGTGGCACGTCATCGACGCTCAGGACGTTGTCCTGGGCCGTCTCGCCACCACCGCAGCGACCCTTCTCAGGGGCAAGCACAAGCCGATCTACGCGCCGCACGTCGACGCTGGTGACTTCGTCATCATCATCAACGCCGACAAGGTGCACCTCTCCGGCAACAAGCGGACCCAGAAGATGGCGTACCGCCACTCCGGCTACCCGGGTGGTCTGCGCTCCGTCCGCTACGACGAGCTCCTCGACAAGAACCCCGAGAAGGCCATCGAGAAGGCCGTCAAGGGCATGCTCCCCAAGAACTCCCTGGGCCGTCAGATGCTCTCGAAGCTGAAGGTCTACAAGGGTGACCAGCACCCGCACGCTGCCCAGCAGCCGGTGCCGTTCGAGATCACCCAGGTCGCGCAGTAAGTCCGGCCACCCCCTAAGACTGAAGAGAATCTGAGGAGAATCGTGGCCGAGACCACTGCCGAGCAGCCGATCGAAGAGATCGAAGACATCGAGAGCTACACCACCGAGTCCGAGGTTCCGGTGGAGGGTGAGTACACCTCCGAGTCCCTCGCCTCGCGCTTCGGTGAGCCCCAGCCCGCCGCCGGCCTGGGCCGCCGCAAGAACGCCATTGCCCGCGTCCGGATCGTTCCGGGCACCGGCAAGTGGAAGATCAACGGTCGCACCCTCGAGGACTACTTCCCGAACAAGGTGCACCAGCAGGAAGTCAACGAGCCCTTCAAGGTGCTCGAGCTCGAGGGCCGTTACGACGTCATCGCCCGCATCGCGGGTGGCGGTGTCTCCGGTCAGGCCGGTGCGCTCCGCCTCGGTGTCGCCCGTGCGCTGAACGAGGCCGACGTCGACAACAACCGCGGCCCGCTGAAGAAGGCCGGCTTCCTCAAGCGCGACGACCGTGCGGTCGAGCGCAAGAAGGCCGGTCTGAAGAAGGCCCGCAAGGCTCCGCAGTACAGCAAGCGCTAAGCGTCGCCTGCTCGTACTCCGAACGCCCCGGCGGCACGCCACGTGTGCCGTCGGGGCGTTCGTTTATCCCGGCCGAGGGCGTATAACGACACAAGACGCTCAGGTGCTCAAAGGCTTGTGCGATCGGATGGAGGAACAGTGGGACGACTCTTCGGGACGGACGGCGTGCGCGGGGTCGCCAACGCGGACCTGACGGCCGAGATGGCGCTCGGCCTGTCCGTTGCGGCGGCCCACGTGCTGGCCGAGGCGGGCACCTTCGAGGGCCACCGGCCGACGGCGGTGGTCGGCCGGGACCCGCGGGCGTCCGGGGAGTTCCTCCAGGCGGCCGTGGTCGCGGGCCTGGCCAGCGCCGGTGTGGACGTGCTGTGCGTCGGGGTGCTGCCGACGCCCGCGGTGGCCTATCTCACCGGCGCGCTCGGTGCCGACCTGGGCGTGATGCTCTCCGCCAGCCACAACGCCATGCCGGACAACGGCATCAAGTTCTTCGCCCGCGGCGGCCACAAGCTCGCCGACGAGCTGGAGGACCGGATCGAGGCGGTCTACGAGTCGCACCGGCACGGCGAGCCGTGGGAGCGGCCGACGGGCGCGGGCGTGGGCCGCGTGCGGTCGTACGACGAGGGCTTCGAGCAGTACGTCGCCCATCTCCTGTCGGTGCTCCCCAACCGGCTGGACGGCCTGAAGATCGTCCTGGACGAAGCGCACGGCGCGGCCTCGGGGGTCTCGCCGGAGGCGTTCTCCCGGGCGGGCGCCGAGGTCGTCACGATCGGCGCCGAGCCGGACGGGCTCAACATCAACGACGGCTGCGGCTCGACCCACCTCGAGAAGCTGAAGGCCGCGGTGGTCGACCACCGCGCGGACCTCGGCATCGCGCACGACGGCGACGCCGACCGGTGTCTGGCCGTGGACCACACCGGCGAGGAGGTCGACGGCGACCAGATCCTCTCCGTGCTGGCGCTGGCCCTGCGGGAGCGCTCCGAGCTGCGGGCCGACACGGTCGTCGCCACCGTGATGTCCAACCTGGGCTTCAAGCTGGCGATGGAGAAGGCCGGGATCCACCTGGTGCAGACCGCCGTCGGCGACCGGTATGTGCTGGAGGAGATGAAGGAGCACGGGTACGCGCTCGGCGGCGAGCAGTCCGGGCACGTGATCATCCTCGACCACGCCACGACCGGTGACGGCACGCTGACCGGCCTGCTGCTGGCGGCCCGGGTCGCCGAGACCGGCCGCGGCCTGCGTGAACTGGCGTCGGTGATGGAGCGGCTGCCGCAGGTCCTCGTCAACGTGCCGGACGTGGACAAGTCCCGGGTGAAGACCTCGGCCGATCTCGCGGCCGCCGTCGCCGAGGCGGAGCGGGAGCTGGGGGAGACCGGGCGGGTGCTGCTCCGGCCGTCGGGCACCGAGCCGTTGGTGCGGGTGATGGTCGAGGCGGCCGACATCGACCAGGCGCGGTCGGTGGCCGGGCGGCTGGCCGACGCGGTGAAGTCGGCGCTGGGTTAGGCCGACGGGATCCGGCCGGGGCGGGAGCGTCTCCTGCCCCGGAAGTCCCACAGGTGTGCGCCCTTTCGTGCGACGCGGATCACCCTATGAACGTAATAAAGGATGCGTAACCGATCGCTGTCGGTATCCCTTCCGTCGAGGCCGTCCCGTGTGGCGTGCCCCCATCGACGGAAGTGAGAAAACGCAGCATGAAGATCGTGAGCAGTACCTTGAAGCGAGCGGTCGGTTCGGCCCTGGTGGCGGGTGTTCTCGTCACCTCGGCCGCCACCCCGGCCGCCGCCCAGACACCGGGCTCCACGGCGTTCCGGCTCTTCGGCATGGCTTTGCTCCAGGCTCGCTCCGGCGTGGCGAACCACGTCACGGCCAGAGTCGACCCCATGACCCACCATCTGATCTTCACCGACACCACGGGCATCGCGGTCGGTCCGGGGTGCACCCGCGTGCCCAACGACCCCAACAGCGTCGACTGCGGCGTTGTCACCAGCATCGCGGTCCAACTCGGCGATGGGAACGACACCTTCGACGGTTCCCTGGCTCCGGTCAACTCCACCATCGACGCCGGTACGGGTGTCGACATGGTGACCACCAACGGCGGCAACGACACGATCAGTGTGCAGGACAACGCCGGTGGTGACGTCGTGAACTGCGGCGGTGGCACCGACACGGTGTTCCGCGACCCCGGTGACACGGTCATGAACTGCGAGAGAGTGTTCTAGAGGCCGCCGGCCCGCGCCGTACGCTCGCGCTGCCTCGCCCACAGCCACTTCGGGCCAGCAGCGTGAGCGTGCCGGCCGACACCACGCCCACCAGGGCATCCGACAGACTGCGTCACAGCTTGCGCAGCCTCAGCCGCTGCACCTTGTGGTCCGGGCCCTTGCGGACCACCAGGGTGGCCCGGCCGCGGGTCGGGGCGATGTTCTCCACCAGGTTGGGCTTGTTGATCGTCCGCCACTGCGTGCGGGCGTAGTCGAGGGCCTCCTCCTCGGACACCTGGGTGTACTTGCGGAAGTACGAGTTCGGGTCCTGGAAGGCGGTCTGGCGCAGCTTCTTGAAGCGGTTGAGGTACCAGCGCTCGACGTCCTCGGCGTTCGCGTCGACGTACACGCTGAAGTCGAAGTAGTCGGCGAGACCGACCCGGGTACGGCCGTCCTTGCCGGGCAGGGCGGGCTGCAGGACGTTGAGGCCCTCGACGATCAGGATGTCGGGCCGGCGGACGACGAGCTTCTCGTCCGGGACGATGTCGTAGATCAGGTGGGAGTAGACGGGCGCGGTGACCTCGTCCTTCCCCGCCTTGATGTCGGCGACGAAACGGGTCAGGGCCCGGCGGTCGTAGGACTCGGGGAAACCTTTCCGCGACATCAGGCCGCGGGCCTGGAGCTCCTTGGTCGGCAGCAGGAAACCGTCGGTGGTCACCCGCTCCACGCGCGGGTGCTCGGGCCAGCGGGAGAGGAGGGCCTGCAGGAGACGGGCGACGGTCGACTTGCCGCACGCCACGGATCCGGCGATCCCTATCACGAACGGGGTGCCGGACTGGGAGCCCTGCTCGCCGAGGAAGGTGTTCAGCGCGCCTCTGAGGCCGTCCGTGGCGCCGACGTAGAGATTGAGGAGCCGGGAGAGCGGGAGGTAGACGTCGCGCACCTCGTCCAGGTCGATCACATCGCCCAGACCGCGCAGCCTCTCCACCTCCTCGGCGGTGAGCGGCAGCGGCGTCTTGTCGCGCAGCGCGCTCCACTCGGCGCGGGTGAGGTCGACGTAGGGAGTCGCCTCCGGCCTGTGCCGGTGGGCGCTCCGGGGCATCGAGGAGACCGGTGAGATCACAGTCCATTGTTAACGGAGTTTGAACGGGACGGTGGGTGGGCTCCGTCACGCGGGGCCGGTTCCCGCCGGACCGGCCGCTCGTATGACGCTGGGAATTTCCGAATCCGGGCAGGCGCAAGCGGTTTCCGGCCTGAGGTGGCCCGTAGGCTGCGGCCCATGTGCGGAATCGTTGGATACGTAGGGTCACAGTCGGGGCTCGAGGTCGTGATGGCCGGGCTGAAGCGGCTGGAGTACCGGGGTTACGACTCGGCCGGTGTCGCCGTGCTGGCCGACGGCGGGCTGGCCGCGGCGAAGAAGGCCGGGAAACTGGTCAACCTGGAGAAGGAGCTGGTCGAACGGCCGCTGCCGACGGGCACGACGGCCATCGGACACACCCGATGGGCCACGCACGGCGGCCCCACCGACGCCAACGCCCACCCGCATCTCGACAACGCGGGCCGGGTCGCCGTCGTCCACAACGGCATCATCGAGAACTTCGCGGTCCTGCGGGCCGAACTCGCCGAGCGCGGCCACGAGCTGACGTCCGAGACGGACACCGAGGTCGTCGCCCACCTGCTGGCCGAGGAGTTCTCCGCCTGCGCGGACCTCGCGGAGGCCATGCGGCTGGTGTGCCGGCGGCTGGAGGGCGCGTTCACGCTGGTCGCGGTGCACGCCGACGAGCCCGACGTGGTCGTCGGCGCGCGGCGGAACTCGCCGCTCGTGGTGGGTGTCGGAGAGGGCGAGGCCTTCCTGGCCTCGGACGTCGCCGCGTTCATCGCCCACACGCGCTCCGCGATCGAGCTGGGGCAGGACCAGGTGGTGGAGCTGCGCCGGGACGGCGTGACGGTCACGGGCTTCGACGGCCGCCCGGCCGATGTGCGCAGCTACCACGTGGACTGGGACGCCTCCGCCGCGGAAAAGGGGGGGTATGACTACTTCATGCTCAAGGAGATCGCCGAGCAGCCCAAGGCAGTCGCCGACACGCTGCTCGGCCGCATCGACCCGTCGGGTTCGCTGACGCTGGACGAGGTCCGTATCTCCCCGTCCGAGCTGCGGGAGATCGACAAGGTCGTCATCGTCGCGTGCGGTACGGCCTTCCACGCCGGCCTGATCGCCAAGTACGCCATCGAGCACTGGACGCGCATCCCGTGCGAGGTGGAGCTCGCCAGCGAGTTCCGCTACCGGGACCCGATCCTGGACGGCCGCTCCCTGGTCATCGCCATCTCCCAGTCCGGCGAGACCATGGACACCCTGATGGCCCTCAGGCACGCCCGCGAGCAGGGTTCCAAGGTGCTGGCGATCTGCAACACCAACGGCTCGACGATCCCGCGCGAGTCGGACGCGGTGCTGTACACGCACGCCGGCCCGGAGGTCGCCGTCGCCTCCACCAAGGCGTTCCTGACCCAGCTGGTGGCCTGCTACCTGGTCGCGCTGTACCTGGGCCAGGTGCGCGGCACCAAGTGGGGCGACGAGATCCAGGCGGTCATCAAGGACCTGTCCCGGATCTCGGTGGAGGTCGAGCGGGTCCTGGAGACGATGGAGCCGGTGCGCGCGCTGGCCCGGAGCCTCGCCTCGAAGAACACGGTGCTGTTCCTCGGCCGGCACGTGGGCTATCCGGTCGCCCTCGAAGGCGCCCTGAAGCTCAAGGAACTCGCCTACATGCACGCCGAGGGCTTCGCGGCGGGCGAGCTCAAGCACGGCCCGATCGCGCTGATCGAGGAGGACGTGCCGGTCGTGGTCGTCGTCCCCTCCCCGCGCGGCCGCTCGGTGCTGCACGACAAGATCGTCTCCAACATCCAGGAGATCCGGGCCCGCGGGGCGCGCACGATCGTGATCGCGGAGGAGGGTGACGAGGCGGTGGTCCCCTTCGCCGACCACCTGATCCGGATCCCGGCCACCCCGACCCTGCTGCAGCCGCTGGTGGCGACGGTGCCGTTGCAGGTCTTCGCCTGCGAGTTGGCCACCGCCAGGGGGAACGAGGTGGATCAGCCGCGGAACCTGGCCAAGTCGGTGACGGTGGAGTAGCCGCTCGGCTGCCGGTGTCGGTGGTCAGTGGGTCGGTGGTCAGTGGACCGAGAAGCCGCCGTCCACGAAGATCGACTGGCCGGTGACGTAGGCGGAGGCGCGGCCGGCGAGGAAGACGGCCGCGCCTTCGAAGTCCTCGGCGAGGCCGTTGCGGCCGGTCATCGTGCGGGCGGCCAGGGCGGTCACCTTCTCCGGGTCGGACGACAGCCGCCGGTTGAGCGGCGTCATCACGAAGCCCGGCACCAGGGTGTTGACGGTGACGCCGTACGGTGACCAGGCCTCGGCCTGCGAGCGGGCCAGCGACTCCAGCGCGCCCTTGGAGACGCCGTAGGCCCCGCTCTGCACGAAGGCGCGGTGGGCCTGCTGGGAGGTGATGTGGATGATCCGGCCGAAGCCGCGCTCGGCCATGCCGGGCCCGAACCGCTGCCCCAGCAGGAAGGGCGCGTGAAGGTTCACGGCCAGCGTGGCGTCCCACACGTCCTCGCCCAGTTCGTCCATCGGCGGCCGCAGGTTGATCCCGGCGGAGTTGACGAGGATGTCCGGCTCACCGAAGACACCGGCCGCCTCCTCGGCCGCCGCGCGCACGCCGTCGCGGGTGCCCAGATCGGCCGCGACCCAGCCGGCCCGGCCGCCCTCGGCCGTCAACTCGCCGACGGTGTCCTGCAGTTGCTCCTTCCTGCGGGCCACGACCACCACGCTCGCACCGGCCCGCGCCAGCGCTCCGGCGATGGCCCGGCCGATGCCGGAACTGCCTCCGGTCACCACGGCGACACGGCCGTCCAGCGAGAAGAGTTCGGAGAGATAGGCCTGGGACGTCATGGGCGGAGCCTAGACGGCACGCGCCCTGACCGGCAGTCGGGTTTCGGCAGGTGGGCGGGTGCCGCTGGGGCCGCGACCGTAGGCTGCCCGGCATGAGCATCATCGGAGTGGGGATCGACGTCGCCGAGATCGACCGGTTTCGCGCCTCGCTGGAGCGGACGCCGGGGATGGCCGACCGGCTGTTCGTCGAGCGGGAGCTGTGGCTGCCCAGCGGGGAACGGCGCGGGATCGCCTCGCTCGCGGCCCGGTTCGCCGCCAAGGAGGCGCTGGCGAAGGCGCTGGGGGCACCGCCCGGGCTGCACTGGACCGATGCCGAGGTGTACGTCGTGGACAACGGGCAGCCCCGGCTGCGGGTGACGGGCACCGTGGCCGCGCGGGCCGCCGAGCTGGGCGTGCGGGCCTGGCATGTGTCGCTCAGTCATGACGCGGGCGTGGCCTCGGCCGTGGTGGTCGCCGAGGGTTAGGCCCTGGCGCCCCGGGTGTGGGCCAGGGCCGTTGCGGGGCAGACTCGGTGCCATGCGTAGTGCGTACAGCGTGGAGACGGTAAGGGCGGCCGAACGGGCGCTGATGGCGCGGCTGCCGGAGGGTGCGCTGATGCAGCGGGCCGCCGCGGGACTGGCCGCCGCCTGCGCCGAGTTGCTCGGACGGGTGTACGGCAGCCGGGTGGTGCTGCTCGTCGGCAGCGGCGACAACGGCGGGGACGCGCTGTACGCGGGGGCGCGGCTGGCCCGGCGCGGCGCCGGGGTCACCGCCGTACTCCTCACGCCCGAACGGGCGCACGCGGGCGGGCTGGCCGCGCTGCGGCGGGCGGGCGGCGCGGCCGCCGCGGCGGAGTCCGCCGCCGGGCTGATCGAGCGGGCCGACCTCGTGGTGGACGGGATCGTCGGGATCGGCGGCAAGGGCGGGCTGCGGCCCGATGCCGAGACTCTGGCCGCCGTCGCCGAGCGGTCCCGGGCGGCGGTGGTGGCCGTCGACCTGCCGAGCGGGGTCGAGGCGGACACCGGTCAGGTGCGGGGGGCCGCGGTCCGGGCCGATCTGACGGTGACCTTCGGGACGTACAAACCGGGGCTGCTGATCGATCCGGCGCGGGAGTACGCCGGGGTCGTCCGGCTCGTCGGCATCGGTCTCGAACTGCCCGCAGAGCCCGAGCTGCAGGCCCTCCAACACGCCGATGTGGCACGGCTGTTGCCGGTGCCCGGCGGGGAGAGCGACAAGTACCGGCGCGGGGTCGTCGGCATCGCCGCCGGGTCCGCGCGCTATCCCGGC
Source organism: Streptomyces sp. NPDC001393 (assembly GCF_053597455.1). Classification (NCBI taxonomy): domain Bacteria; kingdom Bacillati; phylum Actinomycetota; class Actinomycetes; order Kitasatosporales; family Streptomycetaceae; genus Streptomyces; species Streptomyces sp. NPDC001393. Next base: position 102,571 of record NZ_JBSFIH010000004.1, read on the forward strand.
GCCGCCGTGCTCGCCGTCTCCGGGGCGCTGCGCGGCGGGGCGGGGGCCGTCCGGTACGTCGGGCCCGCGGGGGATGCGGTCATCGCCCGTTTCCCGGAGACCCTGGTGTCCGACCGGGGACCGGCGAAGGCGGGGCGGGTACAGGCCTGGGTGGTCGGGCCGGGCGCCGGGGACGATGCCGCGGCCGTGGCCGAGGTGCTCGCGGCGGACGTGCCGGTGCTGCTCGACGCGGACGGGCTGCGGCTGGCCGAGCGGGACGCGGTGCGGGGGCGCACGGCACCGACGCTGATGACACCCCATGCCGGGGAGGCGGCCGCGCTGCTCGGCGTGCGGCGCGAGGAGGTCGAGGGGGCCCGGCTGGCCGCGGTGCGCGAGTTGGCGGCGGCGTACCGGGCGACGGTGCTGTTGAAGGGGTCCACGACCCTGGTCGCCGACGCCGGGGGCGGGGCCGTGCGGGTGAACGCCACGGGGACCTCCTGGCTGGCCACGGCGGGGAGCGGTGATGTGCTGTCGGGGCTCGGCGGGTCGTTGCTGGCGGCGGGCCTGTCGGCGCTGGACGCGGGCAGTGCGGCCGCGTATCTGCACGGCCTCGCCGGCCGTTTCGCGGCGGACGGGGCGCCGGTGGGGGCGCATGACGTGGCGGAGCACATTCCGCGGGCCTGGCGGGACGTACGCGTGCTGTAGCCGACGGACGGTGCCCCGAGCCGGCGGGCGTGCCATCCCCCGGGTGAACCCTCCCGCGCGGCACCGCTGATCCGGCGGAGCCGCACGCTTGGCTGATCTCATGATCAGCAGACGAATCGCCTCCAGAGGTGTCGCGGTGCTGCTGGCCACCGCGACGGCCCTCCCGGCGGCCGGCACCGCCGTGGCCTCCTCAGCGGTCAGCGCCCCCGTGCCCTCGGCTCCCGCCGCCCCCGAGCTGGTCCCCGGTGTCGCCCCCGGGCCCGGCCGGCCCTGGCAGATCGACACGCCCGACCAGGCGTTGCCGCCGAAGGTGTACACGCCGACCAGGGCGGAGGACGCCGTCGAGCCGAAGGACGCGGCGCCGGGGACGTACGACCTCATCGAGTACGTGCCGCTCTCCGACGCCGTGGGCAAGACGACGTGCAGCAAGCAGACCGGGCCCTATCAGCGGCAGGTGGAGAGCTGGCTGAAGCTGAAGGTCGACGGGAAGCAGTCCGCCGCCGACTGCAAGGCCATCCAGGCGTACCAGATCAAGAACAAGATCAAGCCCGCCATCGGCTTCGCCGGGCCCGTCACCTGGTCGACCATGATGCTCGCCTCGGCGAGGAAGAACCCGAACGCGGCCAGAAAGTGCCCGGTCCGGTCGTACAAGGTCGCCTGCGTCGATCTGGACCGTCAGCTCACCTGGGTGCAGCAGGGCTCCAAGGTGGTGTTCGGTCCGGTGCCCATGCGCAGCGGGCGCCAGGGGTATGTCACGCGCAAGGGCTGGCACACCGTCTACTGGCGGCACAAGAACCACGTGTCGACCCTCTACAACGAACCGATGCCGTACGCCCAGTTCTTCGACGGCGGCCAGGCCTTCCACGCCATCTACGGCAGCATTTACACCACCGTCGGCTCCATGGGCTGCGTCAATCTGAAGCTCTCCGACGCGCGCACGCTGTGGGACGTACTGAAGAAGGGCGACCACGTCTACGTGTGGGGGAGACGGCCGGGTACCTGAGCTTCCGGAAGACCGCGACCGGGGCCCCGACGGCCCTCTGCCCTCTGAGAGACTGGGGGCGCGATGAGTGAGACTGCGACTGTGCCGACCGCCCCCCTGCGCGCCCGCGCCGAGATCGACCTGGGCGCCCTGCGGGCCAATGTGCGTGCCCTGCGTGCCCGGACGCCGGGTGCGGCCCTGATGGCCGTGGTCAAGTCCGACGGCTACGGCCACGGGGCGCTGCCGTGCGCCCGCGAGGCCCTCGCGGCGGGCGCGACCTGGCTCGGCACGGCCACGCCCGAGGAGGCCCTCGCGCTGCGCGCGGCCGGGCTGCCGGGCCCGATCCTGTGCTGGCTGTGGGTGCCGGGCGGCCCCTGGCGGCAGGCGATCGAGGCCGGCATCGACGTGTCGCTGAGCGGCATGTGGGCGCTGCGGGAGGTCGTCGCGGCCGCCCGCGAGGCCGGGCGCGCCGCGCGCGTGCAGCTCAAGGCCGACACCGGGCTCGGCCGCAACGGCTGCCAGCCCGGCCCGGACTGGGCCGAGCTGGTCGCCGAGTCCCTGCGCGCCGAGGCCGAGGGGCTGGTGAAGGTCACCGGGCTGTGGTCGCACTTCGCCTGCGCCGACGAGCCCGGCCACCCCTCCATCGCCGCCCAGCTCGCCCGCTTCCGGGAGATGCTGGCGTACGCCGAGGAGCAGGGCGTGCGCCCCGAGGTGCGGCACATCGCCAACTCGCCCGCCGCCCTCACCCTGCCCGAGACCCACTTCGACCTGGTCCGCGCGGGCATCGCCCTGTACGGCATCTCGCCCAGCCCGGAGCTGGGCACCCCGGCCGACTTCGGGCTGCGCCCGGTGATGACGCTCGCCGCCTCGCTGGCCCTGGTCAAGCGCGTACCCGGCGGGCACGGCATCAGCTACGGCCACCACTACGTCACGCCCGGCGAAACCACCCTCGGCCTGGTGCCCGTGGGCTACGCGGACGGCATTCCCCGGCACGCCTCCGGCACCGGACCGGTGCTGGTCGACGGCAAGTGGCGCACGGTCGCCGGCCGGGTGGCCATGGACCAGTTCGTGGTGGACCTCGGGGGCGACGAGCCCGAGGCGGGCAGCGAGGCCGTGCTGTTCGGGCCCGGCGACCGCGGTGAGCCCACCGCCGAGGACTGGGCGCAGGCCTGCGGCACGATCGCGTACGAGATCGTCACGCGGATCGGAACCCGGGTTCCGCGCGTCTATGTGAATGCCTCCGTGTAAATGCGTCCTTGTAAAGGCGTCCGTGTGACCGAGTTCATGTGAACGGGGAAGGACTTCGGTAACCCGTTCGAGAGGCGCGACGGGGATCACGTGTAACTCCGGTCATACCTGTTACAGCGGCAGCACAGGCACCATCGTCGCACCCACCCAGTGAACTGCAGTACGGCGAAGAGGAGCGGTACGTGAGCGAGAGCAGTGCCGAGGCCATGGCGGACGTCGTCGCCTCCGCGGCCGCCGCCTCCGCCGCGGGGGCGGTCGGCAGCTGGCGCAAAGCGACCGGCATCGCCGGCGCCGCGATAGGCGTGATCGCCGCGGGCGCGGCGGCCGGCGTCGCCATAGAGCGGATGACGGTGGGGCGCGGGATGCGCAGGAAGGCCCGGCTCGCGCTGGACTCCGCGGGCCCCTACGGCACCTTGCGCGGCACCCCCGGCAAGGCGATCGCCGACGACGGCACCGAGCTGTACTACGAGGTCGACGAGGTCGAGCCCGACCCGGGGCCGAACGTCTCCCCGCGCCGGCGCCGCCTCTTCGGCCGCAAGGCCCCCGCGCCCGTGACCGTCGTCTTCTGCCACGGCTACTGCCTCAGCCAGGACTCCTGGCACTTCCAGCGCGCGGCCCTGCGCGGGGTCGTGCGGACCGTGCACTGGGACCAGCGCAGCCACGGCCGCTCCGGGCGGGGGGTGGCCCAGATGCGGGACCGGGTGCCGGTCACCATCGACCAGCTCGGCCGCGATCTGAAGGCGGTCCTCGACGCCGCCGTACCGGAGGGCCCGATCGTGCTGGTCGGCCATTCGATGGGCGGGATGACGGTCATGGCGCTCGCCGCCCAGTTCCCCGAACTGATCCAGGAGCGAGTGGTCGCCACCGCCCTCGTCGGTACGTCGTCCGGGCGGCTGGGCGAGGTCAACTTCGGGCTGCCGCTCGCCGGCGTCAACGCGGTGCGCCGGATCCTGCCCGGAGTGCTGAAGGCCCTCGGGCAGCAGGCGGAGCTGGTGGAGAAGGGGCGCCGGGCCACCGCCGACCTGTTCGCCGGGATCATCAAGCGCTACTCGTTCGCGGGTCGGGACGTCGACCCGGCCGTCGAGCGGTTCGCGGAGCGCATGATCGAGTCCACGCCGATCGACGTGGTCGCCGAGTTCTACCCGGCCTTCACCGACCACGACAAGACCGAGGCGCTCGCCTGCTTCCGGGACATGCCGGTGCTGGTGCTGGCCGGCGTCCGGGACCTGGTCACGCCCAGCGAGCACAGCGAGGCCATAGCCGACCTGCTGCCCGACGCCGAGCTGGTCCTCGTCCCGGACGCCGGGCACCTGGTGATGCTGGAACACCCGGAAGTGGTCACCGACCGCCTCGCCGACCTGCTCACCCGCGCGGGTGCGGTGCCCGCAGGGGCTACGGTTATGGGCTATGGAAGCACCAGCAGCACCGCAGGACCCCGCTGAGACCCGGCTGACGATCACCTCGCCCGAGCAGATGCGAGACCTGGGCCGCAGGCTGGCCAAGCTGCTGCGCGCGGGCGACCTGGTGATGCTCAGCGGTGAGCTCGGCGCGGGCAAGACCACGCTGACCCGCGGGCTCGGCGAGGGGCTCGGCGTGCGCGGCGCGGTCACCTCCCCGACCTTCGTGATCGCCCGGGTGCACCCCTCCCTGGGCGACGGCCCGCCCCTCGTCCACGTGGACGCCTACCGGCTCGGCGGCGGCCTGGACGAGATGGAGGACCTGGACCTCGACGTGAACCTGCCCGACTCGGTGATCGTCGTGGAGTGGGGCGAGGGCAAGGTCGAGGAGCTGACCGAGGACCGGCTGCAGGTGGTCATCCACCGCGCCGTCGGCACTGTGACATCGGGGGACACCCCCGAACCCCCGGGCACGGACGAGGTACGGCACGTCACCCTGACGGGGCTGGGGGAGCGCTGGGCGGACGCCGGCCTGGAGATGCTCACGGCCTGAGCGCCAGTATTCCGACAAGCCGTCGGCAACATGTTGCGCCGGGGGTCCCGCGCGTGGTCACATGGTATCCAGTTCGTGGTTAGGCCTGCCTATCTACGCCCGCCCCCGCACTTCAGGAGGCGTCCATGACCGAGCCTCGGCCCATCGGGGTGTCCATGCATGACCTGCTGGCGTCGTGCGAGGCGGCGAAAACGGTCTCCTGTCCACCCCGGGCCCCGGAAGCCCGCCCCGAAGGAGCGCGGGGCCCCGCCGAACATGCGGCTACCGCCGTGGGGACGCGCCCGGACACGACGGACCCGCAGCCGCCGGACGGCCTGTCGAGGCACGCCGCTTAGCGGATCACCACCACCTTGACCCCGATGGTCGCGAACATCCACATCGCCTCCCCATCGGCCCGCGTCTCCCGGATCCCCCCGGTCCGCACGCTCGGCCCGGCGGCAGCCGCTCGCGGAGCGGTGGCCGCGCTGAACCCGATCACCAGCCCCTGCACGCTGGTGAACCGGACCACGTGCTCGACGGGGACGCCGTCCGTGCCGGTGGTCGCGCTCGACCGGGACGTCACCCAGTACGTGCCCGGCGGGGGGTCGACCGTGCCGGGGGCGACCCTGAAGCTGCGCTCCATCCGGTTCCCCTGGTCGACCAGCCAGACCCGGTCGTCGTCCACCGAGTACACGACCCGTTCACCCGTACCGGACCCGCGTGGCACCGAGGACGGGCTGTGCCGGCCCCCGGGGGTCCTGCCCGAGCTCGCCGCGTTCGGGCCGGGGCTGCCGCTCAGGTGTGCCGGTGCGGTCTCCCGGGCCTGGTAGCCGAGGAAGCCGACGGCTCCGAGGGCCGCCGCGGTGAGGCCGGCCACGATCAGCGAGCTGGTCCCCGCCATGCTCACCTCTTCCTCAGGGTCCTGATGCGCTCATGTTCCTGATGCGATATGTCGTACTTCGTACAGACGGTAGCAGTCAGTGACCGTCCGCCCGGGACGGCCATGCACACGGCGCGGGCGCCGTAGGCTGTTCGCGTGCTCTTGCTCGCTCTGGATACCGCAACACCCGCCGTCACCGTCGCGCTGCACGACGGCACGGACGTCATCGCCTCGTCGAGTCAGGTGGACGCGCGCCGGCACGGAGAGCTGCTGCTGCCGGCCGTGGACCGTGTGCTCGCCGAGGCCGGACTCCGGCTGGACGCCGTCACCGGCATCGTCGTCGGCATCGGCCCCGGCCCCTACACCGGTCTGCGCGTCGGCCTCATGACCGCCGACACCTTCGGCCTGGCGCTCGGCGTCCCCGTCCACGGCGTGTGCACGCTGGACGGCCTCGCCTACGCCGCCGACATCGAGAAGGGCCCCTTCGTCGTGGCGACCGACGCCCGGCGCAAGGAGGTCTACTGGGCGAAGTACGCCGACTCCCGCACCCGGCTGACCGACCCGGCCGTGGACCGGCCGGCCGACATCGCCGAGCAGGTCGCGGGCCTGCCGGCGGTGGGCGCGGGCGCGCTGCTCTACCCGGACACGTTCCCGGGCGCCCACGAGCCCGAGCATGTCTCCGCCGCCGCCCTCGCCTCGTTCGCCGTCGAGAAGCTGGCCGCCGGCGAGGAGCTGCCGGCACCCCGGCCGCTGTATCTGCGCCGCCCGGACGCGCAGGTGCCCAAGAACTACAAGGTGGTCACCCCGAAGTGACCGTACGACTGCGCGAGATGCGCTGGTGGGACATCGACCCGGTCCTGGAGTTGGAGAAGGACCTGTTCCCCGAGGACGCCTGGTCCCGGGGCATGTTCTGGTCCGAGCTGGCGCACTCCCGGGGCGCCGAGGCGACCCGGCGCTATCTCGTGGCCGAGACCGATGGCCGCATCGTCGGCTACGCCGGACTGGTCGCCGCCGGTGAGCAGGGCGACGTCCAGACGATCGCCGTGGCGCGCGAGTTCCAGGGCACCGGCCTCGGCGCGCGGCTGCTGGCCGAGCTGCTGCGCGCGGCGACCGCGTTCGAGTGCCACGAGGTGATGCTCGAGTGCCGGGTCGACAACGTGCGCGCCCAGAAGCTCTACGAGCGCTTCGGCTTCGAACCCATCGGCTTCAGACGCGGCTACTACCAGCCGGGCAACGTGGACGCCCTGGTGATGCGCTTGACCGACCCCTCAGCTTCAGCACAAGGAACCGATATCAATGGCTGACGAACCTCTCGTCCTCGGCATCGAGACCTCCTGTGACGAGACCGGCGTCGGCATCGTCCACGGCACCACCCTGCTGGCGGACGCCGTCGCCTCCAGCGTGGACGAGCACGCCCGCTTCGGCGGTGTCGTACCGGAGGTGGCGTCGCGGGCGCACCTGGAGGCGATGGTCCCGACGATCGACCGGGCGCTGAAGCAGGCGGGCGTGAGCGCCAGGGACCTCGACGGCATCGCCGTCACCGCCGGTCCCGGTCTCGCGGGCGCCCTGCTCGTCGGCGTCTCGGCGGCCAAGGCGTACGCCTACGCCCTCGGCAAGCCCCTGTACGGCGTCAACCACCTCGCCTCGCACATCTGCGTCGACCAGCTGGAGCACGGCCCGCTGCCCGAGCCGACGATGGCCCTGCTGGTCAGCGGAGGGCACTCGTCGCTGCTGCTGTCCGAGGACATCACCTCCGACGTCCGCCCCATGGGCTCCACCATCGACGACGCGGCCGGCGAGGCCTTCGACAAGATCGCCCGGGTGCTGAATCTGGGCTTCCCCGGCGGCCCGGTCATCGACCGGTACGCGCGCGAGGGCGACCCGGAGGCGATCGCCTTCCCGCGCGGCCTGACCGGCCCCCGCGACCCCGTCTACGACTTCTCCTTCTCCGGGCTGAAGACGGCCGTGGCCCGCTGGATCGAGGCCAGGCGCGCAGCCGGCGAGGAGGTCCCGGTGCGTGACGTGGCCGCCTCCTTCCAGGAGGCCGTCGTGGACGTCCTGACCCGCAAGGCCGTCCGCGCCTGCAAGGACGAGGGCGTCGACCACCTGATGATCGGCGGCGGTGTCGCGGCCAACTCGCGGCTGCGGGCCCTCGCCCAGGAGCGCTGCGAGGCGGCCGGCATCCGGCTGCGCGTGCCGCGCCCCAAGCTGTGCACGGACAACGGCGCGATGGTGGCCGCGCTCGGCGCCGAGATGGTCGCCCGCAACCGGGCCGCCTCCGGCTGGGACCTGTCGGCCGACTCCTCCCTGCCGGTCACGGACCCGCACGTCCCGGCCGACCACGACCATGTGCACGAGATCAGCAGGGAGAACCTGTACTCGTGACCATCGCCCTGATGTGGGAGGCCCGGGCCGTCGAGGGCCTGGGTGAGGAACTGCTCGCCTGGGTGCGACAGCAGCCGCTGGACCCGGAGCCGCTGCGCCGCGAGACCCTCCGCGCGCCGCAGGACCGGGTGCTGGTCATCACCTGGTGGGATGCGCCGTACGACGCCGTGATCCCCGAACTTCCGGAGCCCGCAGAAGAGCTGGTGACGCGGCCGGTGCACCGCTGGCGGTTCGAGTCGGTGGCCGACGGCTGAGTTGCCAAGATCCCCCCGACCTGGGCTATGATCATCACACAGCGAACGGCCGGAACCCGGACATCGGAAACCGTCCCGGACGCAGTGCGTTGGTGGTCCAAGGAAAGACGTCCCGCTTCCTGCGGGGAGATGCAGGTGCAAGGCCTGCCCGGCGCTCCACACGAAACCCCGCCCCGGGACATCCGGGGCGGGGTTTCGCGTTGGTTACCGGCGCCCGGCCTCCTCGGGCTGGACCGCCTCCGCCCCGGGGCCCCCGAAGGCCGGGGCGGCGGCCCGCCGCTCCTTGACGTGGGCGTAGCCCATCAGGCCGAACAGCACCGCGAGCAGCACCGCCGAGGAACCGGCCGTACCCAGGTCCAGGCCTCCCTTGGCGACCGGCTTGGTCAGGAAGTCGCCGGCCGTGGCGCCCAGCGGGCGGGTCAGCACGAACGCGATCCAGAAGAGCAGGACGTTCGGCACCGCCGGGACCCTCATCAGGGCGACCAGGACCAGCAGCACGCCGGTCACCAGGGCCGCGCCGCCCAGATAGCCCAGACCCGAGCTGTCGGACAGGAAGTCGCCCATCGAGGTGCCGAGGGTGTTCGAGACGAGGATCGCCGACCAGAACAGGGCCTCGCCCCGGAAGGTGACGATCTCGGTGATCTGGAAGGTCATCCCGCTCAGCTTCCAGCCGAGGAAGATCAGCAGCAGGATCGAGATCAGGATCGCGGCGCCCTCCGGATAGCCGAGGCCCAGCCCCTGCGGGCCCCAGCCCAGCTTCGTCGCGCCGTTCGAGAGGTACCGGGCGCTGGCGTCGCGGTTCATGAAGTCGGACATGGTGGTGCCGGCCATGGAGGTCGACAGGATCACCGTCCAGTAGAAGAACGGGTTGTAGCGCGCGGAGCGCAGCTGCACCACCAGCGTCACCACGAAGACCAGGAACAGGGCGATGGTGGTGGGGAAGTAGCCGAGCTTGAGCGTCTGGGAGAACAGGTCTCCCGCGGTCTCGCCCAGGGTCGTTGCCGCGATCTTCATGATCCAGAACGCGAGGGTGACCTCGGGCAGTTTCTTCATGACGGATTTCGTCGTCGTCAAAACCGCTCCTGCCAGGTGGGGGGTGATCGTTTACGGCCCGACCCTGCCAGGGGCGACCTGAAAGCAACCTGAACGCCCGTGTCAGGGGTCTTGCGAAACTTGGTTCGATGTGGTTCCGCCGCAGCCCCATACGTTCCACCCGACCCCTGGCGTTCAATCGGTTCCCTCGGACACCTCCACCTCGCACCGCAGCCGCCGCTCGGCTCCCACCGTCCGCACCGGCCCGGTCAGCCGGATCCGTGCCGAGTGCCGTACGTCCGTGCTCGACGCGGCCAGCCGCAGCTCCAGCGCGCCCGGCTCCACCACCCGTGCCCCGGTGCGGTCCGTGAACGCGGACAGGTCGGCGTGGAAGCGGAAGGTCAGCCGGCGGGATCCGCCCGGGGTCAGCGCCACCCGCCGGTACCCGATCAGCCGTACGTCGGGCCGGGTCACGCTCGCCACCGGGTCGTGCAGATACAGCTGGACGACCTCGGCCCCGGCGCGGTCGCCGGTGTTGCGGACGGTGAGGGAGAGGTCGTACGAGCCGTCGGTCGGGATCTCGGTCCCGGTGCCGTGGACGTCCTCCCAGCTGAACGTCGTGTACGAGCGGCCGTGGCCGAACGGGTACAGCGGGGTCGGGTCCAGGCTGCTGACCTCGCCGGCCAGGCCCAGCGGGGGCTGGAGATGGGTCCAGGGCTGGCCGCCGGGCACGCGCGGCACGCTCACCGGGAGGCGCCCGGAGGGGTTCACCCGGCCGGACAGCACCCCGGCCACCGCCGGGCCTCCCTCCTCGCCGGGGAAGAAGGCCTGGACGACCGCGCCGAGCCGGCCGTGCCAGCGGCCCAGGGTGTACGGCCGCCCGGTGAGCAGCACCAGCACCACCGGGACCCCCGTCGCCACCAGCCGTTCCAGCAACTCCGCCTGCAATCCCGGCAGTTGGAGATCGGCGACGTCGCAGCCCTCGCCGGAGGTGCCCCGGCCGAACAGGCCCGCCCGGTCGCCGAGCACCGCCACGCACACGTCCGCCTCCGCCGCCCGGGCCACCGCCTCCTCGAAGCCGCCGGTGTCCGCATCCGAGACCCCGCAGCCCTCGTCGAAGGTCACCTTGGCATCGGGGAGTTCGGCGCGCAGCGCGTCCAGGACCGTGGGGACCTCGATGCCGAGCGGGACCTCGGGGTGCTGGGTGAGGACATGGGAGGGGAAGGAGTAGCAGCCGAGCAGGGCGAGCGCGTCCGCCGCGCGCGGGCCGACCACCGCGATCCGGGCGCCGGGGGCCAGCGGCAGCAGCCCGCCGGGGTTGTCCAGCAGCACCACCGACTCCTCGGCCAGCCGCCGGGCCACGGCCCGGTTCTCCGCCGAGTCCAGGTCCACCGGCCCCGCCGGCTCCGGCCGCCAGTCCACGTCCAGCAGGCCGAGCTCGCACTTCTGCAGCAGCACCCGCCGGGCCGCGCGGTCCACCAGCGCCTCAGGGATACGGCCCTCGGAGACGGCGGTGACGAGCGGGGTGCCGTAGCACTTCACGGCGGGCAGCTCCACGTCGATGCCCGCGGCCAGCGCCCGGTGCGCCGCCTCCGCCTCGTCCGCCGCGACCCGGTGCAGGGTCTGCAGGAACCCGATGCCGAAGTAGTCGGCGACCACCGTGCCGGTGAAGCCCCACTCCTCGCGCAGCAGTTCGGTCAGCGGGCGCGGGTCGGCGGAGGCGGGCACGCCGTCGGTCTCGGTGTAGGCCGCCATCACCGAGCGGGCCCCGCCCTCGCGCAGCGCCATCTCGAAGGGGGGAATGGTGACATCCGCGAACTCCCGCACGCCGGCCCGCACCGGCGCCAGGTTCCGGGCGCCCGCCGAGGACGCGTACCCGGCGAAGTGCTTCAGCGTGGCGACGACCCCGGCCGACTCCAGGCCGCGTACGTAGGCGGTGCCGATGGTGCCGACCAGGTACGGGTCCTCGCCGATCGTCTCCTCGACCCGTCCCCAGCGCGGGTCGCGGACCACGTCCAGGACGGGGGCGAGGCCCTGGTGGACACCGGATGCGCGCAGGTCGTCGCCGATGCGCCGGGCCATCTGCTCGACCAGCTCCGGGTCGAAGGCCGCGCCCCAGGCGAGCGGCACCGGGTACGCCGTGGCCCGCCAGGCCATGAAGCCGGCCAGGCACTCCTCGTGGGCGACGGCGGGGATGCCGAGGCGGCCGGCGGCCACGATCCGGCGCTGGGCGCGGGCCAGGGCCCGCGCGGCGAGATCCGGCTCCACGGGGGCGGTGCCGAAGGAGCGGGTCAGCTGGCCGAGGCCGTGGGTGATCAGCTCGTCCCAGTCGGCATCGGCGGTCAGGGCGGGGCCGCGCCAAGGAGCGGTGGTCATGGAACTCCCGTCACTCTGACTGTCGCTCATGAGGGATGCTGCCGATGCTGCGAACGAATGCTACGAATGTTTCGAAGAAGATACCGAATGTTCCGGGAACCTATGGCGCGTGCACGCCTTCGTCAAGGGGGCGGGCGGGGTTACGATCGCGGGCATGAAGCCTTCGAAGCCCGCAGGAACGGCCGGAGAAACGCAGACGGCGACCCTCGCCGACATCGCCCGTGAGGCCGGGGTGTCGGCTCCGACTGTTTCGAAGGTGCTCAATGGCCGCGCCGATGTCGCCCCCGCGACCCGCACCCGGGTCGAGGAGCTGCTGCGCACCCACGGCTACCGGCGCCGCCGCGCCGAGGCGTCCCGCTCGCCGCTGATCGACCTGGTCTTCCACGAGCTGGAGAGCGCCTGGGCGCTGGAGGTCATCCGGGGCGTGGAGAACGTGGCCCGGGACGCCGGGCTGAGCGTCGTGCTGTCCGAGTCGGCCGGCCGGCTCACCCCGGGCCGGACCTGGGCCGACCAGGTGGCCGCGCGCCGCCCGCACGGCGTGGTGCTGGTGCTGTCCGGGCTCGACGAGTCCCAGCGGGCGCTGCTGACCAGCCGCTCCATCCCGTTCGTGGTGATGGACCCGGCCGGCGACCCGGGCCCGGACGTGCCGTCCATCGGCGCCACCAACTGGCAGGGCGGACTCGCCGCCACCCGTCATCTGGTCGAGCTCGGCCACACCAGGATCGGCGCGATCAGCGGACCGTCCCGGATGATGTGCAGCCGCGCCCGCGTCGACGGCTACCGCGCCGCGCTGGAGACGGCCGGCCTGCCCGTCGACCCCTCGCTGATCGTGCCCGGCGACTTCCACCACGACTCCGGCTACCGCCTGGGCCTGGAGCTGCTGCGCCGCCCCGACCGGCCGACGGCCGTCTTCGCGGGCAACGACCTGCAGGCGCTCGGCCTGTACGAGGCCGCCCGTGAGCTGGGGCTGCGCATCCCGGAGGACCTGAGTGTGGTCGGCTTCGACGATCTGCCGGTGGCCCGCTGGGTCGGCCCGCCGCTGACGACCGTACGGCAGCCGCTGACCGAGATGGCCGAGGCCGCCGCCCGGCTGGTGCTGGAGCTGGGGCGCGAGCAGGAGGAGCGGGCGGCGACCCGGGTGGAACTGGCGACCAGCCTCGTCGTCCGCAGCAGTACCGCCGCGCCCGCTGCCGCGTGACGCCGTTGGCCGGAAGGTGACGTATTGACGGGTGGGGCGGGCGCCCTCACACTCCTCCGAAGTCAATCGGTTGTTCGACCGAAACTTTCGGAGGCACCCGCCATGAGAACGCTGAGACTCGGCTTACCGCTCGCGTCCCTGCTGACCGGCGTCGCGCTGCTGTTCACCGCGCCCGCCGCGCACGCCGCCGGCACCCCTCTGCGCGACCTCGCCGCCGCCAAGGGCAAGCTCATCGGCACCGCCGTCACCGGCTCCAGGCTCACCGGCACCTACGGTGACCTCGCCGGGGCCCAGTTCAGCTCGCTCACCCCCGGCAACGCCATGAAGTGGGGGACCGTCGAGCCGACCCGGGGCAGCTACGACTGGAGCGAGGCCGACCGGATCGTGGCCTTCGCCCAGGTCGCTCCACGATCTGGTACGACCGTCTCGGCCGCGGCTATGTCGCCAGCGCCCTGACCTGGGCGCACGCCGCCGACCCGGGCGCCAGGCTGTACATCAACGACTACAACGTCGAGGGCGTGAACGCGAAGTCCAACGCCCTGTACAACCTGGTCAGGTCCCTGAAGGCGCGGGGCGTCCCGATCGGCGGCGTCGGCCTGCAGGCCCATCTGATCCTCGGCCAGGTGCCGAGCACGCTGCGGCAGAACATCCAGCGCTTCGCCGACCTCGGCGTGGACGTGGCGATCACCGAGCTGGACGTACGCATGCAACTGCCCGCGGACAGCGCGAAACTCGCCCAGCAGAAGGCCGACTTCCACGCGGTCGTGGCCGCCTGCGCCGCCGTCACCCGCTGTGTGAACGTCACCGTGTGGGGCTTCACCGACGCCGACTCCTGGGTGCCGAGCACCTTCCCCGGCTACGGCGCGGCGACCCCGTACGACGAGAACTACCAGCCGAAACCGGCGTACCACGGCATCGCCCAGGCCTTGGGCGGCGCGGCATGAGAAATTCCGAAGAAAACCGATTCTCGCGGCTTGCGCTAACAGTCCCCTAATAATTCGGACTTACGTTCCTGCCGTGACGCGACACATGGAGCACCAAGAGGAGCAAGGCGAAGCAGGCAGACGGGTGGGCCGGCGATCGGGAGCGCTGAGGATCGTCGGCCTCACCCTGGCGGGCGCCCTGGTGCTGGGCACGGCCGCGGTGGGCTGGGCGTACTGGCACCTCGACCACAACATCAAAAGCGTCGACATCAACAGCGCACTGGGCGACGACCGCCCGGCCAAGGCGGTGGTCACCCCCTCGGCCGCCGCCTCCCCGCTGCCGACCGGCTCCCTGAACATCCTGGTCCTGGGCTCGGACTCGCGCAGCGGCAGGGCCAACCAGGAGCTCGGCGGCGGCGACAGCTCCGGCGCCCGCTCGGACACGGCGATGGTCGTGCACCTCGACGCGGGCCGCACGAAGGCCACCGTCGTCAGCATCCCGCGCGACACCCTCGTCACCCGCCCGTCCTGCCCGCTCGCCTCCGGCGGCTCGACGGCCGTGGCCCACGGCGCGATGTTCAACAGCGCCTACGCGGTGGGCGGGCCGGTGTGCGCGGTGAAGACCGCCGAGTCGATCACGAACGTGCGCATGGACCACTACGTCGAGATCGACTTCTCCGGCTTCGCCAAGCTGGTCGACGCGCTCGGCGGGGTCGACGTGACCACCCCGCAGAACATCGACGACGACCAGAGCCATCTGCACCTGAAGGCCGGCTCCCACCACCTCGACGGCAAGCAGGCGCTCGCGCTCGCCCGCACCCGGCACGGCATAGGCGACGGCAGCGACCTCGGCCGCATAGGGCTGCAGCAGATGCTGGTCAAGGACCTGCTGGAGCAGATGGCCGCCACGAACCTGCTCACCGACCCGGCCAGGCTGTACCGGGTCGCCGACGCGGTCACCGCGAGCCTCACCACGGACACCGGCCTGGACTCCCTGAGCGAGCTGATGCGGCTCGGGCAGAGCCTGAAGGGCCTGACCGCCGACCGGGTGAGAACGGTGATGATGCCGGTCGTCACCGCCCCCTCCGACCCCAACCGGGTGATCGCGAAGGAGCCGGCGGCGCGCGAGCTGTGGGCGTCCCTGCGCTGACAGAAACCGCCGACAGAAACCGCTGACAGAAAACCGCTGAGAGAAACCGGAGAAAAAAACTTCGGTGGGCGTGTCGATCCGGGTGTCTGCCGTTCGACGCATGGCTGAGTGGCGGGGACAGGCCCCGCCGCCCCGACCGAAGGAGCCACCATGCCCCGCTATCTCTCGCTGGTACGCGTCGACGAGTCCACCGCGCCGCCCGAGGGTCCCAGCCCCGAGCTGATGCAGCGGATGGGCGAGCTGATCGAGGAGATCACCAAGGCCGGCGTCATGCTCGACACCGCCGGACTCACCCCGCACAGCCAGGGGAAGCGGGTCCGCTGGGAGGGCGGCAGGCTCGCCGTCACGGACGGGCCGTTCACCGAGTCCAAGGAGGTCGTCGGCGGCTACGCGCTGATGCAGTGCAAGGACATGGACGAGGCGATCGAGTGGACCAAGCGGTTCCTGCAGACCCATGAGGAGTACTGGACCGTGACCTGTGAGGTCCGGGAGATCGCCGAGGGCTGAGCCGTCCCTGGCCTCGGGCCGCCCGGGGGTGTTGCATGGTGGGCTGTGGAACCACAGCCCACCCCAGCACGCCCCGCCCCCACCGCGGCCCACACCATCGAGACCGTCTTCCGTCTGGAGTCGCCCCGGGTCATCGCCGGCGTCGCCCGGATCGTCCGGGACGTCGGCATCGCCGAGGAACTGGCGCAGGACGCGCTGGTCGCCGCCCTGGAGCAGTGGCCCCGCGACGGCGTGCCCGCCAACCCCGGCGCCTGGCTCATGGCAACCGCCCGGCACCGCGCCGTCGACCTGATCCGGCGCCGCGAGACCTACGCCCGCAAGCTCGCCGAGATCGGCCGCGACCTGCAGACGGCCCCGCCCGCGTACGACGCGCCCGCCGACCCGGACGACATCGACGACGACCTGCTCCGGCTCGTCTTCACCGCCTGCCACCCGGTGCTGTCGCCCGAGGCCCGCACCGCGCTCACCCTGCGCCTGCTCGGCGGCCTGAGCACGGCCGAGATCGCCCGCGCCTACCTCGTCCCGGAGCCGACGGTCGCCCAGCGCATCGTCCGCGCCAAACGCACCCTGGCGAAGCAGAACGTCGCCTTCGAGGTGCCCTGCGGCCCCGACCGCGAGGCCCGACTCGGCTCCGTCCTGGACGTCATCTACCTGATCTTCAACGAGGGGTACGCGGCCACCACCGGCGACGACCTGCTCCGTCCGGGCCTGTGCGAGGACGCGCTGCGGCTGGCCCGCGTGCTGTCCGCGCTGATGCCCAAGGAGCCGGAGGTGCACGGCCTGACCGCGCTGCTGGAGTTCCAGGCGTCGCGCACGGCCGCCCGTACCGGTCCGGACGGCGAGCCGGTGCTGCTGCAGGACCAGAACCGCCGCCGCTGGAACCGCATGCTCATCGCCCGCGGCATCCGCGCCCTCGACCGGGCCGGTGCCACGGCGAGCGGGGCCCCGGGCCCGTACGCCCTCCAGGCGGCCATCGCCGCGTGTCACGCACACGCGTACACCTACGAGGAGACCGACTGGCGCACCATCGCCACCCTCTACGGCCTGCTGGCGGCTCGCGCCCCGTCCCCGGTGGTCGAGCTGAACCGCGCGGTCGCCGTGTCGATGGCCGACGGCCCGGCCGAGGGCCTGAAGCTGGTGGACGCCCTGACCGCCGAACCCGCCCTGCGCGACTACCACCTGCTGCCCAGCGTCCGCGGCGACCTGCTGGCCCGCCTCGGCCGTACGGCCGAGGCCCGCGCGGAGTTCGAACGAGCGGCGGCCCTCGCGCGCAACGACCGCGAGCGGCAGCTGCTGCTGTCGAGAATCGATTCCCTTCCCGGTCACTGAGGGGTGACGGGGGCCCCGATCAGCATGGCCGGTGCCCCCGCGACCCGGGTGAGGAAGACGGTCGCCGCGTTCGGACCGTGCGGCTTGACCTTCCTGCGCAGTTCCTCCGGCTCGACGGCCGAGCCGCGCTTCTTCACGGTCAGCGTGCCGACCTCGCGCTCCCGAAGAAAGGCCTTCAACTTCTTGACGTTGAAGGGGAGTTGGTCGGTGATCTCATAGGCGGAGGCGTACGCCGTGGGGCGCGGTTCGTCGGCGGTCACGTAGGCGATGGTGGGGTCGATCAGGCCGCCGCCCAGGTGCTCGGCCACCTCGGCGACCAGATGGGCGCGGATGACGGCACCGTCCGGCTCGTACAGATAGCGGCCCACCGGCCGGACCTCCGGGTCGGGCAGCCCCCTGCCGAGCAGCGTGCGCGGGCCGGGCAGCAGGGTGGCGCGCACCGCGCCCGGCTCGGTGCCGAACCACAGCACCGCCTCCTTGACGTCTCCGCCGTCCGAGATCCACTCGGCCTCGGCGTCGGCGGGCACGGCGTCGTGCGGGATGCCGGGCGCCACCTTCAGTGCCGCGCGGGGCGCCCTGCGGGCGGCCTCGACCGCCCGGGAGAGGGGCGGGGAATAGGCCTCGGGGTCGAAAATCCTCCCGCCCGTCGCCCGGCCGCCGCCCCTCACCGACGCGCTTCGCGCGGCCCTGCCCGATCGCCCGCCCCGCCGGGCAGGGTCGACGAACACGGCGTCGTATCCGCCCGTGTCCACCTCCGTGACATCCGCCTCCCGCACCTCGATCAGCTCGCCCAGCCCCAGCGCCTCGGCGTTCGCCCGCGCCACCGCGGCGGTCTCCGGATCCCGGTCCACGGCCAGCACCCGGATCCCCGCCCGGGCGAACGCGATCGCGTCCCCGCCGATCCCGCAGCACAGGTCGGCGACCGAGGTCACCCCGAGGTTCCTGAACCGCTCGGCCCGGTAGGTGGCGACGCTCGTCCGCGTCGACTGCTCGACCCCGTTCGGCGTGAAGAACATCCGCCCCGCGTCCGCCGCCCCGAACTTCGCCGCCGCCCGCTGCCGCAGCCTGGCCTGGCCGAGGGCGGCCGACACCAGCTCGGCGGGGTGCTCGCGGCGCAGCCGGGTGGCGACGGCGAGTTCGTCGGCCGGGTGGGTGTCGCGGACCTCGTCGAGGAGGGCACGGCCTTCGGGGGTGAGGAGGAGAGCGAGGTCGTTCACCGGGTCATTGTGGGCCAGTCGGTGGATCGTGCGCCTCCCGGCGGCGGTGTCGGCCCGGGCTCCGGGCTCCGGGCTGGGAGGATCCGACACCATGCGAGCAGTCGTACAAAATGACAAAAACCGGTCCGGTCGTGGGCGTCGGGTCCTCGGCTGCGCAGCCGCCGCGCTGGCTTGTTCCGCCCTTTTGTCCAGTTGTGCCGGCTCCTCCGACGCGGCCCGCCCCGCGCCCGGTCACGGCGCCCCGGTGCGCGTCCTGAGTCCCCAGGACCGCCAGGCCGCCGAACACGCCCGCCTGGTCGCCGCGGCCAGACGCTGGGGCCTGGCCGGGGTCCCGCTGACGCCACCCCCGCCGCCGAGGCAGAAACCGGAGATCACCGCCCGGGCCGGCTTCGAGGTGACCCACCAGGAGGACTGGGACCTGCCGCCCGTCTTCACCACGATCCCCACCAAGCAGAAGATCGTCTTCCTCACCATCGACGACGGCTCGGAGAAGGACCCGGAGTTCCTGCGGATGATGCAGGAGCTGAAGATCCCGTACACCGCCTTCCTCAGCAACTACCTGGTCAAGGACGACTACGGCTACTTCCGGAAGATGCAGTCCTACGGCCACACCCTCAACAACCACACCCTGCACCACCCCTATCTGCCCGGTCTGTCCTACGAGGACCAGAAGGCCGAGATCTGCGGCATGCAGGACATCATGGAGAAGCAGTTCGGCAGGCGCCCGACGGTCTTCCGGCCGCCGTACGGCAACTACAACCAGGACACCCTGCGCGCCGCCAAGGCCTGCGGCATCAAGTACGCGCCGATCTGGAACGAGGAGGTCTACGTCGACCACTGGGAGTACCGCGAGGACGACCAGAAGATGCGCCGCGGCGACATCGTCCTCACCCACTTCCGCGGCCGCTCCGACTGGAACGGCACGATGGTCGACGACATGCGCCGCTTCCTGAACAAGGTCACGCGCGAGGGCTACGCCGTGGCCCGCCTGGAGGACTACCTGTGAGGCCGGGGCCGGGGCCGCGGCCGTGGCACCGGGGAGCGGGTTCCAAGCGGCGTCAGCGGGGCCGGTGCCTCGTCGCGCTCCTCGCCTCGGCTCTCCTCCTCACCGGCTGCGCCCAGTCCGTCGACCCCATCGAACGCCTCGGCAAGAAGGCGGCCGAGGGAGTGCACCCGCACGGGCCGGCCCCCGACCAGACCTACCGCCGCTGGGGCCTGACCGAGCCCCTCGCCCGTCCGCCGCAGCCCGCCGCGCGCGCCCTGGCCCTGACTCCGGGCGCCGGCGGCCGCACCCTGCCCCGCGTCCTGGACCACGTCCCCACCCACGACCCGGTCGTCTTCCTCACCTACGACGACGGCGCCGACCACGACCCCCGCTTCGTCGACATGGTCCGCGAACTCCGGCTGCCGGTCAGCATGTTCCTCACCGACAGCGTCGCCGGCCCCGGCTACGGCCACTTCGCCCGCCTGCACCGGCTGGGTGCCGGCATCCAGAACCACACCCTCGACCATCGCGTGCTCGCCGGACTGCCGTACGCCGGTCAGCGCGCCGAGATCTGCGGCCAGCAGGACCGGCTCAGCTCCCGTCTCGGCCTGCGCCCCCGTCTCTTCCGCCCGCCGTACGGCTCGTACGACCCCACCACCCTCCGCGCGGCGGCCGACTGCGGCATCTCCACGGTCGTCCTCTGGCGCGCCGCGATGACCCCGACCGACCTCGTCTACGCGCACGGCGAACACCACCTGCGCCCCGGCGACATCATCCTGGTCGGCCCGGACGAATCGACGGGCCCGAGCCTCAGAGAACGCACGGCCAGGGTCCTGCGGAGGGTGCAGCAGCGGGGGCTGACGGTGGGGCGGCTGGAGGACTACCTGTAGAGCACTTCTCCAGTGCCGGTCGGCAAATTCAGCCCGTCCGGCGTTTGAGGACGAGGCCGTTCAGGCCGAAGCGGGGGTCTGGGGGCGGCAGCCCCCGGGGGCGGCGGGGCGAACGCCGGGCCTCCGGGCAACCGCGTGCACCGTCTTCCGTCGACGCGCGGCACGGCATTGAGGACTGCCTGTAGGGCACTTTTCCAGTGCCGGTCGGCGAAATTCAGCCTGTCCGTCGTTTGAGGACGAGGCCGTTCAGGCCGAAGCGGGGGTCCGGGGGCGGCAGCCCCCGGGACGGCGGGGCAACACCGGACCACCAGGAACCCGGCGCAGACAAGATTCCGCCGACGCGCCGCACGGCATTGGCACTCCGCTTGACCGAGTGCTAATCGCGGTCATAGTCTCGGCTCTGGCACTCCCCCCTGGAGAGTGCCAACAAAGCGACGGGCAGGTCCGGCACCCGCGACGACGGATCGACCTGGTCGCCACCTCAGACAGTTAACCCCGTGAGATCTCCGAAGGGGGAGGTCGGATCGTGACGACCGCCAGCTCCAAGGTTGCCATCAAGCCGCTCGAGGACCGCATCGTGGTCCAGCCGCTGGACGCCGAGCAGACCACGGCCTCTGGCCTGGTCATCCCGGACACCGCGAAGGAGAAGCCCCAGGAGGGCGCCGTCCTCGCCGTGGGCCCGGGCCGCTTCGAGAACGGCGAGCGCCTTCCGCTCGACGTCAAGGTCGGCGACGTCGTCCTCTACAGCAAGTACGGCGGCACCGAGGTGAAGTACAACGGCGAGGAGTACCTCGTCCTCTCGGCTCGCGACGTCCTCGCGATCATCGAGAAGTAACCCACCTCGAAGTTCCTTCAGCTGCGCCCCTGGCCCCCGCGACCGATAAGAAGCCGGGCGCCCGGGGCGCAGTTGTCTTACCACCCAATAGATTTCCGAGAGGGCTCCCGCTGTCATGGCGAAGATCCTGAAGTTCGACGAGGACGCCCGTCGCGCCCTCGAGCGCGGCGTCAACAAGCTGGCCGACACGGTGAAGGTGACGATCGGCCCCAAGGGCCGCAACGTCGTCATCGACAAGAAGTTCGGCGCCCCCACCATCACCAACGACGGTGTCACGATCGCCCGCGAGGTCGAGATCGAGGACCCGTACGAGAACCTCGGCGCGCAGCTGGTGAAGGAGGTGGCGACCAAGACCAACGACATCGCGGGTGACGGCACCACCACCGCCACCGTGCTCGCCCAGGCGCTCGTGCGCGAGGGCCTGAAGAACGTCGCCGCCGGCGCCTCCCCGGCCGCCCTGAAGAAGGGCATCGACGCCGCCGTCAAGGCCGTCTCCGACGAGCTGCTCGCCTCGGCCCGTCCGATCGACGAGAAGTCCGACATCGCCGCCGTCGCCGCGCTGTCCGCCCAGGACCAGCAGGTCGGCGAGCTCATCGCCGAGGCGATGGACAAGGTCGGCAAGGACGGTGTCATCACCGTCGAGGAGTCCAACACCTTCGGTCTGGAGCTGGACTTCACCGAGGGCATGGCCTTCGACAAGGGCTACCTGTCGCCGTACTTCGTGACGGACCAGGAGCGCATGGAGGCCGTCCTCGACGACCCGTACATCCTCATCAACCAGGGCAAGATCAGCTCCATCCAGGACCTGCTGCCGCTGCTGGAGAAGGTCATCCAGGCGGGCTCCTCCAAGCCGCTGCTGATCATCGCTGAGGACGTCGAGGGCGAGGCCCTGTCGACCCTGGTCGTCAACAAGATCCGCGGCACCTTCAACGCCGTCGCGGTGAAGGCCCCCGGCTTCGGCGACCGCCGCAAGGCGATGCTGCAGGACATGGCGATCCTCACCGGCGCCACCGTCATCTCCGAGGAGGTCGGCCTCAAGCTCGACCAGGTCGGCATCGACGTCCTCGGCTCCGCCCGCCGCGTCACCGTCACCAAGGACGACACCACGATCGTCGAGGGTGCCGGCAAGCAGGAGGACCTGACCGGCCGCGTCGCGCAGATCAAGGCCGAGATCGAGAACACCGACTCCGACTGGGACCGCGAGAAGCTCCAGGAGCGCCTCGCCAAGCTGGCCGGCGGCGTGTGCGTGATCAAGGTCGGCGCCGCCACCGAGGTGGAGCTGAAGGAGAAGAAGCACCGTCTGGAGGACGCCATCTCCGCGACCCGCGCCGCGGTCGAGGAGGGCATCGTCTCCGGTGGTGGCTCCGCCCTGGTCCACGCCTCCAAGGTCCTCGAGGGCAACCTCGACAAGGCCGGCGACGAGGCCACCGGTGTCGCGGTCGTCCGCAACGCCGTGGTCGAGCCGCTGCGCTGGATCGGCGAGAACGCCGGCCAGGAGGGCTACGTCATCGTCTCCAAGGTCAAGGACCTGGAGCAGGGGCAGGGCTACAACGCCGCCACCGGCGAGTACGGCGACCTGGTCAAGGCCGGCGTCATCGACCCGGTGAAGGTCACCCGCTCCGCCCTGGAGAACGCCGCCTCCATCGCCTCCCTGCTGCTCACGACCGAGACCCTGGTCGTCGAGAAGAAGGAAGAGGAAGAGCCGGCCGCCGCGGGCCACGGCCACGGCCACGCCCACTGAGGCACCGCAGAGCTGAAGCACTGCAGAGCTGAAGCACCGTAGAGCTGAGGCAGCGTAAAGCTGAGGCCCGGCGCCCTTCGGGGTGCCGGGCCTTCGCCCTGTCCGGACGGGCGACCGGACTGGCGAGAAGGGCCTCTACTGCTCCAACTCGTCCAGCGCACCCAGCTGTTGCATCAGCCCCAGCTGGTCGTGCTCCCACCACATCTCGGCGATCTTGCCGGCGTCCGTGAGGCGGAACAGCGTCATCCCGGTCATGGTGACCTGCCGTCCGGTGCCCGGGATGCCCAGGAAGTCGCCCTTGTGTGTGGCGTTCCAGGTCCACCGTGCGCAGGCCCGGTCGCCCTGGCCCAGCACATCCTCGACCGTGAACGCGAAGTCGAACCCCCCGCGCCACATCCGGAACTCGGCGCGGGCGTTGTCCAGCCCGATCGTGACCTGGGGATTCACCGGATCGTGGCTGTGAATGTCCTCGTCCAGCAGATCGTTGAGCGGCGGCAGTTCGCCCGGGGTCGCCAGCGCCGCGAAGAACCGCCGTACGGTGTCCTCGGCCAGCCGCTCGTCCCGTACGACGTCCAGATCGATGAACGTCGGCATCTCGTCGCACAGGGCGACCAGGTCGTGGAAGATCTTGTCGGTCTCCGGCAGGTTCGAGTTCCGCATCGCCTCCTCGTACGACGGGAACTCCACCACTTCGACGACGTGCGCCGCGTCGGAGCGGTCCTTGCCGACCAGCGCGTGCGTCGCCGTCCGCTTTCCCTTGGTCTGCTCGACCCAGTCGTCCATGAGCCGGTTCATCTCGTCCAGCCGGCTCGTCCTGCACTCGATGAGCTGTACGAAGGTCATGACGCCGCCTCCCGGCCCCCCTGGCCCGGTTTCCGTCACGCTCATTTTCGCACCGGGACGGCAGCGCCACCCCTCCGCTACTGGGGCCCGTACTTGCGCCCGGTCCGGGAGGAGATCCCGCTCATCAGCCCGCGCGGGGTGACCTTCACCAGGCCCATCAGCGCCTTGTAGCGCGGGTCCGGGATCGACAGGGACTTGCCGCGGGCCAGGTCGGACAGGGCCGCCGCGACCAGTTTGTCGGCGTCCAGCCACATCCAGCCGGGGATGTTGTCCGTCCCCATGCCGGCCCGCTGGTGGAACTCGGTGCGCACGAAGCCGGGGCACAGGGCCATCAGGCGGACGCCGCTGCCGGCGAGGTCCTTGGCGGCGCCCTGCGTGAACTGCACGACCCACGCCTTGGACGCGCCGTAGGTGCCCCGGGGGACGAAGGCGGCCACGGAGGCGACGTTGACGACGCCGCCCCGGCCCCGCTCCCGCATCGCCTCGGTCGCCGCCGAGGTCAGCCGCAGCACCGCCTCGCAGTGCACCTTGAGCATCTTCAGCTCGTCGGCCATGGGCACCTCGAGATAGCGGCCCTTGTTGCCGAAGCCGGCGTTGTTGATCAGCAGGTCGACCGGGTTCTTCCGGTCGCCGAGGCGGTCGGCCACCGTCTCGATGCCCTTGTCCTCGGACAGGTCCGCCGTCAGCACCTCCACCACGATGCCGTGCCGGTCGTGCAGTTCGGTCGCCTGTTCGCGCAGCCTCCTGGTGTCCCGCGCCACCAGGACGAGGCCGTGCCCGTCAGCCGCCAGCCGCCGCGCGAACGCGGCACCGATCCCCGCGGTCGATCCCGTAATCAGAGCCGTTGTCATGGCCCAAGGGTATTGACCCGGAGCGTGCGCGTCCGCTCCCCTCGGGCACGGGAGTTGGCCGGCACGGGTCCCGGGCGACGCCGTACGGCGGTGCGTGCGGGCCTCGTGGTGCGGACCTGAGCACCGGGAGCCCCCCGCCCTGCCCCGGGCCTGCCGGTCGGACCCGTCGGCTCGGCCGGACGGCTCGCCCCAGTTGCGGGCCGACGGCTCCTCAGCCCGCCTGTTCGGCCACGTACTTGCGGGCCTTCTCCAGCGTCTCCGGGTGCAGCGCCTCGCCCGCCGCGAGCAGCCCCGGCAGCAGTTCCCGCTCGGTGGTGACCGCGCGGAACTGCATCGCCGCCGTCACCCCGTGGTCCGGCCGGTACACGATCCCGATGGCATCTCCCGCCCGTATCTCACCCGGTTCGATCACCCGGAGGTAGGCACCCGTTGCGCCCTTCTGTGTGAACCTCTTGACCCAGGCGCGTTCGCCCAGATGGCCCTGGAACGTGCGGCACGGGATCCTGCCCGAGGTCACCTCCAGGACCACGCCGGAACCGATCCGCCAGCGCTCGCCGATCAGCGCCCCGGAGACGTCCACCCCGTCCGTCGTCAGGTTCTCCCCGAAGCAACCGTTGGCCAGCGATCGGCCGAGTTCGCGCTCCCAGTCGTCCAGGTCCTCGCGCGCGAAGGCGTACACCGCCTGGTCGTCCCCGCCGTGGTGCCGCAGGTCGCACACGGCGTCGCCGGCCAGCCCGCTCGCGCCGACGCCCTTGGGGCCCGGCGCCGCCACCCGCACCGGCCCGTCGGCCGGCTTCTTGTCGATGCCCGTCACGCCCTCCGCCTGGTCCGTGTACGGCACCGGCTGGGGGCGGCCCAGATTGACCGAGAGAAGCTTCATGAACGCACGGTACGGGATGTCACCTCAAAGCGTCGAGCGAATATCGCGCATCATCCCCAAGCTGCCCTTATGCTCTAGGGGTGATCGAGGCCCGTCATCTCCGCGTCCTGCGTGCCGTCGCCGCCACCGGCTCCTTCTCGGCGGCGGGGCGTGAACTGGGCTGCACCCAGCCCGCCGTCAGCCAGCAGATGAAGGCCCTGGAGACCTCGGTCGGCACCCCGCTGCTGGTTCGCAGCGGCCGCGAGATGCGACTGACCCAGGCCGGGGAGGCCCTGGTCAGGCACGCCTCCGGCATCCTCGCGGGGCTCACCGCGGCCGAGGAGGAGGTCGCCGCCATCGCGGGCCTTCGGGCCGGCCGGGTCCGGCTGGTCTCCTTCCCCAGCGGCAGCTCCACCCTGGTCCCCACCGCCCTGGCCGCCCTGCGCGCCGCCCACCCCGGCACCCGCGTCTCCCTGGAGGAGGCCGAGCCCCCGAAGTCGGTCGAGCTGCTGCGCGAGGGCGACTGCGACCTGGCCCTGGCCTTCCGGTACGCGGGGGCGGCGGTCGCCGAGGACTGGGACGACCTGGTCGTACGGCCCCTGCTGACGGACCGTCTGGTGGCGCTGGTGCCCGAGCGGCACCGGCTCGCGCGCGCGGAGAGCGTCGCCATCGGCGAGCTGGCCGAGGAGCCCTGGATCGCGGGCTGCCCGCGCTGCCGCGGCCAGCTGGTCGAGGCGTGCGAGGGGGCCGGTTTCACCCCGCGCATCGACTTCGCCACGGACGACTATCCCGCGGTGGTCGGCCTGGTCGGCGCGGGTCTGGGCGTCGCCGTGCTGCCCCAGCTGGCGGTGGAGTCGGTACGGCCCAGAGGTGTCCGCACGGTACGGCTGGAACCGGCGGTACGGCGCGAGATCGTCGCCCTCACCCTGCCCGACCTGGCTCAGGTGCCGGCCGTGGCGGCGACGCTGGAACAGCTGGCCCGGGCTGCGGGGCGCGGCTAGCGGAGCGACGGCAGAGTCAGCGGCTAGCCGGGCGACGGCAGAGTCAAGGGCACGCGCGCTGGTGTGGCGTGCCCTGGTGGAGGGGAAGCGGGCGCACCCGGTGGACCCGGTGGCCTCTGGATGCAGAAACGTTCCTTCAGTGATTCGGGGCGGTGTCCGTGCCGGCGGCCGAAGCCGTCACCAGGCGGTTGCGCGCGCGCCCCATCAACTCCTCACGCTCGTCCTCGGTCAGGCCGCCCCACACGCCGTACGGCTCGCGTACCGCCAGTGCGTGCGCCGCGCACTCCGCGCGGACAGGGCACCTCATGCAGACCTCCTTGGCCGAGTTCTCGCGAGCGCTCCGAGCCGCCCCGCGCTCGCCCTCGGGGTGGAAGAAGAGCGAGCTGTCCACGCCGCGGCAGGCAGCCAGCAGCTGCCAGTCCCACAGGTCCGCGTTCGGTCCGGGAAGGCGGGAGAAATCTGCCATTACGTGACCCCTTGTAGCCGTTCTGAGCGGATACGGTGCCATCGACCGTACATCTCCGGTCTAAGGAGATGAAAATATGACTCATTGCGAATCTAGCCGCGGACACCGCAAAACGGGAAGAAAAGGATCCAAACGGGGCATAGTTGTGATGAAAAGTTGAGGGTCTGCTGTCCATGTCTGCACCGTGTCGGGGCCCTCACGTAGAGTGCCGAAGACGGCACGTAGCCCCGTAACTCTTTCGAGTGACCGTCGTTGAGAGTGCGGAGGCGGTTGAAAACACAAGCGCTCGGGCAGGCGTCCGAGACGGTCGACCGCACAGGTGACGATTCCGTACCAGCCTGGAGGCTCAAGGTGACGCGCATCAGCTGCGGAGGGCGGTCATGACATCCGTCCTCGTCTGCGACGACTCCCCGCTTGCCCGAGAAGCGCTCCGCCGCGCGGTCGCGACCGTGCCCGGTGTCGAGCGTGTGACGACGGCGGCCAACGGCGAGGAAGTCCTCCGCCGCTGGGGCGCCGACCGCTCCGACCTCATCCTGATGGACGTGCGCATGCCCGGCCTGGGCGGCGTGGAAACCGTGCGCCGACTGCTGTCCGCCGACCCCGGCGCGCGCATCATCATGCTCACCGTCGCCGAGGACCTGGACGGCGTGGCCCTCGCGGTCGCCGCCGGCGCCCGGGGCTACCTGCACAAGGACGCCTCGCGCGCCGAACTGCGGGCCACCGTGACCCAGGCCCTCGCCGACCCGACCTGGCGGCTGGCCCCGCGCCGGCTCCGCTCGGCCGAGATGGGCGCCGCGCCCACGCTCACCGCGCGTGAGATCCAGGTCCTGGAGGGCATGAGCCACGGCCGGTCCAACGCCGAGATCGGCCGCGAGCTCTTCCTCTCCGAGGACACCGTCAAGACGCACGCGCGGCGCCTGTTCAAGAAGCTCGGCGCCTCGGACCGGGCCCACGCGGTGGCGCTCGGCTTCCGCTGGGGACTGGTCCGGTAGCCGGTGCCCGGCCCTGCGGGGCAGGCGGCTGCGCATCCCCCGGGCCGGACGAGCCCGCGCCTCGGCGACGCCGTCGGTCCCGGGGCCGCGGCTGTGGAGTTCGAGGTCGTGGCTGTCGGTCCCGAAGTCGTACCGCCGTACCGGTGTGTCCTGGCGACACGCGCGCGTGCGCGGAAGCGCCCTGCGGCTCCGCTGCCGTGCGGGTGCGCGCCCCTGCCTGGCGTGGGCGACCGTGCCCCTCGGCCCCGGTGCCGCGGGCCGCGGTGCCGCGCCGACGCGTCCCGGCCCGCTCGCGGAGGTGGGCGCCGGTGAACTGTCCTGACGGAGGTTCCGGTTGCCCGCGGACGCGGCCGTGACGTGCTCGCGCGGGGTGGACCCGGTCACACCCGGGGAGCCGCGCGGCGGGCGGTCGGCCGCGCGCGCGAACGGAGATCCACTCCGGCAACACCCGTGGTCGGCGCCGCCCGCCGAGGCACGGGACGTACAAGGCCGGGCTGCCGGCACCCCCTGCGT
The DNA here is from genome assembly GCF_053597455.1 of Streptomyces sp. NPDC001393. NCBI lineage: Bacteria > Bacillati > Actinomycetota > Actinomycetes > Kitasatosporales > Streptomycetaceae > Streptomyces > Streptomyces sp. NPDC001393. Next base: position 130,641 of record NZ_JBSFIH010000004.1, read on the forward strand.
GCGACCCGACGGGGCGCCGCGGCGGGCGGTGCACACGTCGGCCCGCCGGGCGCGCGCTGCTCGTTTCGGCGCGGATGCCGCATCCTTGAGGTGTGGAGTCTCTCGGGGACGAGTCGGTCGAGCGGAAGGGGAGGGCGCAGGAGATGAGTGCCGGCGCGCCTGCTCATAACGCTTCGGTGCACAACCACGAGCACAGTGCGACGGACCGGACGGCCGCAAGGCACCATGGACCGATGCGCGACGACGAGGCGGGCACGGCCCACGGGGCGATCGGTGCGCTCGTCCATCGCGCCGTCGACGGTGACGAGCAGGCCACGCACGATCTGCTCGCCCATGTCCACCCGCTGGCGCTGCGCTACTGCCGCACCCGGCTGTCCCGGCTGCCCGGCGACGCGCGTCACTTCGTCGAGGACCTCGCCCAGGAGGTCTGCGTCGCGGTGCTGCTCGCGCTGCCCCGCTATCGCGACACCGGCCGCCCCTTCGAGGCGTTCGTCTTCGCCATCGCCTCCCACAAGGTCGCCGACCTGCAGCGCGCCGCGATGCGCCACCCGGGTTCCACGGCGGTGCCCTCCGACGAGATGCCGGAGCGGCCCGACGACTCCCTCGGCCCCGAGGAGCGCGCCCTGCTCAGCAGCGACGCCGAGTGGGCCAAGAAGCTGCTGGCCAACCTCCCCGAGAACCAGCGCGAACTGCTCCTGCTGCGGATTGCCGTGGGCTTGACCGCGGAGGAGACGGGGCAGATGTTGGGAATGTCACCCGGCGCGGTCCGGGTCGCCCAGCACCGGGCACTGAGCCGCCTGCGCGCGCTCGCCGAGCAGTAACACCCTGGTACGAAGCCCCTGCAGTTCCCTTTGTTGAACAGGCATGCTTCCGCTTCCGTACGAACATACGAAGCCTGAAGTCACCCCGTACCGTGGAATTTGCTAGCGATGCTTCCCGTTAGCATGGACATCCGCACCGATCAAGGCCATTTGGGGAAGGTGTCATGACTGCCAACGTCGACGGAGTGCCCGGTAAATTCGCGACACTCGGGCTGACCTACGACGACGTGCTGCTGCTGCCGGGCGCATCCGAGGTGCTCCCCAACGCGGTCGACACCTCGTCCCGCATCTCCCGCAACGTCCGGGTGAACATCCCGCTGCTGTCGGCGGCGATGGACAAGGTGACCGAGTCCCGTATGGCGATCGCGATGGCCCGGCTCGGCGGCGTCGGCGTGCTGCACCGCAACCTGTCCGTCGAGGACCAGGTCAACCAGGTCGACCTGGTGAAGCGGTCGGAGTCCGGCATGGTCACCGACCCGATCACGGTGCACCCGGAGGCCACGCTCGCCGAGGCCGACGCCCTGTGCGCGAAGTTCCGCATCAGCGGTGTCCCGGTCACCGACCCGGCCGGCAAGCTGCTCGGCATCGTGACCAACCGCGACATGGCCTTCGAGAGCGACCGCAGCCGCCGCGTGCACGAGGTCATGACCCCGATGCCGCTGGTCACCGGCAAGGTGGGCATCTCCGGCCCCGAGGCCATGGAGCTGCTGCGCAAGCACAAGATCGAGAAGCTGCCGCTGGTGGACGACGAAGGCGTCCTCAAGGGCCTGATCACCGTCAAGGACTTCGTCAAGGCCGAGAAGTACCCCAACGCCGCGAAGGACGCCGAGGGCCGGCTGCTGGTCGGTGCCGCGGTCGGCGCGAGCCCGGAGGCGCTGGAGCGCGCCCAGGCGCTCGCCGAGGCCGGCGTGGACTTCCTGGTCGTGGACACCTCGCACGGCCACAACAGCAACGCGCTCAGCTGGATGTCGAAGATCAAGTCGAGCGTGGGCGTCGACGTGGTCGGCGGCAACGTCGCCACCCGCGACGGCGCCCAGGCGCTGATCGACGCCGGTGTGGACGGCATCAAGGTGGGCGTGGGCCCGGGTTCCATCTGCACCACCCGTGTGGTCGCCGGCATCGGTGTCCCCCAGGTCACCGCCATCTACGAGGCCTCCCTCGCGGCCCGTCCGGCCGGCATCCCGCTGATCGGCGACGGCGGCCTGCAGTACTCCGGCGACATCGGCAAGGCGCTGGCCGCCGGCGCCGACACGGTGATGCTCGGCAGCCTCCTCGCCGGCTGCGAGGAGTCCCCGGGCGAGCTGCTCTTCATCAACGGCAAGCAGTTCAAGTCATACCGCGGCATGGGCTCGCTGGGCGCCATGCAGTCCCGCGGCCAGGGCAGGTCGTACTCGAAGGACCGCTACTTCCAGGCCGACGTCACCGCCGACGAGAAGCTCGTGCCCGAGGGCGTCGAGGGCCAGGTGCCCTACCGCGGCCCGCTCGCCAACGTCCTGCACCAGCTCGTCGGCGGCCTGCGCCAGACCATGGGCTACGTCGGCGCCGCCACCATCGACGAGATGGAGTCCAAGGGCCGGTTCGTACGGATCACCTCGGCGGGCCTGAAGGAGAGCCACCCGCACGACATCCAGATGACAGTCGAGGCGCCGAACTACAGCACCAAGGGCTGAAACGGCGTCCCCACGTGCGCGTGACGGACATCGACGGCGGCTCCGGAACCTCCGGGGCCGCCGTTGCCGTCCCCGCAGAGGGCTTCTGTCGTACCCGTCGGCGATACTGGAAGGCGCTGCAACGCATAGGGAAAGGCCTAGAGACGTGACTGAGATCGAGATCGGGCGCGGCAAGCGCGGCCGCCGGGCGTACGCCTTCGACGACATCGCCGTCGTCCCCAGCCGCCGTACGCGGGACCCGAAGGAGGTCTCGATCGCCTGGCAGATCGACGCCTACCGCTTCGAGCTGCCCTTCCTGGCCGCCCCCATGGACTCCGTCGTCTCCCCGGCCACCGCGATCCGCATCGGTGAGCTCGGCGGCCTGGGCGTGCTGAACCTCGAGGGCCTGTGGACGCGGTACGAGGACCCGCAGCCGCTGCTGGACGAGATCGCCGAGCTGGACGCGGACACGGCCACGCGCCGGCTGCAGGAGATCTACGCGGCCCCCATCAAGGAGGAGCTGATCGGCGCGCGCATCAAGGAGGTGCGCGACTCCGGCGTGGTCACGGCGGCCGCGCTCTCCCCGCAGCGCACCGCCCAGTTCTCCAAGGCGGTCGTGGACGCGGGCGTGGACATCTTCGTCATCCGCGGTACGACGGTCTCCGCGGAGCACGTCTCGTCCTCGCACGAGCCGCTGAACCTGAAGCAGTTCATCTACGAGCTGGACGTCCCGGTGATCGTCGGCGGCTGCGCCACCTACACCGCGGCCCTGCACCTGATGCGCACCGGCGCGGCCGGCGTCCTCGTCGGCTTCGGCGGCGGCGCCGCCCACACCACGCGCAACGTGCTGGGCATCCAGGTCCCGATGGCCACGGCCGTCGCCGACGTGGCCGCGGCCCGCCGTGACTACATGGACGAGTCCGGCGGCCGGTACGTGCACGTGATCGCGGACGGCGGCGTCGGCTGGTCCGGCGACCTGCCCAAGGCGATCGCCTGCGGCGCCGACGCGGTGATGATGGGCTCCCCGCTGGCCCGCGCCACGGACGCGCCCGGCAAGGGCCACCACTGGGGCATGGAGGCGGTCAACGAGGAGCTGCCCCGCGGCAAGAAGGTCGGCCTCGGCACGGTCGGTACCATCGAGGAGATCCTCACCGGCCCGTCCCACACGCCCGACGGTTCGATGAACTTCTTCGGCGCCCTGCGCCGCGCGATGGCCACGACCGGCTACAGCGAGCTGAAGGAGTTCCAGCGGGTCGAGGTGACCGTGGCGGACAGCCAGCACCGCCGCTGACACGCACGATGGAAGGGGCCCGGCCACCCGTGCGGTGGCCGGGCCCTCGTGCGTACGGGCGTGCGCTACGCGGCGGCCTTCTTGGCACCCGAGAACGCGGCGAACGCGGCGATGGCGAAGAAGACGAAGGTCAGCGGGTCGACGTCCTTCTTCCACACTTCCTGGACCACGTCGATGTGCTGGAAGAACAGCTCGTTGAAGCTCACCGGCAGCTGCTTGGTGATGATCATGGCCTCGCCCACCAGCTGGCCGAGGTACACCGCGCCGAGCGCGAGGAGGGCACTCACGACGGGCAGGGCCGGGTTGCGGCCGCCCGCCTTGCCGGCCGCCAGACCGATGACGAAGCCGACACCGACGGCCGCATAGCCGATCTCGTGCTTGGTGGCGCCGATGACGACGCCGTAGAGCGCCGCGGCGGCCACAGCGGCGACGACCGCGGCGAGCACCCCGAGGGCGACGTTGTTCCGGCCCGGCGCGGGCGCAACCGGCGGGGCGAAGGCGCCTGGCTGCGGCGGGTACGGCGCACCGGCCGGGGCCTGCGGCGGGTACGGCGCACCCGCCGGGGCCTGCTGCGCGTACGGGTTGCCGGCGACCGGGCCGGGCTGCGGCGGCTGCGGCGGCGGTGCTGACTGGCTCATGACAGAGATCCCCCGGGTGGAGCACAACTGAAGATCAGAAACGGAAGACGCTCGCTCATCTGTGCGGCGAGTCCGGGGGAGACTAACAGCCGGGGACGACAACGCCCCCGGCTGTTCTGTGTTCGTGACCGGGCTCAGAGCCGGTGCGCCGCCCCCGTGGGCGTGGCCCCGCGCGTGTCCAGCAGCAGCTGGGCCTTCACCGACAGCCCCTGCAGGTCGTACGTGCGGTGCTGCTGGAGCAGGATCGTCAGGTCGGCGTCGGCAGCGGTCTCGTAGAGCGAGTCGGCGCGCGGGACCGGGCGGTCGAGGACGTTCCAGGAGGCCACGAGCGGGTCGTGGTAGCTGATGGAGGCGCCCAGCTCCATCAGCCGGATCGCGATCTCCTGGGCCGGAGTGCCCTGCAGGTCGGCGAGGTCGGGCTTGTAGGTGACGCCGAGGAGCAGCACACGCGCGCCGCGGGCGGACTTGCCGTGCTCGTTGAGGAGTGTGGCGGCGCGCTGGACGACGTACCGGGGCATCCGGCTGTTGACCTGCTGGGCCAGCTCCACCATCCGCAGGGTGCGGGTGGCGTGGCCGGTCAGGTCGTGCGGGACGCCGTGCCCGCCGACGCCGGGTCCGGGGCGGAACGCCTGGAAGCCGAAGGGCTTGGTCTCGGCGCACCGGATCACGTCCCACAGGTCGACGCCCAGCTCGTGGCAGAGCACGGCCATTTCGTTGACGAGCGCGATGTTGACGTGCCGGAAGTTGGTCTCCAGCAGCTGCACCGTCTCCGCCTCGCGCAGCCCACGCGCGCGTACCACCTTGTCGGTGAGCCGGCCGTAGAAGGCGGCCGCCGACTCGGTGCAGGCGGGGGTGAGGCCGCCGATGACCTTGGGGGTGTTGGCGGGGACGTGGTCGCGGTTGCCGGGATCGACCCGGCTGGGCGCGTGGGCGAGGTGGAAGTCCCGGCCGGCGCGCAGCCCCGAGCCCTCCTCCAGCAGGGGGCGCAGGAACTCCTCGGTCGTGCCGGGCAGCACCGGCGACTCCAGGATGACGGTGGTGTGCGGGCGCAGCTGCTGGGCGAGGGCGCGGGCGGCCGCCTCCACCTGGCCGAGGTCGAGTCCGCCGTCGGCGCCGCGCGGGGTCGGCGCGCAGATCACCGCGGTGCGCACCCGGCCGAGCTGGGCCGGGTCGGTGCCGGGCCGGAAGCCCGCGGCGTGCATCCGGCGCAGCTCGGCGGCGCTGAGCGAGCCCACCTCGGGGCCCGTGGCGTACCCGACGGTGGGGATGCCTGCGGCGACGGCGGCCTGGGCGAGCGGCAAGCCGTAGGGGCCGAGTCCGATGACGGCGAGGTCTGCGGGCATGGCTGGGCGTCCTTCCCGATAGCCGAAGCGGGACAGGCACGCAACCGCTGAGACAGGATGAGCGCGTGCAATGTCAGACTAGGTACAGATATGACAGTTATCTGTGATTGTGTTCGTGTGTCTTACGAGGGTTGTGCGTGAGTTGTCCACAGGTTGGGAAGCCGTGGTGGCCGAAGTCGGGCAACCCGGTCAGAATTTGGGCATGAGCAGGGGGTGAACCGGGCTTCGCCCACCGGGTGCGGCCGACGCGAGCGAGTCTGCGACAGCGGGAGGCAGCGTGAGGACAGCGACTCTGGGGCCGACGCAGCGCGCCGAGGCACTGGCGGCGATGGCGGAGCGGGAGCTGGACGTGCTGGTGATCGGCGGCGGGGTCGTCGGTGCCGGCACCGCGCTGGACGCCGTCACGCGCGGCCTGTCCACCGGTCTGGTCGAGGCCCGCGACTGGGCGTCCGGCACCTCCAGCCGCTCCAGCAAGCTGATCCACGGCGGTCTGCGCTATCTGGAGATGCTCGACTTCGCGCTCGTGCGCGAGGCCCTGAAGGAGCGCGGACTGCTCCTGGAGCGCCTCGCCCCGCACCTGGTCAAACCGGTGCCCTTCCTGTACCCGCTGCAGCACAAGGGCTGGGAGCGGCTCTACGCGGGCTCGGGCGTCGCGCTCTACGACGCGATGTCCATGGCCCGCGGGCACGGCCGGGGCCTGCCCCTGCACCGTCACCTGAGCCACCGTCACGCCCTGCGCGTCGCCCCCTGCCTGAAGAAGGACGCACTGGTCGGCGCCCTTCAGTACTACGACGCCCAGATGGACGACGCCCGCTTCGTGGCCACGCTGGTGCGCACGGCGGCGGCGTACGGCGCCAAGGCGGCCAACCGCGCGCGCGTGACCGGGTTCCTGCGCGAGGGCGAGCGGGTGGTCGGGGCCCGGGTGCAGGACGTGGAAGGCGGCGGGGAGTACGAGATCCGCGCCAAACAGATCGTCAACGCGACCGGGGTGTGGACCGACGACACGCAGGCCATGGTGGGGGAGCGGGGCCAGTTCCACGTCCGCGCCTCCAAGGGCATCCACCTGGTCGTGCCCAAGGACCGCATCCACTCCAGCACCGGCCTGATCCTGCGCACCGAGAAGTCCGTCCTCTTCGTCATCCCCTGGGGCCGGCACTGGATCGTCGGCACCACCGACACCGACTGGAGCCTCGACAAGGCCCATCCGGCCGCGTCCAGCGCCGACATCGACTACCTGCTGGAGCACGTCAACTCGGTGCTCGCGGTGCCGCTCGGCCGCGACGACGTACAGGGCGTGTACGCCGGCCTGCGCCCGCTGCTGGCCGGCGAGTCCGACGCCACGAGCAAGCTGTCCCGCGAGCACACGGTCGCCCATCCGGTGCCGGGACTCGTGGTCGTGGCCGGCGGCAAGTACACCACCTACCGCGTGATGGCGAAGGACGCCGTCGACGCGGCGGTGCACGGCCTGGACATGCGGGTCGCCGACTGCGTGACGGAGGAGACCCCGCTGCTGGGCGCGGAGGGGTACCAGGCGCTGTGGAACGCGCGCGCCCGGATCGCCGTCCGCGCCGGACTGCACGTGGCCCGGGTGGAGCACCTCCTGAACCGCTACGGCTCCATGGCCGAGGAGGTCCTGGACCTCGTCACCGCCGACCCCGCTCTCGGCCGGCCCCTGCAGGGCGCCGACGACTATCTGCGCGCCGAGGTGGTGTACGCCGCCTCGCACGAGGGCGCCCGGCACCTGGACGACGTCCTCACCCGCCGCACCCGCATCTCCATCGAGACCTTCGACCGCGGCACCCGCAGCGCCCGTGAGGCGGCCGAGCTGATGGCACCGGTCCTCGGCTGGGACAAGGACCAGATCGAGCGCGAGGTCGAGCACTACGAGAAGCGGGTGGAGGCCGAGCGCGAGTCCCAGCTCCAGCCGGACGACCAGACGGCGGACGCGGCGAGACTGGGAGCGCCGGACATCGTTCCGCTCGGCTGAGGGGCCCCGCCCCTGGTCTGTCCCGTCCGGCTGGGTAGGGCGAGCGTCCTTGGTCTGTCCTGTCCGGCTGGGGAGGGCCCTTGGCCTGTCCTGTGCGGCCGGGCACGGGCCGTCCTCGGTGCCGTCGGCAGCCGAACGGCCGTCACTCCCGTGCGGAGAAGGCCTATTTCGCCCGGCTTCCGGCCTGTTGGCCCCGCCGTGGGTGAGGGGCACCCTGGGCGCTCGGCACTTGTCGGGTGAGAGACAATGGAGGCTCTGTCAGGGCGGGTTGTATGAGGGGACGCATGTCGGAGGCGGAGCGGGCGGGTACATCTCGTCAGGGGACTCGTCAGGACAAGAGCGAGCGTCGTCTCCTCGCCGGGCGGTACCGGCTGGGAGACGTACTGGGCCGGGGCGGCATGGGCACGGTCTGGCGCGCCGAGGACGAGACCCTGGGCCGGACGGTCGCCGTCAAGGAGCTGCGGTTCCCGTCGAACATCGACGAGGACGAGAAGCGACGCCTGATCACGCGCACCCTGCGCGAGGCCAAGGCGATCGCCCGGATCCGCAACAACAGCGCGGTGACGGTCTTCGACGTGGTCGACGAGGACGACCGGCCGTGGATCGTGATGGAGCTGGTGGAGGGCAAGTCCCTCGCCGAGGTCATCCGCGAGGACGGCCTGCTGGAGCCGAAGCGCGCCGCCGAGGTGGGACTCGCCGTCCTCGACGTGCTGCGCTCCGCGCACCGCGAGGGCATCCTGCACCGGGACGTGAAGCCGTCGAACGTGCTCATCGCCGAGGACGGCCGGGTCGTACTCACCGACTTCGGCATCGCGCAGGTCGAGGGCGACCCGTCCATCACCTCCACCGGCATGCTCGTCGGCGCCCCCTCCTACATCTCCCCCGAGCGTGCCCGCGGCCACAAGCCGGGACCGGCGGCCGACCTGTGGTCGCTCGGCGGCCTGCTGTACGCGGCGGTCGAGGGCGTGCCCCCGTACGACAAGGGCTCGGCGATCGCCACGCTCACCGCGGTGATGACCGAGCCCCTGGAGGAGCCCAAGAACGCGGGCCCGCTCAGGGACGTCATCCACGGCCTGCTCACCAAGGACCCGGCCAAGCGGCTCGACGACGCGGGCGCCCGGGTCATGCTCAACGCGGTGATCCACAAGCCCGATCCGGAGCCGATGGACGCCACGCGGGTGGTGCCGCTGCCGCCGCAGCCGGACCCGTCCGAGGGCAGGCGGGGCGAGGAGGCCGGGGAGAAGCTGCGCGGTGCGCTGCGTTCGGTCCGCAAGGCGGCCGGTGCGGCCACGGCAGCCGCGTCCGCCCGGACGAAGAGCGGCGGCGACACGCCCGCGCCGGGCACCGGTGACGCCCCGGGCGGGGGCGGTGCCGCCGCCGGCGGGGCGCGTCCCGCCGCACAGGGCGGGGCGCGACCGGCTTCCTCCGGTGGAGCCCGGCCGGCCTCCTCCGGCGTCTCCTCCGGTGGGACCGGAGCCCGGTCCGCGGGGAGACAGGCGGGGCCTGCCTCCGGCGGCTCCGGCGGCTCCGGCGCCTCCGGTGCCGCGGGTGTGCCGAACTCCAGCACGAACAAGCCGAGTTCGGGCTGGCCCGTGGTGCCGCCGCCGGACCTGGACCTGCCGCCGCGGCCGGTGCCGAGGGCGCCGCTGACCGACGTGGTGCCCAAGCGCACGCTGGTGATCATCGCGGTGGTCGTCTTCCTCGCCGTGCTCGGCACCGTCCTGGCCATCGCGCTGAGCGACAACGGCAAGGACGGCAAGAGCAGCGGGGCCAGGGCGGCGGCGAGCGCCAGTGCCTCCACCAAGCAGGACAAGGGCGACAAGAGCACCGGCAGCGGGGCGCGGGCGGGCGGGGCGAGCCCGTCGACGGGCGGCACCGGTTCCGCCTCGGGCTCCGCCGTCGACGCGAGCGCGTCCGCCGGTGACTCCGGCAAGTCCGGCGCCAACAACGGCGGGAGCGCGCCGGTGGTGTCGACCCGCAAGGGCGGTCAGGGCTACTCGATCGGGCTGCCCAAGGGCTGGTCGTACCAGTCCACCGACAGTGCGGGCGACCGCTACACCGGTCCCGACGGGCAGAAGCTGCTCATCGGCTGGACCGGCAGCCCCAAGAGCGACCCGGTGGCGGACTGGGAGAACCAGGAACGCGGGATGGTGCGCGATCAGTACCACCGGATCCGCATAGAGAAGGTCGGCTACCGCGGCTGGAACACGGCCGACTGGGAGTTCACCTATGTCGACGGCGGCACCGAGTACCGCACCATCGACCGTGGGTTCGTGGTCAACGGTCACCTCGGTTACGGACTGATGTACACCGCGAAGGCCGCGGACTGGAACAGCGCGCTGCGCAAGGACACGTGGAAGACGCTCACGGCCTCCTTCGAGCCCAAGTCGTAGGGGCCGGGCGCCGGTTTGGGGCGTGAGAATCCGTCATCCACTCAATGCGGGTTGCCTCCGGCACGTATCGTGAATGGTTGCGGACCGTACGCAGCCGGAGGTGTGTGCGAAACGGGTCGTGAGGCGAACGGATGTGACCAACCGGGCGGCCGGGGGAGGCAGTGTGGACGACTACGCGGGTCGGGTGCTCGCCGACCGCTACCGCCTGCCGTTGCCGCCCTCCGACGCGTACGAACTCACCGAGACCCGCGCCTTCGACACCTACAGCGGCCAGGAAGTGCTCGTCCGGCAGGTGCCGTTGCCGGAGGTCGTCGAGGCCGAGGTGCTCGATGCGGAGGGACTGCCCGAGGGCTTCACCGCGCGTGAGCGCGGGAGTCGGCGGACGCCCGCGGACGCCCGCACCGCCACCCGGCGGCCCGCCGACCCGGCGGTACGGCGTGCCGTCGAGGCGGTGCAGGCCGCGGCCCGCATCCCCGACCATCCGCGCCTCGACCAGGTCTTCGACGTGTTCGCCGAGGGCGGTTCGCTGTGGATCGTCAGCGAGTTGGTGGCCGCGCGTCCGCTGGCCGCGCTGCTCGCCGAGCAGCCGCTGTCGCCGTACCGGGCGGCCGAGGTCGCGGCCGACGTGCTCATGGCACTCCGGGTGCTGCACGCCCATGGCTGGGTGCACCGCAACATCACCGCCCGCACGGTGCTCGTCTGCGAGGACGGCCGCGTGATGCTGACCGGCCTTGCCGTCGGCGCCGCGGAGGAGGCCCTGTGCGGGTACGACCCCGTGCCGCTCCAGGAAGGACCCGAAGAGCAGACCGCCGGGCGCACGGAGCCCGGCTCGGCCGCGCCGGGCGCCGCTGCTGGAGCCGCGGCTCGGGCTGCGGGCGGCTTGGGCGCTTCTGCGGCGGCGAGCGGTGATCAGGGCGTGTCTGCGGGGCATGCGAGTGGTGCCCTGGAGGTGCCTGCGGGGCAGGGCGGTGGCCTGGAGGTGGCTCCGGGGCCGGGCGGGCCGGGAGCGGGACTTGGCCCGCGCGGGGCTTCCTTCGTCAGGGCCCCTGGGGATTCCTCCGGTTCCGGCGACCGGCCGGGGGGTGCCGCCGGAGCGGGCGGAGTGCCTTCCGCGGACGTCGACCCCGAGGCCGCGCGCCGGGCCGCGATCCAGGCAAGGGCGGCCGGAGGGCTGCCGGTGCCGGGGGCGAACGGGGTGTCCGGCGGGACCGGTGCGCCCGGCCCGGCGGGGCAACGGCCCCTGGAGAACGGCGCGGACATCCGTGCCGCCCGCGCCGGGGCCATCGCCGCGTACCGCGCGGGTGCCCGGGCCGCCGCCCGGGTGCAGGAGGCCCGGCAGAGCGGGGGCGCCGCCCTGCCCGGCGCCCGGCCGCCCGCCGGGGACGACGCCGGTGCCACCCGGGCCGACGGCGCGCCGCAGCCGCCGTACTCCGGCGGTCCGGGCACCGCGACCCCGCCCGGACGGATCGCCGACCCCTACGGAGTGCAGGGCGCCCCCTGGCACGGCGCCTCCCCCCGCCCCGCTGCCGACGGCGCCTCCTCGGCCCTGAGCGGCGGCCCCCAGCGCCCGGGGCTCCCCCTGGCGAGCCTGGGCCAGGGACACCCGTCCGTCCCGGGGCAGGCTCCTGGCCCGGACCCCGCCACCGCCCCCCAGCGCCCGGGGCTCCCCTCGGGGAACTCGCGTCAGGAGCACCCGTCCGTCCCGGGGCAGGGACACCCGTCCGTCCCGGGGCAGACCCCTGCCTCGCCTTCGCGCGCCATCGGACCCGCTTCGCACGCCATTGGACCCGCCCAGCAGCACGGGGCGTACGCCACCGACGGCGCCCCCGAGCTCCTCCCCCCGCAAGCCCCCCACGCCCCCGCCCACCCCGGCACGCCCCCGCCGTCGTATGCCGCCGGAACCGACCCGGCCCGCCGCCACTGGAACGGCCCCCGCGAGGCCGGTGGCCGGTGGGGGCCCGGGAGCGCTCTGGCGGTTGAGCGGGCGCGGCAGGTGCGGATGACCGTCGTGGGGCCGGTGACCGAGCGGTGGGCGCCGGAGCAGGCCTATCCCGTGCACGAGAACTGGCAGCTGGCGGCGCCGATCGGGCCGGCGACCGACCTGTGGGCGCTGGGCGCGTTGCTGTTCCGGGCCGTGCAGGGACACGCGCCGTACCCGGAGGAGTCGACGGCCGAGCTGGTGCAGCTGGTCTGCGCCGAGCCGCCCGCCTTCGCCGAGGAGTGCGGCCCGCTCCGGCCGGTCGTCGAGTCGCTGCTGCGCCAGGACCCCACCGAGCGGCTGGACTTCGAGGAGCTGAACGGCTGGCTGCGCTCGCTGGTGCGCTCCGCGCCCGAGCCGGACGCCGGCACCCATGTCGTACCCGTGCCGCCCGCCGACCCGAGCCGGCTGCCGGTCGTGCGGCGCCGCGGCGAGCTGGTGCGGATGCGACGACGGCGCGCCGGACTGCCCGAGGTTCATCCGCACGGCCGGCACAAGCGCGCGCGGGCCCCGGAGGAGCCGCGTTCGCCGCGCAGCCTCGGCCGGACGCTGCTGGTGCTGATCCTGCTCCTGCTGGCCGGCGCGATCGCGTACGCGATGCTGTTCATGCCCAAGCAGGGGCAGAGCGGGGCCGCGGGCAGCGACCGCACCGGCAGCGCAGGCGAGGCCGCCCCCGCACCCTCGGCCACCCGTCGGCCCTCCCCGGAGCAGGGCGGCGGCCCCGCCGCGTCCGCGCCCGCCACCGAGCCACAGACCGGCGGCGATGCGTCCGTCGCCGGCGGCTTCACCCTGCGCAAGGATCCGGAGGGGTTCCAGGTCGCCGTCGCCGAGGGCTGGGACCGCACCCCGAAGAACGGCAGCGGCCAGGTGGTCTACGCGCACGGCAACTTCGAGCTGATCGTCGTACCCGGACGGGACAGCGCCTCGGCCTACGGCAGCGACCCGATGACCTACCAGCGCGACCGGGAGAGCGAGCTCCAGCCCTACCGCGACTCCAGCTGGGCCACGGCCACCGGCCTGAGGACCATCGAGGTGGGCGGGCGGACCATGGCCGAGGGGCAGTTCACCTGGACCGACGGCCAGGGCCGCGACCTGTTCGTGCGCAACATGGCGATCCTGCTGAACGGCCGTTACCACATCATCCAGGTCCGCGGCCCCGAGGCCCAGCGCGATCAGGTGACACAGCTCTACGAGCAGGCCACGGCGACGTACCGCTACACGGGTTGAGCGCCCCGTATACCGGCTGACCGATCCTGACCGATTCCGGTGGCCACAACCGTCACAGTGCTGTCACCTTGGGACCCCGCCCGTTCCCTGTTGGTCGACCGGTCCTTAGTCTGACCCTGTCAAGAGCATTGCGGGGCAACGTGAATCAGATGCAGGGCCTGCTCATAGCGGGCCGCTACCGGCTCGCCGATTCCATCGGCAGCGGCGGCATGGGCCGGGTGTGGCGCGCCCACGACGAGGTGCTGCACCGGACGGTCGCCGTCAAGGAGTTGACCGCGGCGCTCTACGTCTCCGACAGCGACCGGGCGGTGCTGCTCGCCCGGACCCGGGCAGAGGCCCGCGCCGCCGCGCGCATCAACCACTCCGCCGTCGTCACCGTGCACGACGTCCTCGAACACGACGGCCGTCCCTGGATCGTCATGGAGCTGGTCGAGGGCAACTCGCTGGCCGACGCGGTCAAGGAGCGCGGACGGGTGGAGACCAGGGAGGCCGCCCGGATCGGGCTGTGGGTGCTGCGGGCGCTGCGCGCCGCGCACTCCGCCGGAGTGCTGCACCGGGACGTCAAGCCCGGCAACGTCCTGCTCGGCCGGGACGGCCGGGTGCTGCTCACCGACTTCGGCATCGCCCAGATCGAGGGCGACTCCACCATCACCCGCACCGGCGAGGTCGTCGGCTCGGTCGACTACCTCGCGCCCGAGCGGGTGCGTGGCAACGATCCCGGCCCGGCCTCGGACCTGTGGGCGCTCGGCGCCACCTTGTACACGGCGGTCGAGGGCCGTTCGCCGTTCCGCCGCACCTCACCGCTGAACACCATGCAGGCGGTCGTGGAGGAGGAGGCCGACGAGCCGCGCCACGCCGGCGCGCTCGGCCCCGTCATAGCCGCCCTGCTGCGCAAGGAACCCGAGCGCCGGCCGAGCGCGGAGGAGGCGGAGCAGATGCTCGCCGAGGCCGCGGAGGGCCGCCGCCCGCACACCGCCCAGGCGTTCATCCCGACCCAGGGCTCGGGCGTGCACACCGGTGGGCCGAGCACCTCGGGCCACGGCTCCGGCCCGACTCCATCCGGTTACGGCCCCACCGGAACCACCCCGGGCTACGACGGAACCCCGGGCTACGACGGAACCCCGGTCCACGGCGGAACCACCCCGGGCTACGACCCCACGGGAACCACGTCCGGCTTCGGCTCCACGGCAACCGCCCCCGGCGGCCACGGCGCCGGAGCACCGACGGCCCCGGGCCGTTCCATGACCGGGCCGACGGCCGTCGCGCCCACGCCGCAGGGCCCGGCGCCCGCACGGCCCCGCCCGCGCCGCCGACTGCGCACCCTCGCCCTCGTCGTCGCCGCCGCGGCCGTGCTCGGCGGTGGCGCCGCGGTGGCCTTCCAGCAGTGGCACGGCAGCGGGCAGAACACCGGCTCGAGCGGAGGCGCGGGCCCGGCCAAGGACTCGCCCTCCGCGAGCGACAGCGCCACGCCGGGCGGTGCCGGAACCGTGCCCGCCGACTGGCAGGTCCAGCACGACCCGCTCGGTTTCAGCCTCTCCCTGCCCAAGGGCTGGAAGCGGACGGTCTACGAGCTCAAGGGCGGCCTCAAGCAGATCGACTACAGCCCCGACGGCGGCCATCACTTCGTCCGCATCGCCATCAACAGCTCGCCCGACTTCGCCGACGCCTACCAGCACCAGGTGGATCTGGAACAGCAGTTGCAGCGACTGGTCGACTACAAGCGCGTGACCCTGAAGCAGAACATCTACCGCGACCGCAGCGGTTCGCTGTGGGAGTACACCTGGTACGCGCTGAAGAAGGACGCGCCGCACGTCCCCGGTCCGCGACATGCGATCGAGGAGACGTACTACGCGCGTTCCGGCACCGAGTACGCCATCTACATGTCCACGCCGGAGCAGGACTGGGCGAAGACCAGCAAGCAGTTCAAGTGGGTGCTCCAGGGCTGGCAGGAGCCCAACGGAGGCTGATACGGCCGAAAACCGCTGGTCGATCGGCCCGGCTTGGCCGATCGGCGCCCCGGAGCGTGCGGGTCCGGTGAGGCATGATGGGGCGCATGGGGACCGAGGGCGCCGACTTCCGGGTGATCGCGGGCCGTTACCGTCTGGAGGCACGCATCGGGCGCGGCGGCATGGGCGTCGTGTGGCGGGCCGTGGACCAGGTGCTGGGCCGGCGCGTCGCGGTCAAGGAACTCCTCCCGGACGACTCCCTCGCCGAGGGCGACGCGCGGCGCCGCCGGGACCGTACGTTCCGCGAGGCACGGGCGGTTGCCCAGCTGCGGCATCCGCACATCATCGTCGTGCACGACGTGGTGGAGCAGGACGAACGCCCCTACCTGGTCATGGAGTTGGTCGACGGCGGCTCGCTCGCCGACCGCATCTCCCGGCAGGGCCCGGTCGACGCCGTCGAGGCCGCGCGGATCGGCGTCGCCCTGCTCAGCGCGGTGCGCACCGCGCACGAGGCGGGCGTGCTGCACCGGGACATCAAGCCCGCGAACGTGCTGATCGAGTCGGACACCGGCAGGGTCGTGCTGACCGACTTCGGCATCGCGCAGGTCGCGGGCGCCACCACGCTCACCGAGACCGGTTCCTTCGTCGGCTCGCCCGAATACACCGCGCCGGAACGGATGTCGGGGCTGCGCACCGGCCCGGAGTCCGACCTGTGGTCGCTGGGCGCGCTGCTGTGCACGGTGCTCAGCGGCGAGTCCCCGTTCCGGCGCGACTCGCTCGGCGGCATCCTGCACGCCGTCGTCGCCGCCGAGATCCGGCCTCCCGCCGAGGCGGAGCCGCTGCTGCCGGTCGTACGGGGGCTGTTGGAACGGGATCCCGACCGGCGGCTCGGCGCGGCCGAGGCCGAGCAGATGCTGCGGACGTTCCTGGAGACGGGCCGGACCCCGGAGGCACCGGACGCCTCCTCCGGCCCCACCGCCACCGGCCGCGTGCACCGGATCGGCGTGGGCAGGCCACCGAGGCCGGGTGCGGCGAAGTCCGGTACGGCGGGGGGACGCCCGGCACGGTCCGGTGCGACCGGGGGGCGTACGGCGAAGTCCGCCGCGGCGGGGCGGAGTGCGCCGGGGGGCGCCGTGCCGTACACGCCGACCCAGCGGGACCTTCCGCACGGCGGGCCTCAGCCGTCCGCCGCGGCCGGTCCGCCGGCCGAGCCCCAGGCCCGGCCACCCTCCACGCGCGGGGTGCTGGTCGCGGCCCTGCTGATCGCCGCGCTGGCCGGGGCCGGCGTCTCAGCGGCGGCACTGCTGCTGCACCGGGACGGGGGCGGGGGAGGCGGCAGCCCCGGCGGTACGGCGACCTCCCCGGCGACCGGTGCCGGTACCGGCGCGACCTCGCCGCCGCCCCCCACTACCTCCCGCCCGACGGCCAGCGGCTCGGGCTCGGGCTCGGCCGGCCCGCGCACCGCGCCCTCCGGTTACCGCACGGCCCGGGACCCGGCCGGCTTCTCCCTTGCCGTACCGCAGGACTTCACCCGCAGCCAGCAGGACGAGCGCGTCTTCTACCTCTCGCCCGGCGACACCTTCCGCCTCGGCGTCAAGGTCGCCGATCCCCAACCGGGCGGCCCGCAGGCCGTGATGAACCGTTCGGCCGCCAAGGGCCCCTCCACCAACCCCGGTTACCACGACGGCCGGGTCACCGCCGCCACGCACGACGGACACCCGGCGGCGCTCTGGGAGTTCAGCTGGAACGGCTTCAGCGCGGCGGAGGGCCCGCGCCACACCTACGACCTGTGCTGGGAGGAGGCCGGGCGGATGTACGACGTGTGGGTGTCGGCGCCGGTCGGCAAGGTGCGGGAGGCGCGGGAGTACTTCGACGTGGCCGTGGACACCTTCTCGGTCACGGGTTCGTGACCGGTTCGCCCTCCCTGTGGCTGTGGGCGCGCAGGGCGCGGTATGGATGATGCATGAGCAGTGACGGGGGAGTCGGGCACGGGACCGACGACACGACGAGTTTTGTTCTGCAACCGCCGCAGCCGCAGCCGCAGCCGCAGCCGCACGCGCAGCCGCACGCGAACGCGCAGCCGCAGCCCGTCCCGCCCCGGCAGCCGGAGGCGGGCGCCGGGCGGCTCGTCGCCGGCCGGTACCGGCTGCTGGGCAGGCTGGGCCATGGCGGAATGGGGACCGTGTGGCGGGCCCAGGACGAGACGGTGGACCGGGAGGTCGCCGTCAAGGAGCCACGCGTACCGGACCACCTTCCCGAACGGGAACGCGCCAACGCCTTCGAACGCATGCGTCGCGAGGCCCGCGCGGCGGCCCGGCTGGACCACCCGGCGGTGGTGAACGTCCACGACGTCGCGCTCGTCGAGGGCAGGCCCTGGATCGTGATGGAGCTGGTGCGCGGCCGCAGCCTCGGCGACGTGCTGCGCGAGGGCACCCTGGACGCGCGCGAGGCCGCCCGGATCGGCCTGCAGGTGCTCGGCGCGCTGGAGGCGGCGCACGCGGCGGGCGTGCTGCACCGGGACGTCAAGCCCGACAACGTGCTGCTCGGCCGGTACGACCGGGTGGTCCTCACGGATTTCGGGATCGCGCAGATCGAGGGCGACACGCGGCTCACGGACACCGGCGGCTTCGTCGGCTCCCCCGAGTACATCGCGCCGGAGCGGGTGCTGGGGCAGCGGCCCGGCCCGGCGAGCGACCTGTGGTCCCTGGGCGTGCTGCTCTACACGGCCATCGAGGGTGTCTCGCCGTTCCGCCGCAGCAACACCCCGGCCACCCTCCAGTCGGTCCTCAACTCCACCCCGGCCGCCCCCGCGTCCGCCTCCGGCCCGCTGGCCGAGGTCATCGACGGGCTGCTCCACAAGGACCCCGCGCACCGGCCGCAGGCGGACCGGGTACGGGCGCTGCTGGAGGAGGCGGCCCGGCCCCCGGCGCCGCCGATACCCATCCAGACCACCCAGCCCGCCCAGGTGGTCGCCCCCGCCACGCCGGTCGGACGGCGCCTCGGCCGCAGGACCTGGCTCGGTGCGGGCGCGGCGCTGGCCGTGGCCGCGGTGGTGGCGTATCTGGTGCTCGCCGACCCGTTCGCCGGCCCGCTGCCCGACGGCTGGGCCCGGCGCGCGGCCCCGAAGCTGGGCGCCACCCTCGCCGCCCCGCAGAGCTACCAGGTGGTCAGGCCCGCCAAGGACGACGCCGACCAGAACTGGGTGACGTACGAGGACTGGAGCGGCGGCATCTGGATCACGCTGGACCTGGCCAGGAAGTCGCAGGACTCCCTGAACCAGATCAAGAACAGCGCGCGGTCCCAGATGTACGCCGACGACGAGAAGTTCCGCAGCGACGGCGACTTCAGCCTGCAGATGCCCGGCGGCGCGAGGACCCGCCCGGACGACACCGCGACCTACCACGGCAAGGAGGCCGCGAAGAACACCATCGTCTACACGACCAACGACAGCCAGAACCCCCGCCCCCGCGAACTCCAGGTCTTCTACTACCGGACGAGCGGCGGCGACCTGTACAAGCTCTCCGTCGGCTACCCGGGCAAGGGCGACTTCACGGTCCGCGGCCGGGACGTGGCCAGGGCGGCGATCGCGAACCTGGACATCAAGAACCTCTGACCCCTCCGCCCGCTCGGGCGCCGAGGTGGACCTGGTGGTACCGGCCCACTTCGCCGGGGCCGGCGCGCTGGAGGTACGGAAGGCGCGACACGGCTTCACCCTGCACCGATGGGCCGCCTGACCGACCTGACGCTCCGGCCGGACGCGGTGCTGGACGGCCTGGGTGCCGCCTCGGCCGACCTGGGCGTCTTCCTGGACCGGATCTGCCGTGTCCCGCCTCGGCCGGTGCCGGCTGGTCGGGCGGGCTCCGCTTCGACAAGGGTGTGGTGCTCGCGGTACTCATGTGACATGAGTGGAGACGGCGAACACCCGCCCGACGCACATCAGATCACCGGCGCACGTCTGATCGGTGGCCGCTACCGGCTGGCCGGACGCCTCGGTTCCGGGCCCTCCGGAACCGTCTGGCGGGCCCTGGACGAACAGGAGCCGGGCCGCCGGGTCGCCGTCAAGGAGCCGCTGCTGCCCCGCCATCCGGCCGACGACGAGGACAGCCGCCGTATCGCCCACCGGCTCCACCAGGAGGCCCGCGCGGCGGCCAGGGTGCGCCATCCCTCCGCCGTCACGGTGTACGACGTCGTCACCGAGGGCCAAGTCCCCTGGATCGTCATGGAGTTGGTGGCGGGCGAGTCGCTGCAGGAGGCGCTGCGGCGCGGCCCCCTCCCGCCCGGCGAGGCCGTCCGCATCGGGCTCGCCGTCCTCGGCGCCCTGCGTGCCGCCCACGCCGTCGGCATCGTGCACCGGGACCTCAAGCCGGCCAACGTCCTGCTGGAGTCCGGCACCGGGCGGGTGGTCGTCACCGACTTCGCGACCGGCGCCGGGCACCCCGAGGACGCGCCCGCCGGTTTCGTCGCCCCGGAGCGTGCCGCGGGCCCCGGGGCCGGCCCGGCCTCCGACCTGTGGTCCCTCGGCGCCCTGCTCCGCGCCGCCCTCGCGGACACGGACCCCGGCCCGCTGGCCCCGCTGCTGGACCGGCTGCACGCCGCCGAACCCGAGGCCCGCCCGGATGCGGAGGAGGTCACCGCGGCCCTGCAGGAGTACCTCGGGCTCACACCCGTACCGGAGACGGCGCCCGAAGCCGCACCCGAGCCCCCTTCGCCGCCCCCAGCCGTCGACCCCCCGCGCCGCACTCCGCGGACCGCGCTGGGACTCCTCCTCGCCAGAAAAGCCGGGTTCGAATGATCCTTCTGCCCGCCGCCCTGCCAACGCGCTGATCAGCACATTCGCTGCCAGTGAGCACTGGCGCTGTGCGAGCACTCGGTGAATCCCCGTTACCGACGGGTACACAAAGGCTGCGTCGCGGCATACCCTGCGCGTCATGACGGACACGCAGGCCCCGGACAGCACCGGCACCAACCCGCTCGCGCCCGCCCCCGAGGGCGCCCGCACCGCCGCCGACGTGGTCACCCCGGAACTGGTGGCCCAGCTCACCAAGGGCGTCGTCGGTTCCGGCCGTACCGCCAACCACACCCCGTTCACCGGCGAGAAGCTGGCCGACCTGCCCGAGTCCACCCCCGAGGACGTACAGCAGGCCTTCGAGGCCGCCCGCGCCGCACAGGCCGTGTGGGAGAAGAGCCCGGTACGGCAGCGGGCCGCCGTCCTGCTCCGCTTCCACGACCTGGTGCTGCAGCGGCAGGCCGAGGTGCTCGACCTGATCCAGCTGGAGACGGGCAAGGCCCGGCTGCACGCGCACGAGGAGGTGCAGGCCGTCGCCGTCGCGGCCCGCCACTACGGCCGCAAGGCCCCCGCCTACCTCAGGCCCAAGCGGCACACCGGCGCCGTCCCCACGCTCACGAAGGTCACCGAACTGCGCCACCCGCGCGGCGTCGTCGGCCAGATCGCCCCCTGGAACTACCCCCTGGAGCTGTCCGTCGGCGACGCGCTGCCCGCCTTCGTCGCCGGCAACGCCGTGGTGATGAAGCCGGACACCGAGACCTGCCTCACCGCCCTGTGGGCGCGTGACCTGCTCATCGAGGCCGGCCTGCCCGAGGGCGTCTTCCAGGTCGTCCTCGGCGAGGGCCCGGTCGTCGGCCCCGAGGTCGTCCGGAACGCCGACTACGTCTCCTTCACCGGCTCCACCCGCACAGGGCGCGAGGTCGCCCAGGGCGCCGCCGCCCGCCTGGTCGGCGTGTCCCTCGAACTCGGCGGCAAGAACGCCATGCTGGTCCTCGACGACGCCGACATCGAGAAGGCTGCCGCCGGCGCCGTACGGGCCTGCTTCTCCTCCGCCGGACAGCTCTGCATCTCCATCGAGCGGCTCTACGTCCATGAATCGGTCGCCGACGCCTTCCTGGAGCGCTTCGCCGCCCGCACCCGCGCCATGCGGCTCGGCAACTCCCTCGCCTATGGCGCCGACATGGGCTCGCTGGTCGGCGAACGCCAGCTCAAGACCGTCGAGCGGCATGTGGAGGAGGCCGTCGCCAAGGGCGCGAAGGTGCTCGCGGGCGGGGTCGCCCGCCCGGACATCGGCCCGTACTTCTTCGAGCCGACCATCCTCGACGGCGTCGAGGACTCCATGTCCGTGTGCGAGGAGGAGACCTTCGGCCCGGTCGTCTCGGTCTACCGTTTCCAGACCGACGACGAGGCGATCGAGCGCGCCAACGCCACGCCGTACGGCCTGAACTCCTCCGTCTGGACGAAGAACGCCGCGCGCGGCCGGGACGTCGCCGCCCGCCTGCGCACCGGCACGGTCAACGTCAACGAGGGCTACGCACCCGCCTACGGCAGCGTCCAGTCCCCGATGGGCGGCATGAAGGACTCCGGCCTCGGCCGCCGCCACGGCTCCGAGGGCATCCTCAAGTACACGGAGGCCCAGACGGTGGCCCAGCAGCGGTTGCTGCCGATGGCGCCCTCGCTGGGCATGACGGACGAGGCGTACGCCCGCTTCATGAGCACGAGTCTGCGCCTGATGAAGACATTCCGGTTCCGCTAGAAGCAGCTGGAAGTCCCGAGCCCGCCAACCCCGTTCGCAAAACCCCCGTTCTCGACGAGGAGAGCACGTGTCGCAGGAGAAGTCTGTCCAGACCCGGGACGAGGACGGGTACGACTACGACGTCATCGTGGTCGGATCGGGGTTCGGCGGCTCGGTGTCCGCCCTCCGTCTGACCGAGAAGGGATACCGGGTCGGTGTGCTGGAAGCCGGCCGCCGCTTCACCCGCGACGCGTTGCCCAGGAACTCCTGGGACCTGAAGAACTACCTCTGGGCCCCCAGGCTCGGCATGTTCGGCATCCAGCGCATCCACCTGCTCGGCAACGTCATGGTGCTGGCCGGCGCAGGTGTTGGCGGCGGCTCGCTCAACTACGCCAACACCCTCTACGTACCGCCGAAGCCCTTCTTCGACGACCCTCAGTGGCGGGACATCACCGACTGGCAGGAGGAGTTGAAGCCGTACTACGACCAGGCCCAGCGCATGCTCGGCGTGCGGCTCAACCCGACGATGACCCCCTCCGACGTCCATCTGAAGGCGGCGGCGCAGCGGATGGGCGTCGGCGACACCTTCCACCTCGCGCCGGTCGGCGTGTTCTTCGGCGACGGCAAGGACGCGGACGGCAAGGCGAAGGCGCGGCCCGGCGAGCAGGTGAACGACCCTTACTTCGGCGGCGCCGGTCCGTCCCGCAACGCCTGCACCGAGTGCGGCGAGTGCATGACCGGCTGCCGGCACGGCGCGAAGAACACCCTCAACGAGAACTACCTCTATCTCGCCGAGAAGGCCGGCGCGGTGGTCCACCCCATGACGACGGTCGTGTCCGTCACGGACGACTCACGGGGCGGGTACGCGGTGGCGACCCTGCCGACGGACCGGAAGAAGAAGGGCGAGGGCCGCCTCTTCACCGCGCGCCGGGTCGTCCTCGCGGCCGGCACCTACGGCACGCAGACCCTCCTGCACCGGATGAAGGCCGGCGGCCAGCTGCCGTACCTCTCCGCCCGGCTCGGCGACCTGACCCGCACCAACTCCGAGGCGCTGGTGGGCGCGCAGACCGACAACCGCCGCTATCGCCGGGCGACCGGCGAGCCGCGGGCCGACTTCACCCGGGGCGTGGCGATCACGTCCTCGATCCACCCCGACGAGAACACCCACATCGAGCCGGTCCGCTACGGCAAGGGCTCCAACTCGATGGGCGGCCTGTCCATCCTCCAGGTCCCCTACGCCGAGGGCTCCTCGCGCGCGCTGGCCTGGCTGGCGAACGCGGCCCGGCATCCGGTCCTGGTCCTGCGCTCCCTGTCCAACCGGCGCTGGTCCGAGCGGACCATCATCGGCCTGGTGATGCAGTCGCTGGACAACTCCCTGACGACGTACCTGAAACCGGACGGAGTCGGCAAGGGCCTGCTCACCGCCCGCCAGGGCCACGGGGCCCCCAACCCCAAGCAGATCAAGGCCGCCACGGAGGCCGCCTCCGCGCTCGCCGCCGAGATCAACGGCTTCGCGGGCAGCAACGTCGGCGAACTGATGGGCACCCCGCTCACCGCGCACTTCCTCGGCGGCTGTCCGATCGGCGACTCCGCGGAGACCGGCGTGCTCGACCCCTACCACCGCCTCTACGGCCATCCCGGCATCTCGGTCGTGGACGGCGCCGCGGTCTCGGCGAACCTGGGCGTGAACCCCTCGCTGACGATCACCGCGCAGGCCGAGCGCGCGATGTCCTTCTGGCCGAACAAGGGCGAGGAGGACCCGCGTCCGGCGCAGGGCGCGGGGTACGAGCGGCTGAAGCCGGTGGAGCCGCAGGCCCCGGCGGTTCCCGCGGAGGCGTTCGGCGCGCTGCGCCTGCCGTTCCTGGGGGTGCCGGCGGTACCGCCGAAGGAGTAGGGCGGTACCGCGCGAAGAAGCGGCGCGGGTATGCCGAAAGGGGCCTGCACCCCCCTCCTGGCGCAGGCCCCTTCGGTTGTGCGACCGCGCTGTGCGCGGCTGCCGCGCTACGCGGCTGCGTCCGAACCGGCGTCCTTGCGGCGGCGGACGGCGAACACCGCTCCGGCGCCGAGGACGACGGCGACACCGCCGACGAGACCGATGGTCGGCAGCATGGAGCTGGAACCGGTCTCGGCGAGCGAGCCGGTGACGTCCTGGGTGTTGCTCTTGCTCGGCTTCTGGGTGGGAACCGGGACCTGGCCGCCCTCCTGGGGCTTCGTCCCACCGGTGTCGGTACCGGCCTTGACGATCTTGATCAGGTACGCGGCCTGGTCCGAGCCGATGCAGTTCTTCTCGTCGTCGAAGTACATCCCGCCGCCGATGGTCAGGCCCTCGCCGACCGGCGCGTTGGCCTTGACGTTCAGCCGGAGCTGGTAGTCGACGGTCTGGCCGGCCTTGATGTCGCTGAGGTCGAGGTAGCCGTTGGAGTGTCCGGCGCCGTCCTCGACGTCGTACCAGGCTCCGTCGTACTTCACCTGGAGCTGGACCTGGCTGGTCTTGAAGGCGTACTGGGCGTTCGGGTCGCTCGGACCGACACCCGCGTAGAAGATGACGTCCTTGAGGTTGCTCGACGTCGGGTTCTTGACGCCGAGCGTGAAGGGGTGCCAGCCGCTGCCCACGGCGATCTCGCCGGGCAGGCCGCTGAGCGAGGCGTGGATCTTGGACTTGTAGCCGGCGTCGTCCTGCTCGCAGATGCCGGTCGGCGCGGTCGGCTCGCCGCTGGGCTCGGCGCTCTCGCTGGGCCCGGTGGACGCTGACGCGGACGCGGATGCCGACTCCGAGGCGGACGCCGACGTGCTCGCGCTCGCCGAACCGGAGGCCGAGTCGGAGGCGGACGGGCTGTCCGACGGCTTGTCGGCGGGCGAGCTCTGGTCGGAGGCGGGGCTGGTGCTCGGGTCGGCCGCAGGAGTCGTCTCGGTCGCGGCCGGGCTGCTCACCGAGGAGCTCGGGGAGTCGTCGGCGAACGCGGCGGGGGCACAGACGAGAGCGAGCGGCGCGAGGGCGGCCGTCGCGGCCGCGGTCATCATGGCGCGGCGAAGCTTCATCGAGGACCTCATGTGGGCTCGCGTGCTGCCGGGCGGCAGCACGTGGTCGGAGGCCTGCGTGTGTGGGGCACGGGCATGGCCGTTGGTTGCACAGGTGAGACCCGTGACCTGTGAGGAGGGTTGTGCGTCGGCCGACGGGAGGTTGCTGTGAAGTGGCTCACATTCGTCGGGGTATTTCGTCGGCGCATTTCGTCGGGGCATGACGAAGGGCCCCGCGGGACGGAGAGACCGCGGGGCCCTTCTTCTGGTCAGCACCGGCGTCAGGGCAGCGCCGGTGCCTGGGGCGGCGCCGGGGGGTTGCGCCGCTGGTTCATGGCCCCGGCCTCGGCCGTGTCATCGGCGGGCCGGGCCTGACGGTGTGCGGGAATGCCGTTTCCGTGCCGTTGTCTGCGCGGGGACCTGGGGCTTCTGCGTGCAATGTTTGTTCTTCGCATGCTTGCTTTCCGCCGGTCGGCTCCGGGCGTCCCCGGAGCCGACCGTTCTCTTGGGTGACCGGGCTGCTGTCCCCTGCCGTCCGGTCACTTCCCTGGGGCGAGGTCCCACGGCGTACGGCACGACCCGTACGCCTCATCGCCCCAGCGAGCCACGCGTGGTTCTGTCGGGCCCGCCCCTGGCTGGCACGGACACCCGGCTCAACGAAGCGCCGCGCGAGCCGGTCACGCGCCGTACGGGTGAGACGTCGTTCGAACTCAGATACGGCCCCGGCACAGTTCGAGCAGGGTCATGGCGAGGCCGGTGCCCGGCTTGCCGAGGGCCTCGCGGTAGCGGCCGAGGATCTCCATCTCACGGGAGAGGTGCACCCGGCGCCCGCCGGAGGCGATGCGAGTCTGCTGGACGACGGCGGAGACGGCCATCCGCTCCTGGATGAGACCGATGATCCGGTCGTCGAGCACGTCGATGCGCTCACGGGCGTCGGCGATGGTCTGCTCCGGGGCCGAGGTGGTCTCTTCCGGGGTGGTGGTGGTCATGTCGGGGCTCCTGGTGAGGTGACTGGACGCCCCGGAACGGCAGGACCCGAAAACGACAGACGCCCCGGGCCTTGTCGGCCCGGGGCGCCTGGGAAGTCGCTTGGCGTTCGCTCAAGCAGCACGACCATGGCAGCCGGCGGGCCGGTTGCCATAGGTAAAGAGGAAGGTCGAGTGCGTGAGCATGGGTGCAGTATGCCACGGCTCCTTCCGGAGAGGGTCCCCGGCCGCCCCCGTTAGAATCGGAACCACAGACCCCCGCCCCACCGCCGGAAGGCACATCGTGTCATCAGCGACCCCCGCTGCCGCCGCCCCCGACACCGTCCTGGTCGTCGACTTCGGCGCGCAGTACGCCCAGCTCATCGCCCGTCGCGTCCGCGAGGCCCGGGTCTACAGCGAGATCGTCCCGAGCACCATGCCGGTGGAGGAGATGCTCGCCAAGAACCCCGCGGCGATCATCCTGTCCGGAGGCCCGTCCTCGGTGTACGAGGCGGGTGCCCCGCGCCTCGACCGCGCGATCTTCGAGGCCGGCGTCCCCGTCTTCGGCATGTGCTACGGCTTCCAGCTGATGGCACAGTCCCTCGGCGGCACCGTCGACAACACCGGCGCCCGCGAGTACGGCCGTACCGACCTGCACGTCTCCAGGACGTCCTCCACCCTCTTCGAGGGCACCCCGGACGAGCAGCACGTGTGGATGTCGCACGGCGACGCCTGCTCCGCCGCCCCCGAGGGCTTCACGGTCACCGCGTCCACGGACGTCGTCCCGGTCGCCGCCTTCGAGAACGACGAGAAGAAGCTCTACGGCGTCCAGTACCACCCCGAGGTCATGCACTCCACGCACGGCCAGCAGGTACTGGAGCACTTCCTGTACCGCGGCGCCGGCCTGAAGCCGAACTGGACGACCGGCAACGTGATCGAGGAGCAGGTCGCCGCGATCCGCGAGCAGGTCGGCGACAAGCGTGCGATCTGCGGCCTGTCCGGCGGTGTGGACTCCGCCGTCGCCGCCGCCCTCGTCGCCCGCGCCATCGGCGACCAGCTGACCTGCGTGTACGTCGACCACGGCCTGATGCGCAAGGGCGAGACCGAGCAGGTCGAGAAGGACTTCGTGGCCGCGACCGGCGTCAAGCTGGTCGTCGTGGACGCCGAGGAGCGCTTCCTGACCGCGCTCAAGGGCGTCACCGACCCCGAGGAGAAGCGCAAGATCATCGGCCGCGAGTTCATCCGCGTCTTCGAGCAGGCGCAGGCCGACATCATCGCCGACGAGGGCCCGGCCGTGGAGTTCCTGGTCCAGGGCACCCTGTACCCGGACGTGGTCGAGTCCGGCGGCGGCACCGGCACCGCCAACATCAAGTCGCACCACAACGTCGGCGGCCTGCCCGAGGACCTTGAGTTCAAGCTGGTCGAGCCGCTGCGCAAGCTGTTCAAGGACGAGGTCCGCATGGTCGGCCAGGAGCTCGGCCTGCCGGACGAGATCGTCCAGCGCCAGCCGTTCCCGGGCCCCGGCCTCGGCATCCGGATCGTCGGTGAGGTGACGAAGGAGCGGCTCGACCTGCTCCGCGACGCCGACGCCATCGCCCGCGAGGAGCTGACCGCGGCCGGCCTCGACCGGGACATCTGGCAGTGCCCGGTGGTGCTGCTCGCCGACGTCCGCTCCGTCGGCGTCCAGGGCGACGGCCGCACCTACGGCCACCCGATCGTGCTGCGCCCGGTGTCCTCCGAGGACGCCATGACCGCCGACTGGTCCCGGCTGCCGTACGACGTCCTGGCCCGCATCTCGACCCGGATCACCAACGAGGTCCGGGACGTCAACCGCGTCGTCCTCGACGTGACCTCGAAGCCGCCGGGCACCATCGAGTGGGAGTGATCCCCACGGTCCCCACGGCCCCTATGTGCGCTTGATCGTGCGCACGGGCTCACCGGGCGTCCAGACCTGGACGACCAGATACCGGTCGTCCTCGACGTAGGTCCGTACGACCTCCGTCAGCTCGGTACGGAAGAGGTGGAACGGCTCCGGCGGTTCCACCTCTTTCGCGTAAGCCGCCTTCCCCTCGCCCCCGACCTCGTACGCCCGCCCCGCGATCCGTACGTCCCCGCCGCCCATCCCGGTGTCCTCGCCCGGGTTCGCCTGGAGCGCGAAGCGCGCATCGCGCCGCAGGTCGAGGGCCTTTCGCGAGCCCGCCATCATGCCGAGCCACAGCTCGCCGCCGCGGAAGTCGGCCTCCAGGCCACAGGTGCGCGGCGAGCCGTCCCGGCGGAGGGTGGCGAGGACATGGTGGCGGAAGGCCCGGAACCGCTGTTCGACGGTCGTCGCCAGCTCGGGCTCGGCGGAGACGAAGGCCGCCCAGTTCATCCGTGTCATACGCGCCAGTCTCACCGGCAAACCAGACACCTTCTGTCGGGTATCCGCCGCGTACGTCATCTTTACAAAACAGCTCTGCCCTTTTGCGCTGACCGGCGGTAACTTCCGGCTCGAAGAGCAATCCCAGCGCTGGAGGACCTATGCACGGGCCCACCCCGCCCCTGCCGCTGCCCACCGACCAGCTGCGCTTCGCCATGCCGCCGATGTTCGACTCGGTGGAGGACGAGCGCAGGCACCGCAAGGAGCGGCTCGCCGGCGCCCTGCGGATCTTCGGGCGGGCCGGGCTCGAGGACGGGGTCTCCGGGCACATCACCGCCCGCGACCCGGAGTTCTCCGACTGCTTCTGGGTCAACCCGTTCGGGATGCCGTTCAAGCACGTCACCGTCGGCGATCTCGTCCTCGTCAACCAGGACGGGCAGGTCGTCGAGGGCCGCTACCACGTCAACCAGGCCGCGTTCACCGTGCACGCCCAGGTCCACGCCGCCCGCCCCGACGTCGTCGCCGTCGCCCACTGCCACTCCGTGTACGGCCGCGCCCTCGCTGCGCTCGGCGAACTGATCGACCCCATCACCCAGGAGAGCTGCGCCTTCTACGAGGACGTGGCCCTGTACGACGCCTACACCGGCGTCACCGTCGACGTCGAGGAAGGCCGCCGGATCGCCGAGGCCCTCGGCTCCCGCAAGGCACTCGTACTGCGCAACCACGGCACGCTCACCGTCGGCGACTCGGTGGACGCCGCCGCCTGGTGGTTCCTGTCCATGGAGCGGTCCTGCCAGGTGCAGCTGACGGCGAAGGCGGCCGGCCGCCCGGTCCTCATCGACCACAAACTGGCCGTCGCCACCCGCGAACAGCTCGGCGGCGACCTGGTGGCCTGGATCAACTACCAGCCCCTGTGGCAGGACATCAGCCGCAGCGAGCCGGACCTGCTCAGCTGAACCCGCCGGACCTGCTCAGCTGAACCCGCCGGGCACGCTCAGCCGAACGGGCATGCTCAGCCGAAGCCCCTCAGCACGGCGGCCTTGGTCCTCGCGAACTCCTCGTCCGTGAGCACCCCGTCCCGGTGCAGTTCCCCCAACTCCCGCAGCCGGCGCAGCAGTACGTCATGGTGGTCGGCCCGCCCCGGTACGGCCGAGCGCTGCCGGCCCCGGTCGTCGAAGGCGCCGCCCGTGCGGGTGGAGGGATGCGGCAGGCGGGCGGTGACGGCCGTCGCGACCAGCGCGGTCAGCAGATCGCGCCGCACGCTGCCCCACAGGTCCAGGGTGTAGGGGTCCCGCTCGGGCGGCAGCTTGGAGAACACCGTCTCCGGGGTCACGAACCGCAGAAACCCGTCCTCGTACCCGGAGTTGGGCAGCCACTCCACCTGCACCAGGTCGCCGAGGGCGATGATCCGCGGGCCGGTCGCGCGTTTGACCCGGTCGGAGGTGTCGGCCCAGTCGATGCGCACCTGTGTGCCGTCGAAGGAGACCGTGCCGTCGGAGGACCGCACGGACACCGGCACCGGCGGGCCCGGCAGCAGATAGGCGGTCGTGGGCTCCTTGGGGATCCGGTCGAGGAGCAGGGCGTGCCGGATCTCCTCGGCGACGTACTCCGCGACCCCGCCGCGGTCCGCGTCCACCGTCAGCCGGTAGGGGTCGGCCGGGTCCGGCAGCCGCCCGCCCGTCGCCTGTAGCAGTGGGTCGGCGCCCTCGCGCAGCCGCATCCTCAGCCGGCCCCGCTTGCGCTCGGGTTCGTAGACCACGTCCGAGACCGCCGCCAGTGGCACGGAGACCTCCCCGTACGTCTGCCGGAACAGCGGAACGCAGCGGTGCAGTCCGGGGGTGATCCGGATCGTGCTGCCGTCGAACGCCCAGGACCCGTCCCGCTGGATGATCTCGGCCATACGGGAATTCTCGCAGCCGGGTCAACACGGCGGCTCGTACTTCACCCGCCGTGACCCGGTCCGAGGGTCCCGGACGGTCCGGCGTACGGCACAATTCGCTGTCGATGCAAGGGACTTGCGCGGCGGTGAGGCCTTCCCCGGGGGGCCCGCCGGCCGCGCCGGAAGGTCGTGGGGAAGGCGGGCGCCGGTCGTGGCGGTGCAGGAGGCGAGACAGGGCACTGGTGCCGGGCACGAGGGCGGCTGCGCCTGCGGGGACTGTCCGCACGGCGCCCGGGAGGGACACCGGCGGGCCGTCGCCGCGTTCCTGCGCCGGCGGGACGAGTTCGCGGCCGGGCAGGGCCTGCCGGTGGCCGTGGCCCACTCGGCCTCGGCCTCCCGCCAGTGGGTCTCCGAGGAACTGACCCAGAGGGCGGAGGCCGTCGCCGAACGCGGCCGCACCGAGGGCGAGGCCTGGCTGGCCCGGCTGTGGCTGCGCACGGTCTGCATCGTGTGGGGCGCGGTGCTCGCGCTGCTGCTCGGCGAGGCGCTCACCGCGGTCGGCGCGGGCTGGACCGGCGCCCGCACCGCGGCCCTGACCGCCGCGCTCGTCGTCGCCGGTGTGCTCAGCGCGGCCTCCTGGCTGCACCGGGCGCGCGGCGGGGCGCTGGCACCGGTGATCGGCGAGGACAACCGGATGTCCACCTCCCGTACGGTCGCCGCCTGCTGGGTGCTCTTCGTCGGCTACGCCGTCCTGCTGCTGGCCGCCCGGCTGGCCGCCGCCTCCGACCACACCGAACGCGACGCGCTGATCTCGGGCCTCGACCTCGAGCGTGGCGCTGGCGTGGTGACCGTCCTCGCCGTGGTGTGCGGCATCGCCGTCCTGGTCCGCCGGGTGGTGGGCCTGCGCATCCTGGCGCAGCGGCTGCAGAAGGTGCCGGCGCACCGGCCGCGCGCCGCCGACCTGCTCACCGACGACTCCGGCCGGGGCGCCTTCACCGACATCCAGTACGTCGCCATCAGCGCCGTCGCCCTGCTGTTCGCCGCCGTCCGGCTGGCCCGCCGCCCCGCCCAGCTGCCCGACCTGCCTTGGGGGCTGGGCATGGTCGTGCTGATCTCGGCCGTGACCTACCTCGCCGGCAAGTACGCCGAGGGCGGCCGCCCGGTCGTGCTCTCCGTCGTCCGCGCCCGGGAACCCGGCGACCTGGACGGGCCGATCCGCACTGGCGACGACATCGAGATCCGCGGCGCCGGTTTCGTACCGCCCGGCGCGCAGAGCGCCGACCGGCTCTCGCGCATGGTGGTCCGCATCGGCAGTGTCGACGTGCATGTCCCGCTGGTCCCCGTCACCGGCGGCTTCAGCAACCCCACCGACAGCGTCCTGACCGTGCCCGTACCCGCCGATGTCGAGCCCGGCGCGGTGGAGGTGCAGGTGGTCACCGCGGCCGGGGTGGCGACCAACCGCTGTATCGTCCAGGTGACGGAGTGAGCGGCGGGGGAGCGGCGGACCGATGAGCGAGAACGTCCTGTCGGTTATATCGACCGACCCGCACTGGCAGCCCCCACCGGACGCCGGGAACCATGCCGCGGCCCTCGTCCTGGAACTGGTCTCCGCCTCGACCGACGGCACCGAGGCCGATCCCGACGACGTCGAGCTGGACGTCGACCGGCACGATGCGATCGCCGCCGACGACGGCGGCCAGAACCTGATGCGCATCGGCTGCCCGCACTGCGGCGCCTCCGTGGACCGCGAGTGGTGCGCGGACCTGCTGGAGAAACACAAGGCCCTCCTGCCCACCCTCGACATCACCACCCCCTGCTGCACCACCGAAACCTCCCTGGACCGGCTGGACTACGACTGGCCGTGCGGGTTCGCCCGCTTCGAGATCGCCGCCTGGAATCCGCGGCGCCATCTGCTCACGCCCGAGGAACTGACCACCGCCGGCCGGGTACCCGGCCACCCGGTGCGACAGATCCTGGCCCGCATCTGAGCGGAGCCCGACGGCCCCGCCCGGCCTCCTCGCACGAGGGGCCGAAATCCGGAAAAACATCCGGGTTGGGATTGAACTGCTCCTCCTTGTCGTACGTATGGTCAAAGTGAGGGGGCGGCACTGCGGGCGAGAGGCGGTCGGCGACGATGACTCACGGCATGCGGACGGACACGCACATGAACCGGCTGAACGGCCCGGGCGGCTGGCGGGACACCGCCGCCCACTACGCCCTGCTGCCGCTGCGCGTCTTCCTCGGCGTCACCTTCATCTACGCCAGCCTGGACAAGCTCACCAGTAGTTCCTTCCTGAAGTCCGGCGGCGCCGGGTCCATCGGCGACACCATGCGCTCGGCCCGAGACTCCGCCGCCATCCCGGCCTTGGTCGACCTGGCCCTGAAGGCCCCGGTCGGCTTCGGCTACGCCATCGCCCTCGGTGAACTGGCCGTCGGCATCGGCACCCTGCTCGGTCTGCTCGCCCGGCTGGCGGCGCTCGGCGGCGCGCTGATCTCGTTCAGCCTGTGGATGACGGTCAGCTGGTCGACGACCCCCTACTACTACGGCAACGATCTCGCCTACTTCATGGCCTGGATCCCCCTGATCCTCGCCGGCGCCCCCTATCTCTCCGTGGACTCGGTCTGGCGAGCCCGCCGCCGACAGCGACTGGGCGGCTACCGCTAGCCGACACCGGACCCTACCGACGGCCGGACCCCCCGACGGCCGGGCACCCACCGCCGCCCGGACCCCCGGAGGCCCGCTGGACCTCGGCCGTCAGCCGCTCTCGGCGTCGCCCCGTCTCCGTATGCCCCGGGCAACAGCCGCCGTGGCACCGGCGAGGAACAGACCCCCCACGATCAGCGGCACGACCGCGAACCACGGCGTCTCCCACAGGCCGACCGCGTCTCCCGCGAAGACCGCACCGGTGGCGGTGAGGAAGAGACCGGCGACCAGCCTCCCGGGCTGGAACTCATGACGCAGCACGATCGACCTCCACCTGTCCCACACCGACCTTCAGCGTGAGGTCCAGCGTGCCCGTGTCCTTGGCGCCCTTGGCCGGCGCCAGCGTCACGTTCTTGAGCCTGCGCGGCTGCACGTCCACGTCCTTCCTGCTGTCCCCGGGCAACCGGATGTCTCCGACGCCCACCTCGATGTTCATCCGCACGGTCGCGTCCGCCGGCACGATCACCTTCAGCTGCCCCGCGCCCACGTGGGCGTCCGTCGCGACCGTCCGCCCCTTGCCCGGACGCACCTGGCTCAGGTCCAGCGTGCCGCGCCCGGTGCCGAGGTCGTATGCCGGCCGTACCTGGGCCGTCGCGGCGGGCGTCCAGGAGGTGTCTCTCCAGCGGGTGGTGATGTCCTTGGGCATGGCCGCCGCCCCGGCGAGCAGCGCCGCCGTGACGATCGCCAGGAAGACCGTCCCGGCTCCTGTGCGGCCCAGGAACGCGCTGATCGTGATACCCAGGCCGAAGACCGCCAAGGCGCATGCCAGACCGGTCTGCAGACTGGTGCCCAGCGGGTGGGTGTCCCAGGTGAGCCCTGTACCCAGGCCGCCCGCCACCAGGGCGAGCAGGAACACCCAGCCGCCGATCCAGCGGGGGCCGCGCGGTCTGGGGGGCGCGCTCGGCTGCGGCTGCTGCAGGGCACCGGGATGTGTCCAGGGAGTGGCGATGCCGACGTCGAGCACCGAGGTGAGGTCCCGATTGCGGGCGTCGCCGGGCCCCCACAGATAGCCGGTGCCGCCGACATGGCTGCCGTCCTTGACGATCGGGTCCCGCCACCACGAGGGGTAGATCGCGACGACCGGCGGTGCTTGTGCCTCCGGCGGCGCGTCGGCGGCGGCCTGGGCGGCGAGCGGGTCGGGGTCGGTGGCGCCGCGGCGCCGCGACCAGTACCCGGCGCCCGCCAGCAGCAGCGAGAGCACCACGGCGAAGGCCAGCACCCCGCCGTTTCTCAGCATGGTCAGGAAGACACCGCAGCCGACCAGGGCGAACAGCACGGCGGCGAGCGCCTGGCCGTCGACCCGGCCCGTCAGCAGCTTGCGGACCTCGTTCTCCTCCTCGTCCTCGTACGGCACCAGCAGCCAGGCGAAGCCGTAGAAGATGAGGCCGATGCCGCCGGTCGCGGACAGCACGGCGAGGGTGATCCGGAAGACCACCGGGTCCATGTCGGTGTGCCCGCCGAGGCCCGCGCACACGCCCGCGATCATCTTGTGCCCGCGGTCGCGCCGGAACCGCTCGGGGGCTCCGGCGACGGGCTGCTCCTGATCCTGCTGCTGTGCGCCGGCGTGCGTATCGGCGCCGGCTCCGGCCGCTCCCGTCTTCTGCGTCGCGGCGGGCGCGGCATCCGTCGGTCCGGTGCCCGGGGCCGGGCGCGGGCCGGTGCCGGGTCCCGGACCCGTCGCGGCGTGCTCGTGATCCGTCATGCGTCCATGGTGACGGCCCGGCCGCCGCCGCGGCAGTCGGGACGACCCTGGCCGAACCCTGAAATCGGCCCTGACACGAGGTGGGGAACCGTTCGAGCCGCCCGCGGCCGGCCCTGCCCGGTGCTCCCCGACCCGGCCCCGAGGAAGATCAGGGGCGTCTCGGGGGCCGACCCTGATGCCTGGCCCCGCCGGGCATGTGACCATCGTTGGCATGCCGGAAGCCGCAAGCCTGCCAGTCGACGACCCGCGGCCGCCGCGCAAGCTCTACCGCAGCAGCGACGGACGCTGGCTCGGCGGAGTGGCGCGGGGCCTCGCCGGGCATCTCGGGCTGCCCGTCATCTGGGTCCGGCTCGCGTTCGTCGGCCTGTTCATGGCCAACGGCCTCGGCGCGCTGCTGTACGCGGCGTTCTGGTTCTTCGTCCCGCTCGGCGTCGGTGGCGTGGGAGACCACAAGCCACCACTGGTGGCCACGGAGACCGGGCCGGGCGGCCGCCGCAGACTCGTGACCCGCAAGCCGGACCGCGGGCAGATCGTCGCCCTGCTCCTCATGGTCATCGTGTCCATGGTCTTCGTGGGCAGCGTCAATCCGACCAGCGCGGCCAAGGCGTACCTGCTGCCCGCCGTCCTCGTCGCGGCCGGTGTCGCGCTCGTCTGGCGCCAGGCGGACAACGCCCGCCGGGCCCGCTGGGTCGAGGTCGGCCGCCGGCGGCGCACCCTCACCCTGCTGCGCGCGGCCGGCGGTGTCCTGCTCGTCACGGCCGGTGTGTCCGCCATCTTCGTGCTGCAGGGCTCGGCCGCTCATCTCGGCGCGGTCCTGCAGGCGGCCCTCGCCGTCCTCGTCGGCATCACGCTTCTCGCCGGCCCGTATCTGGTCCGCATGACCCAGGACCTGTCCGAGGAACGCCTGATGCGCATCCGCGCCCAGGAGCGTGCCGAGGTCGCCGCGCACGTCCATGACTCCGTGCTGCACACCCTCACCCTGATCCAGCGCAACGCCGACAACGCGGGCGAGGTGCGCCGCCTCGCCCGCGCCCAGGAGCGCGACCTGCGCACCTGGCTGTACAAGCCGGAGGGCACCGGCAGGGACGAGGCGGACGAGCCGGACACGGTCGCCGAGGCGGTCCGGCGCAACGCCGCCGAGGTGGAGGACAAGCACGGGGTGCCCATCGAGGTCGTCGTCGTCGGCGACTGCCCGCTGGACGAGAGAACCGGCGCGCAGATGCAGGCCGCGCGTGAGGCAATGGTGAACGCCGCCAAGTACGGTGGCGAGGGCGGCGCCGTACAGGTCTATGCCGAAGTCGAGGGGGGGACGGTGTTCGTGTCCGTGCGCGACCGCGGGCCCGGCATCGACCTCGACTCGATACCCGCCGACCGCATGGGCGTCAGAGAATCGATCATCGGCCGCATGGAGCGCAACGGCGGCACGGCCCGGCTGCGGTCCGTGCCGGGCGGCGGCACGGAGGTCGAGCTGGAGATGGAGAGGGCGGAGAAGACGTCATGAGCGACGCGACCGAGGCGAACGGCACGGCGGGCACCCCCGAGGGGGCCGCGTCCGGGACCGCCGGCGGCGGCGCGGGCGGACGGCACGTACGGGTGGTGCTCGTGGACGACCACCGGATGTTCCGCACCGGCGTCCAGGCAGAGATCGGGCAGACCGCCCAGACCGGCGTGGAGGTGGTCGGCGAGGCCGCGGACGTCGACCAGGCGGTCACCGTCATCACCGCCACCCGGCCCGAGGTGGTCCTCCTCGATGTCCACCTGCCGGGCGGCGGCGGCGTCGAAGTGCTGCGCCGGTGCGCGCCGTTGATGGCGGACACCGAGCGGCCCGTCCGCTTTCTCGCGCTGTCCGTGTCGGACGCGGCGGAGGACGTGATCGGCGTGATCCGCGGCGGCGCCCGCGGCTATGTCACCAAGACCATCACCGGCACCGACCTGGTCGATTCCATCTTCCGGGTCCAGGAGGGCGACGCCGTCTTCTCCCCGCGACTGGCCGGGTTCGTCCTGGACGCCTTCGCCTCCACCGACGCCCCGCCCGTGGACGAGGACCTGGACCGCCTCACTCAGCGCGAGCGCGAGGTGCTCCGCCTGATCGCCCGTGGCTACGCCTACAAGGAGATCGCCAAGCAGCTGTTCATCTCGGTGAAGACGGTCGAGTCCCATGTCTCGGCGGTCCTGCGCAAGCTCCAGCTGTCCAACCGCCACGAGCTGACCCGCTGGGCGACGGCCCGCCGACTGGTCTGACCGTCTGCTAGGCGCGCCGACGATCACACCGTTACGCTGTGCCCGACGGGAGGAGGGCTCGCATGCTGCTGCGTTTCCGCACAGCGAATGTACGGTCACTGCGCGATGAGCAGGAGCTGTCCTTCGTCGTTCCGCCCCGTGAGGAATCCGACGCAGGGCGCGTGGTCCCGCTCTCAGACGGCAAGCAGCTGGAGATCTATCCGGTTCTCGGGGTCTTCGGCGCCAACGCGTCCGGTAAGTCCAACGTCATCACTGCCTTGAAGAAGATGAGAAGCGCGGTCCTGGACTCCTACGGGCTGTGGACCTCCTACACCGGTGTCCCCGACCGCGAGCCTTTCGCCCTCGACGCCGAGTCGCCGGGCGAGAGCACTTTCTACGAGGCGGACTTCGTCCTGGACGACGGGGTGCGTTGGACCTACGGGTTCGAGCTGGGGGACCGGCGAGTCGAGTCGGAGTGGCTCCACGCCTACCCCAAAGGCCGCCGACAGGTCTGGCTGGACAGGGATGCCACCAGGGACAACCCCTACGACTTTCCCGGCGACCGTGTTCATGATCGCGCCCGTCTGGCGCGCTCCACGCGCGCGAACGCCCTGCTCCTCAGCCGCGCCGCGAGCGACAACCATCCTCAACTGTCGCGCATCTACGACTGGTTCCGGTCGAACCTGTGGGACATCACCCCCGAGACCGAGCTGCGGGATCGGGAGAACTACACCGCCCAGCAACTTCTCGACGAGCGGAACGGAGAACGCGTCCGGGAGCTGCTGAGAGTGGCCGACCTCGGCATTCAGGGAGCCGAGGTCGAACGCCAGCCGGGGGGCAGGCCTCCCACTGTCAGACTCCTGCACGGAAGCGACCGAGACACCGCCGTGGCTCTCGACTGGGCGAAGGAATCCTTCGGCACCCGTTCTTGGTTCGCTCTGATCGGTCCGCTTCTGCTGGCCCTGGACAGCGGAGCGGTGTTGCTGATCGACGAGCTCGACGCGAGCCTGCACCCGAAGTTCGCGTCAGAGGTGGTCAGCCTGTTCCAGGCGCCCTGGTCCAACAAGAAGAACGCCCAGCTGCTGTTCACCTCCCACGATGCCTCTCTCCTGAAGAGCCCGAGAGGCGGCAGGCTGCTCGAGCCAGGCCAGATCTGGCTGACGGAGAAGGACAAGCGCGGAGCCACCGAGCTGTACCCGCTGAGCGACTTCGACCCCAAACCCGAAGAAGATCTCGAGGACTCGTACCTGGCCGGCGCCTATGGTGCCGTACCGAATGTCGACCAGGGCCAGATCGGGCGCAAGGTGCTCGCGGCGCTGGCAGGGGAGGCAGAGCGTTCCTGATGGCGAGGGACAAGGGGCGGGACAATCCGGCACGCGTCAAGCGACAGCGGAAGCTGCGTCGCGAGGTGTACGTCTTCACAGAGGGCGAGGTCACAGAACCCGGCTTCATCACCTTCGTGACGGAGAACGGCACTCGC
Organism: Streptomyces sp. NPDC001393; assembly: GCF_053597455.1. Classification (NCBI taxonomy): domain Bacteria; kingdom Bacillati; phylum Actinomycetota; class Actinomycetes; order Kitasatosporales; family Streptomycetaceae; genus Streptomyces; species Streptomyces sp. NPDC001393. The sequence continues at coordinate 168,762 of NZ_JBSFIH010000004.1, forward strand.
AAGGAACCCGAGCACGAGATCGTCTGCAAGGTCGAGAACCGCCGGGCGCCGACCAAGCGCCGCAAACCGCTCCCCCTGGTGGAGGACGCCGTAACCAAGTGGCACGAGGTCCGGCGAGCCGCCAAGAAGGCGGGGATCGAGCCCGACGACTGGAACTGGCCACAGGTGTGGTGCCTCTTCGACCGTGACGAGCACGAGGACATCCCCACGGCGTTCGCCAGGGCCAGGAGGGAAGAGCTGCACGTCGCCTACTCCCACCCGTGCTTCGAGCTGTGGCGGCTGCTGCACTACCAGAACTACACGAGCACCTTCGGCGGAGTGTGCGACAGCGCGGCGAACCGGCTGAAGCAGCAGCCGGGATTTGCGCAGACCTACGGGCCCACGATCCGCTCCGTCTCCGAGGAGCAGGCCAAGCAGGTCATGCCCGGCCAACTGAGCGGCCGGTACAAGACGGCGCAGCGCTATGCGGAGGGCCTCGCCCGCCGTCACGCGGGCCGCGCAGACCAGAATGGCTGGGACCCCTACACCGATGTGTGGAGGTTCGTCGAGGAGGGCCTGGACGTCTCCGACTACTGACTGATCGGTCGAGGGCACCCGTGGTCTCGGGCCACTTTCGGTCACCGCGCGCGCACGGTGAAAGAGGCCCACGGGAAGACCGTAGGCTTCCCTCTGCAGCCTCGCGTCGCCATGCCGGGTTGCCAGCGGAAGCCGACCAGTCACCAGGGGAGTGCCGTACGTGGCCAAGCTCACGCTCGCGCAGTTGGAACGCCATCTCTTCGCGGCGGCCGACATCCTGCGCGGCACGATGGACGCCGCCGAGTACCGCGACTTCATCTTCGTGCTGCTGTTCCTCAAGCGGGTCAACGACGAGTTCGAGGCAGCTCGCGAGGCGATCATCAAGGAGCGCCTCGCGGAGGGTGACACCCAGGAGGAGGCGGAGGACGAGGCCGAGTCGTACCAGTGGTACGACGCGCACGGCGCGATCTTCGTCCCACCGGCCGCCCGCTGGGACCACCTGGCGGGCGCGGTCGACAACGTGGCCAGCGAGTATCTCCAGCCCGCCCTGGACGCCCTCGAACGCCAGCCGGGCAACAGCGAGCTGCGAGGCCTGTTCGCACACGTCAACTTCAACCGCATCGGAGGCGGCGGCAGCGCCCGCAAGTCGGCCGCCGAACTGGCCGACAAGCGCCTCGCCGCCCTCATCGACCACTTCGGTGGCATCCGGCTGCGCGGGGAGGACTTCGAGTTCCCGGACATGATCGGTGCCGCGTACGAGTACCTGATCAAGGACTTCGCGGACTCGGCGGGCAGCAAGGGCGGTGAGTTCTACACCCCGCGTGCAGTGGTCCGCATGATGGTGGAGCTGGCCCGTCCGCACGGCGACATGCGGGTGTACGACCCGTGCGTGGGCTCGGGCGGCATGCTCATCCACGCCATGGAGTACGTGGACGAGCACGGCGGCGACTCCCGCAACATGGGCCTCGCCGGCCAGGACGCCAACAGCGGCTCCTGGGTGATGGCCACGATGAACATGCTCTTCCATGGGGCGAAGAAGTTCTCCCTGCGCACGGGCGACACCCTCACCAACCCCCTGCACCCCGAGGGCGGCTTCGACCTGGTCCTCAGCAACCCGCCCTTCTCGATGGACTACAAGAAGGACGAGGTCCCGCGCCTGAAGGAGCGCATGCCGCACGGCGAGACGTCCGAGCGCGGCAAGGCGGACCTGATGTTCCTCCAGCACATGCTGGACATGGTCAAGCAGCGGTCGGGCGCGGTCTTCACGGTCATGCCGCACGGTGTGCTCTTCCGGGGCGGCGAGGAACAGAGGATCCGCGCGAAGCTCCTCATGGAGCACGACCTGATCGAGGCCGTCATCGGCCTGGCACCCAACCTGTTCTACGGCACCGGCATCCCTGCCTGCGTGCTGGTCCTGCGTCCGCCGAGCCGACGCCGCCCCGACCGCCGGGGCAAGGTCCTCTTCATCAATGCGGACCGGGAGTACCACGCCGAGCGCGCGCAGAACATCCTGCTCCCCGAGCACATCGAGAAGATCGTCTCCACGTTCCACTCCTGGCAGGACGACGAGGTCTTCGAGGACGTCCCCGGCTTCGCCCGCGCTGTGACGGCGGACGAGCTGGCGGACAACGACTTCAACTTCAACATCCGCCGCTACGTCGACAACACCCCGCCGCCGGAACCGCAGAATGTGCGGGCGCACCTGGTGGGTGGGGTGCCGGTGGCAGAGATCCAGGCGAAGAAGTCCCTTCTGGACGCCTACGACATCAAGGTGTCGGATCTGTTCGCCGTACGGGCCGACGACCCGGCCTACGTCGACTTCCCCGCACCGGAGCGCCGTCCGGACGCGGCTCGTCTTGCGGAGCTGGCGAGCGGTCGGGAGCAGAGGCTGTGGGACTCCTACGACGAGTGGTGGGCCGCGGAGGCGGAGCAGATCGCGGCGCTTGAGCCGGTGGCCGGCGACGACCGTACCGAGCAGGAGCGCAAGGCCCAGCTGGCGCGGCTGCGGAAGGACCTGATCGGCAGCTTCGGGGAGCGTCTGCTGAGTGTCGGCCTCCTCGACCGATACGCGCTCGCGGGCGCGGTGGCCGGCTGGTGGCACGAGGCGAAGAACGAACTGAAGGCGTTGTCGGTGAACGGCTTCGCCGGAGTGGTCGACGGCTGGGTCGAGACGGTCGAGACGATGCTGGCCCCCGAGCCCGACCCGCGCACTGGCGGTCGACGCGAGCGTACGGCGGCGGAGCGGCGGCAGGCCTACGACCACAAGGTGGTCGCCGCTATCGCGCCGAAGTTCCTGGCAGACCTGGCGGCGGCGGAGAAGACCCACGCCGACCTGGACGCGAAGGTGAAGGCGGCGCAGGAGGCGGAGGCCGCGTTGGCCGAGGCGCAGCAGGCGGCGCTGGACGGCGACTCGGATTCCGACTCCGCGTCTGGTTCTGTCGACCCGGCCTTGGCGGAAGCGGTTCTGAGCAAGACCGAGATGCGTGACCTGGTGAAGCGGCGCGCGGAGGCGAAGAGGCTGGTCGAGGACCTGGAGGACGGGCTCTGGCCGGTTGCGGCGATTCGCCGGAGGCGGGAGGCGGAGCGGGAGAAGGCCGCAAAGAAGAAGACGGCGCCTGGCAGGGGGAAGCGGGCGGTTCCGGCGGAGGACGGGACTGGGCAGGGGGCGCTGCTTGAACTGCCGGTCACCGCTGAGGCCGAGGCTCAGGCCGTCTTCCAGCCGTCGGAAGCAGGACTGACCAAGGCCCGCCGAGAGCTGGCCGAGCGGGGCGGCGAACGGGACGTGGTCCTCGACATTCTGCGGGCCGACCTTTCGGCGAAGCTCGGCGGGCATGTGGTTCGGCGTCGGCGGGAGCTGGCGGAGGTCTATCGGGTGTGGGAGCAGAAGTACGGGGTTTCGCTGAGGGAGATCGAGGGGCGGCGGGAAGCGGCTGCGGAGGCGCTGGAGGGGTTTTTGAGGGAGCTTGGGTATGTGGGCTGAAGAATGGGAAGTTGCCCCGCTGGGCTCTCGCTTGCTGCGGATCGAGACCGGACGCAGTCCCAGCCTGACGGATACCCCTGCCGCACCTGGACATTGGGGTGTGCTCAAAGTGAGCGCCATCAACTCCGCTGGCTATCGGCCTATGGAGAACAAGGCGGTTGACGATCCTACGCTGATCAATGAGCGGTTCGAGGTTCGCCCGGGTGACCTCTTGTTCTCGCGGGCCAACACGCCAGAGCTCGTCGGTGCTGCCTGCATCGCGACGGCAAGTCAAGAGAGACTGATGCTGTCGGACAAGACGCTTCGCCTTGTTGTTGACAAGAATCTCGCAGAGCCTGAATTCGTCCGACTGAGTCTGTCCAGCCCTGCGGTGCGCAAGCAAATTGCCATCTCCGCGTCGGGGAGTAGCCTCAGCATGCAGAACATCTCTCAAGCAGCGGTCGAGGCGCTTAAGATCCAATGGCCGAGCTTGGAGGAGCAGCGCCGCATCGTCGAAGTGCTTGAGGCGCTGGGCGAGCAGGAGCGGGCGATCGAGGCGGCGATTGCAAAGCTAAGAACTGTGCGTCGCAGCATGCTTGTCGAATCGATCGGGCGGCAGGTAAAAGTCGACCCTCGTGCGGGTTCGAGTGGCAGCTTCGCCGTGCGCGATGCAGGGGAAGTCCGTATGGGGAAGCAGCTCTCTCCCGGTAGTCGCCAGTTCGGCAAGCAGTCGCCCTATCTCCGAGTAGCCAACGTCCTAGACGGCTGGATTGACTATGCAGATGTCAAGACCATGGGGTTCTCAGAAATCGAACGGGAAATCTACCGTCTACTTCCTGGTGACGTTCTCCTCAATGAGGGTCAGAGCCTGGACCTCGTTGGTAGGAGTGCGATCTTCCGTGGCTACTCAGAGGATGTCTACTTCCAGAATACCTTGGTGCGCTTCCGCCCAGGTGAGGGATTGAGCTCTGACTATGTGCAAGCGGTCTTTTCCTACTGGTTGACGACCGGGGTTTTCGCAGGGATTGCGAAGCAGACCACGAGCATCGCCCACCTGGGTGGGGAGCGCTTTGCAAGTCTCCCCTTTCCCATGGCTACCGCAGAGGAGCAGGAGAGAATCGCGCGCATGCTCAACGCCTGGGATGAAAGGATTGCAGGAGAAAAGTCTACTCTGGAAAAGCTCCGCGTCCTTAAAGCTGGGCTGGTGGACGACTTGCTATCGGGCAGAGCCGACCGCGTTGGGGTTACGGCCGAGCTTTGACGGCGAGCTCGAACCACACCTCCTTGCCGATGCCGCAGTCTCTCCGCTCCGCGCCCCAGTCGTCCGCCAGCGCCGCAACCAGTGCGAGCCCCCGGCCCGACTCGTCCTCCAGAGATGCCGTGCCCGGAGTCGGGAGCGTGTCGTTCGCGTCGGTCACCGTCACGCGGACTCGGTCGTCCACGAGCGCGCAGCGGGCCCAGATCTCGCGGCCGGCCGGGGCCTTCGCGTGGCGGTACGCGTTGGTCATCAGCTCGTTCAGGAGCAGTTCCGCCGTGTCGGCCACGTCCTGCGGCAAGTCCCAGGACGCGGCCTGTTCGCGGAACAGCTCGCGTGCCCTCCCCACGCTTCGGGCGTGACGCGGCAGGCGCCACTCGATGTCCTTCGGGGCCGTCGTGGGCAGCGGGGGCCACGGGGTCTGCATGCGCTGTTCATCCCTTGCGTGGAAGATCTGACGATTAGCCAGATCACGGTCGCGGTTCGCGCGTAGCCTCACGAGTAACGGCGCAGGTACAGCAGGTGGTTGTACCCGGTGTGGACCCGGCGGAGGTGTGCGTGTCGACCGAGGTGAACTCCCAGCCGCCCATCGCCTGGCGGTACTGCGGCAGCCAGATCAAGATGTGGCGTACGGAAGCAGGGATCGGTCGGGAGGCGCTGGCCAAGGAGGCCGGTTACGACTACGAGTACGTCAAGTCGATGGAGAACGGGCGTCGTCGGCCGACGCTGCGGTTACTGCAAGTCGCGGATCAGGTGTGCGGGGCGGGTGGGAAGCTCGTCGCGGCTCAGGAGTACCTGAAGCCGGAGCCGTTCCCGGCGCGGTCGCAGGAGTTCATGGCCATCGAGGCCGAGGCCATCAGCTTCACCTGCTACGAGCCGTTGCTCATTCCGGGCTTGTTACAGACTGAGGAGTACGCGCGGGCGCTGATCGGGGGTAGCTGTCCTCCCTTGGACGACGAGACCGTTGCCGAGCGTGTTGCTGCGAGGCTGCGCCGTCAAGAAGCGCTGGCACGACGGATCGGCGTGCTGTACAGCTTCCTGATCTATGAAGCTGCGTTGCGGACGGGCATCGGCGGCAAGGACGTCATGAGGGCGCAGCTAATGCATCTTCTGAAGGTCGGCCAGATGCGGAACGTGTCAGTACAAGTGCTGCCCGTCGGCCGGTGCAACGGCGTTGCTCTCGCTGGACCAATCGTTCTTCTGGAATCACCGGAACATGACGCTTTCGCCTACGTTGAGGGCCCAGAGGTGAGCGTGCTGCACGCCAGTCCGGACAAGGTGAGTGCACTGAACCAAAGGCATGCCATGATCCGCATGCACGCCCTCAGTATTGAGGAGTCGGCCGAGTTCATCAGAGGGGTGGCGGAGGAGCCGTGAGCGACAGCCTGGTGTGGTTCAAGTCCAGCTACAGCGATGACCAAGGCGGCAACTGCCTCGAAGTCGCCCTTGACTGGCGCAAGTCAAGCTACAGCAGCGACTACACCGGCAACTGCGTCGAAGTCGCCCCCTGCCCCCACACCATCCACGTCCGGGACTCGAAGCTCGGCCCCCAGAGCCCCCGTTTCGCCGTCGCCGGGGCCGCCTGGACCGCGTTCGTCGCCTACGCCCGTACCGGCGCTTGAGCTTCGAGCCTCAAGGCCCAAGAGCCGAGCGCCGTTTGTGAGGAATGGGTGGTTGGTTTGACCCCACCACCCGCCCTCCCGGCCAGCCCACGTGACTTTTCGTGACCGGCTTGCAACACGCCGTCGTCACCCTCTAGCGTTCGCGACAAGAAACAACCCCGGTCGGGTGCTACCAACACCCGCCGGGGTCTCACCTCAAGATCGAACGGACCGATCTCGTGGCTTGCGAAAACTCTAACGCCGCCCTGCCCGCCCCCGCACACCCCACGGCGAACCCCGGCTACGGAAAGCGCACCGTCCCGGCCGAGCCCGGCGCCGCCTCCCGCGGCCCCGCCGACTTCTCGCATCTCCCCGCCCGCGAGGCCTACATCGCTGAGTTCATCGACCGGCTGCCCGACGGCGCCGCCATGGACATCAAGAGCCTCGCCAAGGTCCTGCCCCTGTACGGCCAGCAGGCGGTCGGCAGTGCCCTCAACGCCCTGTCCCGCGCCGGTCACCTGCATCGCGTCCGTGGGCTCGCCGCCACCGGCGAGAGTGGCACGCGCTGGGTCTTCCGGACGTACTGGTCCCGCACCGCGCGGGACGAGGCCTGGTGGGCCGCCTTCCTGGGAGCCGGTGAGGCCCCGGGCGGCTCAACCGTCGCGCCCGTCAACCCGACGCCCGACCACACCACCCCATTCACCGACGCCCCAGCCGCCCCCACACCAGCCGCGCCCCCGTCGGCCGCGCCCGCGCCCACCGAGCCCCACGCCGCCACCGCCTACCGCCTCCTCGCACGACTCGGCAGCCACGAACCCCGGCTCGCCCTGTCCGCCGCCGACTGCGAGGCGTTGGCCAGCCTCGTCATCCCCTGGCTGGAGCGCGGCGCGAGCACCGCTTCTCTCGTTCAGGCCCTCACCGCCGGTCTGCCCGACACCGTCCACGCCCCGCGTGGGTTCGTCGCCCGGCGGCTGCGGGACAAGCTGCCGCCCCAGGCCCCGCCCACCTCCGCACCGGTGGCATCCGAGGAGGCCGTTTCAAACCGGCCCCGCCGTCTCGTGCCGGAGTGCACCGAGTGCGGCGTCCCAGGACGTCCCGCTGCCTTCGTCGGTGGTCTGTGCCGGGGCTGTCGTACCTCCGAACACAGCACTCTCAAGGCAGAACCTCAGGCCTATTCACCACTGCACCGGGAGAGCGCGGTCACTCTCGCCCGGAAGGCTCTCGCCGACCGTGACCGTCGACAATCAGCCAAATCCGGTGCCATCACGGCAGGACAGCTGTCGTAGCTGCGCAGACTCGTGTCACCCACGCCCCACCCATCGCAGAATGAGGAAACGGTCAGCGGGTTGACGGTCGTTGGCCGAGCGGCAGCGTGGGGGCACAGGGAGGGGCGCGGAGTTCATGACGTGGGGCACGGCCGAGCGGGACGAGACGGAACTGCCGATCATCGACCAGTTGAAGGCGATGGGGTGGCGGCACGCCCACGGTCCCGACCTCGGTGAGCCGGACCCCGACGGGGACGAGCGGGCCTACAGCGATCTGCTCCTGCTGAAGCGGCTGCGCTCCGCCGTCCGGCGTGTCAACCGGCTGCCCGGCGGCAACGGCTCCTGGATGACGGACGCGGACGCCGACGCCGCCATCGACGACCTGCGCCGCACCGCCCGCAACGTCGCCACCACCTCGCTCGTCGCGGTCAACGGCGAAGTGACCAGCCGCCTGATCAAGGGGACGCCGGTCACCGGCGACGAGGAGCACCACCACGGCGCGACCGTGCACGCTCAGTTCATCGACTGGGACCTGGAGGGCCTGGATGACTCCGAGATCCTGAAGAGGAACGATTTCCTCGTCGTCGACCAGCTGCGCGTGCGGACCTTCGACGGGGCGGAGATCGTCCTCGACCTGGTGCTGTTCGTGAACGGCGTCCCCCTCGCCGTCATCGAGTGCAAGGGCCCGGATGTCAAGGACGCCATCGGCGAGGCCATCCGCGACCTGCGCGGATACGCGGGCGTGCCGCTCGACGACGACAGCGGACGCGACCGCCGTGACCCGCGCTCCCAGGTGCCCGAGTTCTTTGCCCCTGTTCAGCTGCTCATCGCCGCCGCCGGTGAGCACGCGGCGCTCGGCACCATCTCGTCCGACGAGAGCCACTTCGCGGCCTGGCGCAGCGTGACGCCGGACTACACGGACGACAAGGACTTCGCCCGCGCCTTGCAGGAGGCACGGCGGGCCGATGGGACGCGGCTGCTCGAACCGGGCGGGGCGCCCACCGACCTCCATCGTCTCGTCGGCATTGTGCTCAAGCCCCGCAACCTGTTGAACATCGTGCGGCACTACGTCTTCGAGATGCCGGTGAAGTCGAGGCCGGGGGAGCCGCCCGTCACCGTCAAAGCGGTCTGCCGCCACCAGCAGTACCGCGCTGTCGAGAAGATCGTCCGCAAGCTGCGTACCGGGCGGACCATCGACGATCCGGCCGCTGAGCACGACGAGCGTGGCGGTGTCGTCTGGCACACCCAGGGCTCCGGCAAGAGCCTCACGATGGCCTTCCTCGCCCGCAGGCTGCAGACCAGCCGCGATCCGGAGCTCAACCGCTTCACCCTGCTCGTCGTGACCGACCGTACGCAACTGGAACAGCAGCTGGCCGCCGCCGTCCGGGTCAGTGGAAGCGACGTACGGGTCGCCCGCTCCCGCTCCGACGTCGAGGGCATGCTGGAGCGCGCGGGCCGCCACGGAGGGCGTGCCGTCATCTTCACGATGATCCAGAAGTACCTCGGGCGGATCCCCGGCCTCATCGGCACGGGAGAGGGCGAGTCGAGCGACGACCGTGACCCGGTGGCCGAGTTCGAGGCCGTGCAGGAGCGCCTGGCCGAAGGTGTGTCGGCCGAGGAGGCGTCCGATCCCACGCCGGCCGACGCGGCTGTCGAGGAGGTGCGGCGGCGGTTCACCGAGTGCAGTGACTCCCCGTACGTCCTCGTACTCGTCGACGAGGCGCACCGGTCCCACACCTCCGTGCTGCACGCCTGCCTGCGCGACTCCGTGCCGAAGGCGGCCCGGGTCGGCTTCACGGGTACACCGATCATGAAGGGCCGGCGCGAGGACACCGGACGCATCTTCGGACTGGAGCCGGACGGGAAGTTCCTCGACTCCTACCTCATGGACGAGGCCGAACGGGACAAGGTCGTCGTGCCCGTCCGCTACGAGGGCCGTACGGGCCCGGCCGGGGTGCGCGACAAGGGCGAGCTGAACGGGAAGTTCGAGAACCTGATCGCCCATCTCCAGGGCGGTCAGCAGACGAAAATGCGCAAGCAGCTCAAGCCGACCAGCCGTACTGTCGCCGAGTCGCTCCCCGTGATCCGCGCCAAGGCCAAGGACATGCTGGAGCACTATGTCACCGGGCCGCTGACCGGGGGATTCAAGGCGCAGGTCGCGGCGGTGAGCCGCAGCGCGGCCGTGCTGTACCGGCACATGCTCAACGACGCCCGGGCCGAACTCTTGGCAAAGGTACGGGACTTTGATCCCGAGTCGCTGCGGCACAAGGACATCGCCGACTACACCTGGGACGAGTTGGTGCTGCTGCGGGCCTGGCACTACCAGGAGATCCTGCGCCGGATCGAGTTCGTGCCCGTCATCTCCGCCGGGAGCGAGAAGAAGCGCGGGCAATGGCGGGAGTGGACCGATCCGGTCGCGCAGCAGGAGCACGTCGAGCGCTTCCTGGAGCCGTTCCCGCAGCTTCCGCCGGACAACCCGTGGGTGACGCAGCACATCCCCGAGGACGACCCCGTACCGGCGGGCGGCATCGGCCGCAACCCTTGGAGCGGGATGGCCGCCCCGCAGGTGGAAGAGCCCAGGCCTGTCGCGTTCCTCATTGTGAAGTCCATGCTGCTCACCGGGTTCGACGCGCCCATCGAGCAGGCGCTGTACCTCGACCGTCCGATCCAGGACGCGGAACTGCTCCAGGCCATCGCCCGAGTGAACCGCCCTCGCCGGGCCAAGTACGAGGGCCGTGTCGTGGACTACTACGGTGTGCTGAGCGACCTGGCGGTCACCCTGCCCGCCTACAAGGGCGATGGACCCACGCTTCAGACCGTCCGCAGCCTCGACAGGGCCGAGGTGCCGGAGATGCAGAAGGCCGCGGACGAGTTGCGGGACTTCCTTGCGGACCTGGGCATCACCGGCCTCGACACCCCCGGCGGCATCGCCCAAGGCATGCTCACGCTCGGCGACGAGAGCGCGCGGTCGGAGTTCGACACCCTGATGAGCCGCTTCACCTCGGCGCTGGAGCGTGTCCTCCCGCACGAGGCGGCGCTGAAGCTGGTCCCCGAGGCCCGGAACTGGACGCTGTTGCAGAAGCGCGTACGGCGGCACTACCGGGACGCGGAGGGCGGGACCTTCTCCGTGCGGGCGTACGGACGCAAGGTCCGTGCCATGGTGGCCGATCACCTGGAGCTGCCCGAGATCGAGCAGGTCATCGCGCCTGTCTCCATCCTGGCCCCGGACTTCGACGAGGTGGTGGCGCGCATTCCGGACGTGCGGGAGTCGGCGGCGGAGCAGGTGCAGGCGCTGCGTTACCACTTGGAGGAGAGGCGGCGGTCGGAGGACCGACCGGTGCTGCGGACGCTCTCCGAGGAGTTGGAGGCGATCCTGGAGGAGTTCGCGGGACGCTGGGACGAGATCAAGGTGCGCATCGGCCCCCTGATCGACCGGGCCCGGAAGGCTGAGCAGGTTGATCCCGAGGTTGCCGACCTGACACCGGCCGAGCAGCAGCTCTACACGAAGCTCTCTGACAAGATGACCGAGGATCCGGCCTTCGACCTGCCCGATCCCGCCCTGCTCAAGAGCGTGACGGTCGAACTCGCCGCGATCATCGAACGCCACGTGTCGAGTGCCGCCTGGTCGGACAGCGAGGCGAGCATGGACTCGCTGCAGAGTGAGCTGTGGCGTGGACTGCGCCGCGCGGGCATCAAGCCGAGGGAGCGCGCCAGGGAACCCCTGGAGAACCTGTCGCAAGCACTGACCGGGCACGCCCAGCGGCACGCGGCGGCGTTCCGGGCGGCGGCTCGGGGACAATAGGCCGCGTGCCGACGACTGCCGACCCGCGAGACCCCTGCCGACCCGCCCTGGAAGACGGCCAGGTGATCGTCGTGGCGGGCAGGGAGTTCCGCGTGGTCGTCAGCGAACGCCGCCGGCGCCTCGGTCTCACAGTGGAGCGGGACGGCTCCCTCGTCCTCCGCGCGCCGCAGGGCTGTGACGCTGAGCGGGCGGAGACCTTCCTGAGGGAGGGGGAGACATGGCTGGCCGACAAGCTGCGACGGCGTGAGGAGCATCCGCCGGCACACCCCGAGCGTGGGTTTCGGGACGGCGAGACGTTCGCCTATCTCGGTCGCGCCTACCGGCTCCAGCTCAGCGACGAAGAACGGGCCGCCGTCCGACTCGTCGCTGGGCGGCTGGTGATCGGCAAGGGGATCGCGCGGGATCCGGTCGCTGCTCGGCGCGCCCTCATCGGCTGGTACCGGCGTAACGGACAGCGCTGGGCACAAGGAAGGCTTCAGCCATGGGCCGCACGCATGGAGGTCCGGGAGCCGGACGTCGTCGTACGTGATGTCGGCGGCCGGTGGGGGACCTACCGCCCTGGCGATGGCACTCGCGGAACCATGGCGCTGCACTGGGCGCTCTTCCAGTTGCCCGTGCACCTGGTTGACTACGTCATCGCCCATGAACTCGCCCACATCAGAATTCCAGGACACGGAGCGGACTACTGGTCGCTGCTCCGACAAGCCATCCCCGACTGTGAGGAACGCAAGGGGGAGCTGGATGACCTCGGGCGTCGGCTGTGGCTCGGAGACATCCGGCCCAGACATGCTGGGCCATGAGGCCGCAGCAGTTTACGGGCGAGCCCCTTACGCCACCCGGGTCGCCCCCGCGAACGGCATCAGGTCGAGGGGGGCCAGCCGGACCGGTGCCGAGGGGTTCGGGGCGTGGATGATCTGTCCGCCTCCCACGTAGATGCCGACGTGGCTGATCCCGGAGTAGAAGAACACCAGGTCACCGGGCTGAAGTTCGGAGCGGGAAACGCGTCGGCCTGCGTTGATCTGGGCGTAGGTGGTGCGGGGCAGGGAGATGCCGGCGGAGCGGTAGGCGGCCTGGACCAGTCCCGAGCAGTCGAACGCGTCCGGCCCGGCCGCGCCCCACACATAGGGGCTGCCGAGCTTGGCGTAGGCGTAGGCAAGGGCCGCCTCGGCGCGCGCGTTCGGGGCGTCGGCCGATCCGGCCTGCTCCAGTGCGTCCCGGGGGCCCGAGGCCGAGCGGGAGGCACGACCGGGCGCGCTGCCGTCACCGGTCACCTCGGCCCGCTGCTGCGGAGTGAGCTGCGCCAGCAGGTGCCGGGCCGCGTCCAGCTGGGCGGTGACGGCCTTCTTCTGCCGTCGCAGCTCGGCCTGCCGGGACCGCAGCGACTGCAGCTCGATGCGCGCCGCACCCCGCAACTGCTCGATCTCCCGCAGCTGTCCGCGCACCTGGGACACGGCGGCGGCCTGCCGGTCACCGGCCCGCTCCACGAACGCGGCGTCGTCCAGGTACCGGTCCGGGTCGCCGGACAGCGCCAGCTGCCAGGTCGGTGCGAAGCCGCCCTCGCGGTACTGCGCCGCCGCGAACGAACCCAGTGCGCCCCGGGCGGTGTTGAGCCGCTGCTGCTTGCGGGCGGTCTCGTCCCGCAGCGCGTTCAGCCGCCGCTGCGTCGCGTCCGCCTGCTCCTTGACGCCGTCGTACGTCTCGGTCGCGGCCTCGGCCTCCTGGTACAGCTTGTCCACCTTGGCCTTCACCTGCGCCGGCGTCAGCTGTGGCTCGGCGTGTCCCGTCCCGTCGAACCCCGTCGCGGTGGCGGCGCCCGCCAGGGCGAGGGTGGCGGCCGTGCGGGCCGTATGGCCGCCCATGGAACGTTGCCGGGGCTTGCGGTGCGCTGCCACCTGGACCGTCACGTCCTTCCGTACGACTCGCACGACCGAGAGGTCCGTGCGTCCGGCGGCGGCCCGCACAGGGGAAGCGGGCCACCGCCGGACCCTTCTCGGCGGTGGTGGCCGACGGCCGCCCCTGGCCCGGGCGGCGGTGGGGAGTCGGTCACCTGGGGGAGGACGCTAGGCCCGACTGTGACGACTGCGTAACGCAGTGTACGGAACTGGCCTCGACGGACCGGAATGTGACCGCAAGTGAGCGCAGGGCCGTTCCGGAGTCGTCGGCTTCACGCAGCGTGGTGACCGAAGCCCGGAAAGCGGGACGGACGCGAGGCGCCGGGTGCTATGGGGCGCATATATGCAAGATCGTCCGCGCTCTCACCGGCCGCTGTGCCCGGGGCCGGTGACAGGGGGCCGCTGGGCCTCTGGTTAGGCTCCGGGCCCATGGACGTACTCATCCATCTCTTCGTCGGCCTGCACATCATCGGCATCGCCGCGCTGCTCGGCGGTTTCCTCACCCAGATGAAGGCGATGGGCCAGGGCACGGCCCGGTTCGTGCCCGGGATGCTGCACGGCGCACTGACCATGCTGGTCACCGGCGTGGCCCTGGTCGGCCTCAACCAGGCCGACGACCACCACGTCAACACCATCAAGATCGGCGTCAAGCTGGCGCTGCTGGTCGTGATCCTCGGGCTGGTCTACGTGAAGCGTGACGAGGAGAAGATCGACAAGGGCCTGTTCGGCCTCGTCGGAACGCTGACCATGGCGAACATCTTCATCGCCGTTCTGTGGACCTGACGGTCATCCCCATCGGGAACACCGTCGCCCACCGCAGCACGTGGTAGCCGGGCCGGGGCCGCGCCGCCTCGGCGCCGGTCGCCATCACGGCGGCCCCGGCTGCGGGGGGCCGCCCGGCTCACCACGCGCGCGGACTCAAGATGCCGGGCATGCGCCCGATGCCAGGGAGCCGACAGGTCCCTGCCGGGAAGGGCACGCGCGCGTGAAGAGCGAAAACGCCGGTACGCGCGCGTGACGCGGGATGAGCGGGGGAAGCCAGGACCGCGCTCGGGGCGACAGCGGGAGCAAATGCCGCACGCGCGCGTGAGCCGAGTGACGGTCACGCGCGCGTGGACGGAGTAAGAAAGGGCGCCGCCCGGCGGCGGGTGGTCAGCCCGGTCGTACCACGCTGTGGATGATCGACTCGCCGCCGTAGTAGATCGACTCCTCGCGGACGTACGCGCCCGGCTTCGGGGCATGGATCATCATGCCGTTGCCTATGTAGACGCCGACGTGGCTGATGTCGTCGTAGAAGAAGATCAGATCGCCCGGCCGCGCGTCGGCGAGCGAGACCGTGGTGCCTGCGTTGACCTGGTCGTACGTCGTGCGCGGAAGCGTGACGCCGGCGGCCTTCCAGGCGGCCTGGGTGAGGCCCGAGCAGTCGTAGGAGTCCGGCCCGGTGGCGCCCCACACATACGGCTTTCCGATCTGCGCGCGGGCGAAGGCGATCGCCTTCTCGGCCTTCGTGTCGTACGAGCCGGATGTCGTGGACCCCGTCGAGCCGGACCCCGTCGAGCCGGATCCGGTGCCCGAGGACGAGGACGAGGACGACGAGGACGAGTCGGCCTGCTGCCGGGCCGCCTGTTGCTTCGCCAGCTCGGCCGCCTTGCGCGCCGCCTCCTGCTGCTTCTCCCGCTCGATGGCGGCCAGCCGTGCCTTCTGCTGGGCCGTCAGCTGCGACAGCAGCTCGCGGGCCGAGGCCAGCTTCTGCTGGACGGCGGACTTGGCGCTCTGCAGGTCGTGCTGTGAGTCGGTCAGCGTCTGCAGGCTCTGCGCGGCCTCCCGACGCTTCTTCATGGTCGCGGCCTGCTCGCCGATGTAGTCGTCGACCGCGCTCTTCTCCCGTGAGGTCAGCCGGTTCATCAGCTGGGTCTGGTCGAAGTAGTCCTGGGGGTCGTTCGCCAGCAGGAAGGTGGCCGTGTCGGGAGCGGCGGCACCGGTGCGGTACTGCGCCGCGGCGAAGGAACCCAGCTCCTCGCGGGCCTTGTTGAGGCGTGCCGTGCGCCGGGCGAGGTCGTCGCGCAAGGCGTCGACGCGGCCCCGCTGTCTGACGGACCGCTCCTTGGCCGCGTCGTACTTCTCGGTCGCCGACTCCGCCTGGCGGTAGAGGTCGTCGACCTTCTTCTCGACCTCCTCCAGGCTCGGCTTGGTGCGATCGGTGCTCGGGGCGGCCTCTGCGGTCTGCGAGAGCACGGCCATGGAGGTGAGGGCGGCAGTGGCGAGGGCGGGGGTGCGAAGGCCCGTTCCGATGGTCCCGCCGGGGCGCGGCTTGCGGTGCGACGCCAAGGGAGGCGACTCCTTCCAATGGGCCGCCTACCGGGTTAGCTGTCGGGTTCGGGCGGTGGTTCGGAAGGGTTGCCCTACGGCGGCGTCCCGGGTGGGAGCCGGCCGATTCACCCCAAAGTCGGTGGGTCCCCGGCTCCGGGCGCCCTGCGGACGCGCCGGACTCGGCGGAGGCCGCGCGCGCGGCCTGACGGCAACCTAGCCAACTGGTGTGACTAGTGTGAAGGTTGGTGCGTGATATGTCCGATACATTTTCGTGATCTGAGCCCGGAATCGCGTCTGCGTCATCGGGTGATTCCGCAGCGTAAGGGAGGTTTCCGCGTCGCCCGCGCCGGTCGTGTTTCCGGGACGGCGACCGGTTGTCGGTGGGGCGCCCTAGACTCGTAGAGCGATGAGCAGCCTCTTTGACGACAGCTTCCTGGCGGACCTCCAGCCCCCTCGCGGGCACGAGGAGGAACATCCGCCGCCGCCCGAGGACGATCACGCTCCGGAGCCGCTTCCGGACGATCTGTTCGGCGGGAAGTTCGACGCGCCGCCGGACCGGGACGCCTACTACCGCGACGGCGCCCCGCGCCCCGCGCTCGACGCGGCGGCCCTGCTGGAGGGGCTGAACGACAACCAGCGCGCCGCGGTCGTGCACGCCGGCTCCCCGTTGCTCATCGTCGCCGGCGCCGGCTCGGGCAAGACCCGCGTGCTCACCCACCGCATCGCCCACCTCCTCGCCGAGCGGCACGTGCACCCGGGTCAGATCCTCGCGATCACCTTCACCAACAAGGCCGCGGGCGAGATGAAGGAGCGCGTCGAGCACCTCGTCGGCCCGCGCGCGAACGCGATGTGGGTGATGACCTTCCACAGCGCGTGCGTACGCATCCTGCGCCGCGAGTCGAAGAAGCTCGGCTTCACGTCGTCGTTCTCGATCTACGACGCCGCCGACAGCAAGCGCCTGATGGCGCTGGTCTGCCGGGACCTGGACCTCGACCCCAAGCGCTTCCCGCCGAAGTCGTTCAGCGCGAAGATCAGCAACCTGAAGAACGAGTTGATCGACGAGGAGGACTTCGCCGCCCAGGCCACCGACGGCTTCGAGAAGACCCTCGCCCAGGCCTACGCGCTCTACCAGTCTCGGCTGCGCGAGGCCAACGCGCTCGACTTCGACGACCTGATCATGACGACGGTGAACCTGCTGCGCGCCTTCCCGGACGTGGCCGAGCACTACCGCCGCCGCTTCCGGCACGTCCTCGTCGACGAGTACCAGGACACCAACCACGCCCAGTACGCGCTGGTGAGGGAGCTCGTCGGCACCGGGGAACGCTCCGCCGAGGAGGGCAACACCCCGTCCGGCGAGTACGACCTCCCACCCGCCGAGCTGTGCGTCGTGGGTGACGCGGACCAGTCGATCTACGCCTTCCGGGGCGCGACGATCCGCAACATCCTGCAGTTCGAGGAGGACTACCCGAACGCGACGACGATCCTGCTGGAGCAGAACTACCGCTCCACGCAGACCATCCTGTCCGCCGCCAACGCGGTCATCGAGCGCAACGAGTCCCGCCGCCCGAAGAACCTGTGGACCAACGCCGGCCAGGGCGCACGGATCACCGGGTACGTCGCGGACACCGAGCACGACGAGGCCCAGTTCGTCGCCGACGAGATAGACCGCCTGGTCGACGCGGGCGAGGCCAAGGCGGGTGACGTCGCCGTCTTCTACCGCACCAACGCACAGTCCCGTGTCTTCGAAGAAGTCTTCATCCGCGTCGGCCTGCCCTACAAGGTCGTCGGCGGTGTCCGCTTCTACGAGCGCAAGGAGGTCCGGGACGTCCTGGCCTACCTGCGCGTCCTCGCCAACCCCGAGGACTCGGTGCCGCTGCGCCGCATCCTCAACGTGCCCAAGCGAGGCATCGGCGAGCGCGCGGAGGCGATGATCGACGCCCTCGCCCAGCGCGAGAAGATCAGCTTCCCGCAGGCGCTCAAGCGCGTGGACGAGGCGTACGGCATGGCCGCGCGCTCCACCAACGCCGTCAAGCGGTTCAACACGCTGATGGAGGACCTGCGCACGATCGTCGAGTCCGGCGCCGGCCCGGCGACCGTGCTGGAGGCCATACTCGAACGCACCGGCTATCTGGCCGAGTTGCAGGCCTCCACCGACCCGCAGGACGAGACCCGCATCGAGAACCTCCAGGAACTCGCCGCCGTGGCCCTGGAGTTCGAGCAGGCACGCGGCGAGGGCGAGCCGGTGGGACTGGCCGACTTCCTGGAGCAGGTCGCCCTGGTCGCCGACTCCGACCAGATCCCCGACGAGGACGAGGAAGGCTCCGGCGTCATCACCCTGATGACCCTGCACACCGCCAAGGGCCTGGAGTTCCCGGTCGTCTTCCTGACCGGCATGGAGGACGGCGTCTTCCCGCACATGCGCGCCCTCGGCCAGACCAAGGAACTGGAAGAGGAGCGGCGCCTGGCGTACGTCGGCATCACGCGCGCGCGGGAGCGCCTCTACCTCACGCGGTCGGCGATGCGCAGCGCCTGGGGCCAGCCGTCGTACAACCCGCCCTCCCGCTTCCTGGAGGAGATCCCGCCCACCCATGTGGACTGGAAGCGGACGGGCGCGACGGCACCGGTCTCGTCCGGCCCGGCCTCCGGGATCGCGGCCTCGCTGTCCTCGTCCCGCTCGCGTTCCTCGGCGTCGGGCGCGTCCGGGTTCGCCACCCGGCGCACCGCGGAGAAGCCGGTGGTCGCGCTGGCCGTCGGGGACCGGGTCACGCACGACCAGTTCGGGCTCGGCACGGTCGTCGGTGTGAAGGGCACGGGCGCGAACGCGGAGGCGACGATCGACTTCGGCGACACCAAGCCGAAGCGGCTGCTGCTGCGGTACGCGCCGGTGGAGAAGCTGTAGGTCCAAGGGCCCTCGCCGCTCGGCGAGGGCCCACGCGACGACTCAGGTGGGGTCGAGGCCGTGGCTGCGCAGCCACGGCAGCGGGTCTATGGCAGCCCCGCCTGCGGGCCGTACCTCGAAGTGCAGGTGCGGGCCGGTGGAGTTGCCGGAGTTGCCGGAGTACGCGATCGGGTCGCCGGCCTTGACGACCGTCCCGGAGGCGACGCGGTAGCTGGACAGGTGGCAGTACCAGGTCTGCGTGCCGTCCTTCGCCGTCACGATCATCATGTTGCCGTAGGCGCTGTTCCACTTGGTGGTGACGGTGCCGTCGGTGGCGGCCATCACCGTGGTGCCGTAGGCGACGGGGAAGTCGATGCCCGTGTGCACCGACATCCAGTTCACGCCCGCCTGGCCGAAGTAGGCGCTGAGCCCCTTCTGCGTGACCGGCAGCACGAACTTGGGGCGCAGCCGCTCCTTGAGCGCGGCCGCCGCGGCGGCCTTCTTCTTCTCCAGCTCCTGCTGGTTCTTGAGGTCGAGCCGCTCCTGCGTACGGCTCGCCCGGTCGGCGAAGTCGTGGGCGCCGGCGGACAGGGTGTTGAGCTGGGTGTCCAGCTTGCTGTTGGCGACCGAGGCCTTGACGGTGTGCTCGTCCGGGGCGGAGGCGGTGGTGTCCTGGCCGCCGTCGGTCAGCGCGCCGACCGAGGCGACGGCGATGCCGGCGACGCCCATCACACAGGCCGAGGGCACGGCGACGGTCAGCAGCGCCGAGCGCTTGGCCGGCGTACGACGGCGGGAGCGCGCGGCGCTTCGTGCGCCGACGCGCGTCGCAGGCGCGCTCTCCTCCTGGTCGTCCAGCAGGCCGGGCCCGGTGGGCGATTCGTCCGTGGCGCCCAACTCGTCGTCGCCGGCGTGCTGTTCGCCGAACGCGCTGCCCTCGTACGGCACCTCGTCCTCGTACGGCGTCGGGTCGTACGGCATCTGCGGGAAGGACGCCGTCGCCCGCGGGTCGCCGACCTGGTCGAAGACGGGGGCGGCCTGCTGGACGAACGGTTCGCCGGCCTGCTCGGTCTCCACCGGCAGGGCCTGGCCGGCGGAATTCCACTGCGTCGCGTCGAACGTGCCCGAATCGAAGGTCTGGGTGCCCCACGCCCACTGCTGGGTGGGGTCGGCGATGCCGGACTGGTCGGGCGGCAGCCAGGCGGTCGTGTCCCACTGGCCGCTGATGTCGTTGCCCGTCGCCTGGGCGGGGATCGTCCAGGCGGTGGAGTCGTAGGCGCCGGAGTCGTAGGCGGCGTGGTGCTGGGCCGCGTACGGGTCGTAGTTCAGGGTCTGGCCGGTCTGCCACTGTGTGCTGTCGTACGCGCCGCTGCTCTGCTGGCCTGGCAGGCTGCCGAAGAGCGGGTCCGCGGAGAAGGTGCCGGTGCCGTCCGGAAATCCGGTGGTGCCGTAGCCGCCGTACGTGGTGAAGTCACCGTAGTGGGCTTCATGCGTTCCGTACGGCGCGTAGTGCGCGGCGGAGGCGTCGGAAGCCGGGGCCGGGGTGGTCATGGTCCCCGACGGGTGACGGTCGTTCACCAACTTCTCTTTCGCCTCGACAACAGGGGCTGCCAGAGCAGTGCGGCGACTGTACCCGCCGGTACCTCGGCGCGACAATCTTCAACTGGTTTCGCGCCCGCCGTAAACGGGCAATCGGCGGCGTTTCGGGGGGCGCCGGGCACGAGTTTGGCCGAGAGTTCGATTGCTGTTCGATGTTCGGTGACCGTTCGTCACCTGTGCGTCACTCCGTCGCCGGATACTTCACGCCACCATCACAGCACCGTCACGCCACCGTCAGACCGCCGACGACCCGGTCCTCGGGGTGCGGGGAGTCGAGAGCCTCGCGTATCCCGGCCGCCACGGCGGGGTGCACGGGCAGGGCGAGATGCCCGATGCCGGTCACCCGGACGTTCTGCGCGTCGAGGTCGGGGTGTTCCAGGCGGGCCGTCTCCAGCGGCACCATCACGGAGTCCAGGTCGCTCCAGAAGCTGACGAACCGGGTACGGCAGCCGGGCGCGGGCCGATTGAGCTCCTCGATCACCCCCGAACCGGGCCGCATCTGGCGCACGATCGGGTGGGCGTTGGCCAGAGGTGCCGCGCGGGTCCCCGAATGCGGTGTACCCAGTGTGACAAGGGTGCGCACCCGCAGATCACCGCCCAGGCGCTGCACGTAGTAACGGGCGATGAGCCCGCCGAGGCTGTGCCCCACGATGTCGACCCGGTCGCTGCCGGTGCGCTCGCACAGCTCCTCGACGTGCCGGCCGAGCAGCTCGGCGGCGGTGCGGATGTCGCAGGTCAGCGGGGAGTAGTTGAGCGATGCGACGCGCTGCCTGCCATGCTGGGCGAGGTTGCGGCGCAGCAGCACGAACACCGAGCGGTTGTCGATGAAACCGTGCAGCAGCACCACCGGCGGGCCGGACCGGAGCGGGAGCTGGGTGGTGCCGTCCTGGGCGGGCAGGGCGGGGGTGCGGCGTTCCTGGGTGAGGCCGGTCGGATACAGCAGGAGATGACCGGCCAGGATCGCGGCCTCGAGGGCGGTCGCCTTGAGCAGCGCCACGGAGATTCCGGCGAGTCTGCCGGGCCACAGGCGCCGGCAGAACGGGAGAAAGAGCGGCAGTACTCCGGTGACCTTCATGGGCCGACCTCCTGTCGGCACGCCGGAGGACGGCTCGATCCCCCGTGTGCCCTCATGTCCCACCATGTGATTTCCCCCTCGCTGCGCACCGTAAAACTGCCGGTTGCGGGATGCTGGAGATAACGTTCGTTCACTTCGCGACGGTGGCGGAACGCGCCAAAAGTGCGGTACTTGTCATTAGGGACGGAAGCGATCGCTTCCGTGGTCGTTTGATGGAGGCAGTGATGGGTGTGGCAGCCGGTCCGATCCGCGTGGTGGTCGCCAAGCCAGGGCTCGACGGCCACGATCGGGGGGCCAAGGTCATCGCGCGTGCCCTGCGCGACGCCGGCATGGAAGTCATCTACACCGGGCTCCACCAGACGCCGGAACAGATCGTGGACACCGCCATCCAGGAGGATGCCGACGCGATCGGCCTGTCCATCCTCTCCGGCGCGCACAACACCCTGTTCGCCGCGGTGATCGACCTGCTCAAGGAGCGCGATGCCGAGGACATCCTCGTCTTCGGCGGCGGCATCGTCCCGGACGAGGACATCCCGCCGCTGAAGGAGAAGGGCGTCGCGGAGATCTTCACGCCGGGCGCGACGACCGCGTCGATCGTGGAGTGGGTGCGGCAGAACGTCCGTCAGTCGGCTGCCTCCGGCGGTTGAGCGGCCGCCTCCGGCGGCCGGGTCGACGGTTCGGTGAGTGGGGGCCGGTTCGGGGCGAGTTCCGCGGCCATGTCCGCGCGCAGCCGCAGTGTGGTCACCAGTCGCTGGAACGCCTCCGCCCAGTAGCCTCCGGCTCCCGGCGCCGCGTCCTCCCGTTCGTCGGGTATCGCCAGCAGTGCCTCGAGCCGGGTGGCCTGCGCAGGGTCCAGGCAGCGCTCGGCCAGCCCCATCACCCCACTGAAGCTCCAGGGATAACTGCCCGCGTCGCGCGCGATGTTGAGCGCGTCCACGACCGCCCGGCCCAGCGGCGCGGCCCAGGGCACCGCGCACACCCCCAGTAGCTGGAACGCCTCCGACAGTCCGTGCGTGGCGATGAACCCGGCCACCCATGCGGCCCGTTCCACCGGGTCCAGGGTGGCCAGCAGCTTCGCGCGTTCCGCCAGTGACAACGCGCCGGGCCCGCCGGCCTCCGGCGCCGACGGCGAGCCGAGCAGCGCCCTCGACCACTCGGCGTCTCGCTGCCGCACCGCCGCCCGGCACCAGGCCGCGTGCAGTTCGCCCTGCCAGTCGTCCGTCACCGGCAGGGCCACGATCTCCTGCGCCGTCCGCCCGCCGAGCCGCTCCGGCCACGTGCCCAGCGGGGCTGCCTCCACCAACTGCCCCAGCCACCATGAGCGTTCTCCTCTGCCTGCGGGCGGTGTGGCCACCACACCGTCGCGCTCCATGCCGGAGTCGCACTCGAGCGGCGCTTCCACCGCGATCGCCGGCGGATTCCCCGTGCGGTCGAGGGCCACGCACGCCGCGGCCCGTACGGCCATGCGCGCGGCGAGAGCCGAAGCGGGCAGCGCCGACAGCAGCTCCGCCGCCGTCGCCCGCACATTGCGGCTGCGGTCGCCCAGCGCCTGCTCCAGGAACGGCTCGTCCGCGGCGGACAGGCCCGCGCGCAGCGAGTCGAGGAACATCACCCGGTCCTCCGCCCGCTCCGTCGGCCAGGTCGACGCGAGCAGCTCGCGCGCGAGGGCAGGGGCGGCGGCGCGCAGCGCGCCCAGCAGGGCCACCCGCTCGGCGAACAGCCCCTCCCGCCACAGCTCGCGCACCGCCTCGGTGTCGCCGGGGCCGGGCAGCGTGGCACCGCCGCCGGGGACCGTGCGCAGCGCGAAGCGCCAGTCCGTGTTCAGCCGGGCCAGCCACAGGGCCCGGGGGCCCGCGAACGCCAGCGCCGCCGGGCGCAGGTCCGTACGGCCACGGGCCGCGTCCAACAGGGCGGGAAGCGTCTGCGGGGGTGCCCCGTATCCACGGGCGTTGGCCGCCGCGAGCCACTGCGGGAGCAGCTCCATGAGGTCCGGTGAGCTGCCCCGGCGGCCGCCGCTTCCGCCGCCGGAACGGTCGGCCAGCAGCGTGGCGAGTCTGCGGGCCGCCGCGGGGGGCAGGGCCGGGCGGCGATCCTCGGGCGCCGGGTCCGGCCGGGCCGCCGCCCGCGCGGGTCGCAGCCAGGCCCGCCGCCGTACGGTCGCCACGGCGGCCTGGTCGAGCAGCGCCAAGGGTGCCTCGCGGCCGGACCCGGCGTACGCCGCGGCGCGCCGGTCGGTGCCGAGGAGAGCGGCGGTGACCAGGTCTTCCCAGGAGACGGCCGGGGCAGTGGGGGCCGTGTCGGCCGAGGGCGTCGTCGCGTTCATCGCGTTCCCTTTCCTTCGTGTCTCCGACGGGTTCCGGCGGTTATGGGCAGGCCGACGGCCGACGGCCGGTGGCTGTGGCTCGGCGCCAGAGCCCGCCAGGGGCTCCGGCCCTGGACCCGCCGCGCCCGCCTACCACCGACTGGGGCGGCAGGAAGGTTGCCCGCCACGCCCCGGCAGCGCGGCGACACCACCTCGACCGGGTGTGTTCGAAGG
This sequence comes from Streptomyces sp. NPDC001393, assembly GCF_053597455.1. Lineage (NCBI taxonomy): Bacteria > Bacillati > Actinomycetota > Actinomycetes > Kitasatosporales > Streptomycetaceae > Streptomyces > Streptomyces sp. NPDC001393. Next base: position 192,447 of record NZ_JBSFIH010000004.1, read on the forward strand.
CGCCACGCCGTCCTGGTGGACCAGCTGGCGGCCTGGCCGTGTCGGGCGTGTCTGAAGGTGCTGCGCTGTGCCGGCAGGGATGTCAGCACAGCGGTACCGCCTCGCCCGAGCCCTGCGGCCAGGCCGTGAGGGGGGTGAAGCCGCGGTGGCCGCACTCGCCGAAGACCGTGACCGGGGTGCCGCCGGACAGGGCGACCAGCCGCCACAGGCCGGGGCGGGAGCGGGCGGCCCGGGTCAGCGGGAGGGCGGAGTCCGTGTCCGCGTCGGCCAGCTGCCACTCGTCGCCGTCCGGAACCGGTATCACCCGGCCCAGGGTCACCGGGACCGACTCCAGCCAGGGGTCGTCGCGCAGCGCCTCGCCGTACCGGGCCGCCGCCTCGGCCGTGTTCGTGCCCGGTGGACGGAACGCGGCCGGTGCGGGCGGGGCGAACCGCTCGCCCAGGGCGGACCGGGACTGGCCCGCCCCCGGATAGGCGGACAGCTCCGCGTCCAGCATCAGCCCCACCGGCAGGGACAGCTCCGGGGCCCGGCCGGCCGCGCCGTAGGACAGCAGCAGCCGGGTGCACTCCGAGGCGGCGCCGTGCAGCCATATCCGGCGGGTCGTCAGTTTCGGGTCCACCGTGTCGTACTGGGCGAGGACCAGCCAGCGGTCGCGGAGCGGCGCGCCGTCCGCCGTGGCGGGCAGGCCCAGCCGGGAGCGGACCGTGGCCGCGAGGGCGCCCGGCAGCCGGTCGCGGCGCAGCCAGCCCTGGTCTAGCAGATGCAGCAGCGCGCACTCCTCCAGCAACCGGGCCGGCCAGCCCGCACCCGACGCCGGGATCGCCCCCAACTCCCGTACGCGCGAGGCCAGCCCGGGTGCCTGGGCGTCGACCATGCGGGCCGCCGTCTCGTCCCACAGGCCGTACCCCGCCTGCTCGGCCGCGGCCAGGCCGCCGCGCAGCAGGTCCGCGAGGCGCTGCTCCAGCTCCGTCGCACCCGTGGTGACCCGCTCGGCCCGGCGCTCGGCTCGCCGCCGAGCCGCCCCCGGGTCGGCGGACCCGCTCCCCGAACTCCCCTCGCTCCGGGTGCGCTTGCCCTCGGCGCGCCTGCGTCTGCCCGCGAGCCACTGCTCGGCCCAGTCCGGCGGCTCTGCGGACGCTCGGACCGAGCCGTCGTCCCCCGCCCACAGCAGAAGCAGTCCGAGCGCGTGCTTGCACGGGAACTTACGGCTCGGACAACTGCACTTGTACGCCGGTCCGGCCGGGTCGGCGAGATCGACCGCCGTCTGGTACGGCCTGCTGCCGCTGCCCTTGCACAGCCCCCACACTGTCCCCTCTCCGCTTCCCGCACCCGACCACGGACCGGCCGTGCCGAGCTTGCCTCCCGCCCTGCGTGACGCGGCGTCAGGCGCCAGTGACAGCACCTGGTCCGCGGTCCAGCGCACCCCCTGCTCAGTCATGCCTCCGACGGTAGGTCCCGCCACTGACAATCCGTTCGGCGCGGGCGTTTGTGCAGGTCGGAGCGATTGTCAGTGGCGTGGTGCACGGTGGATGCCAGATCCGAACCGGCCGAGCTGGAGGGGGCCTCAGCCATGTCAGCCATGTCTGCGTCTGCCACGTCTGCGTCCGTGCGACCGACCACCGCCGGACCGACCCGCGGCGAGGGAGCGTCCGAGCACGCACGGGCGCTGCGACCACACGCCGAGCACGCCTTCGCCGCAGAACTCGCCGCACTCGCCGCGCAGGACGACCGCCCGCGCCCGGCCCGCTGGAAGCTGTCGCCGTGGGCGGTGGCGACGTACCTGCTCGGCGGCACCCTGCCGGACGGCACCGTGATCACACCCAAGTACGTGGGCCCGCGCCGGATCATCGAGGTGGCCGTCACCACACTCGCCACCGATCGCGCCCTGCTCCTGCTCGGCGTGCCCGGCACCGCCAAGACCTGGGTGTCGGAGCACCTGGCGGCCGCCGTCAGCGGTGACTCCACCCTGCTGGTGCAGGGCACGGCCGGCACCCCGGAAGAGGCGATCCGGTACGGCTGGAACTACGCGCAGCTGCTCGCGCACGGCCCGAGCCGTGACGCCCTCGTGCCCAGCCCCGTCATGCGCGCCATGGCCGAGGGCATGACGGCCCGGGTGGAGGAACTGACCCGTATCCCGGCCGACGTGCAGGACACGCTGATCACGATCCTGTCCGAGAAGACCCTGCCCGTCCCGGAGCTGGGCCAGGAGGTACAGGCGGTCCGCGGGTTCAACCTCATCGCCACCGCCAACGACCGGGACAGAGGGGTCAACGACCTCTCGAGCGCGCTGCGCCGCCGCTTCAACACCGTGGTGCTGCCGCTGCCGGAGAGCGCAGACGCCGAGGTCGACATCGTCACCCGCCGGGTCGAGCAGATCGGCCGTTCCCTCGACCTGCCGGCCGCGCCCGACGGCATCGAGGAGATCCGCCGTGTCGTGACCGTCTTCCGCGAGCTGCGGGACGGCATCACCGCCGACGGCCGCACCAAGCTGAAATCGCCCAGCGGCACGCTGTCCACGGCCGAGGCGATCTCCGTGGTCACCGCCGGCCTCGCTCTGTCCGCGCACTTCGGGGACGGCGTGCTACGGCCGGGTGATGTCGCCGCCGGCATCCTCGGCGCCGTCGTGCGCGACCCGGCGGCCGACCGGGTCGTCTGGCGGGAGTACCTGGAGACGGTCGTCCGCGAGCGCGACGGCTGGACGGACTTCTACCGCGCGTGCCGGGAGGTGAGCGCATGACCGACGACAGCCGCTGGCCCAAGGCCCAAGGTCCCGGACCGCTGTTGCTGGGCGTGCGGCACCACGGCCCCGGCTCCGCCCGCGCGGTGCGCAGCGCCCTGGACGCCGCCCGGCCCGTCGCCGTTCTGATCGAGGGCCCGCCCGAGGCCGATGCGTTGATCCCCCTGGCCGGCGACCCGGACCTCCGGCCCCCGGTCGCCCTGCTCGCCCATGCCGTGGACGAGCCAGGCCGCTCGGCGTTCTGGCCGTTCGCCGAGTTCAGCCCCGAATGGGTGGCGATCCGCTGGGCCCTGGAACACGGCCTCCCGGCCCACTTCATCGACCTGCCGGCCGCGCACACGCTCGCGTGGGAGAAGAACGAGGAGAAGAAAGAGAAGGAGAAAGAGAAGGAGGAGGAGAAGAAGACCGCGGCGGACCCGCGGCACACCGATGCCGGCCCGGACAGCGGTGAACAGGTCCGGGTCGACCCGCTCGCCGTGCTCGCCGAGGCCGCCGGACACGACGATCCGGAGCGCTGGTGGGAGGACGTGGTCGAGCACCGGGGCCCGGGGGAGCTGGACCCCTTCGCGCCCTTCGCCGCGCTGGAGGAGGCGATGGCCGCGCTCCGCGAGCGGTACGGCACCGGCGGGCACTCCCGGGACCTGGTCCGTGAGGCGCACATGCGGCTCCGGCTGCGCGCCGCGCGCAAGGAGTTCGGCGACGAGGTGGCCGTGGTCTGCGGGGCCTGGCATGTCCCCGCGCTGCGTGTGAAGTCCACAGTCACCGCCGACCGGTCCCTGCTGAAGGGATTGCCCAAGGTCAGGACCGACCTGACCTGGGTTCCCTGGACGCACCGCAGGCTCGCCCGGTCCAGCGGCTACGGCGCGGGCATCGACTCGCCGGGCTGGTACGGCCATCTGTTCCACGCGCCCGACCGGCCGGTCGAGCGGTGGCTGACCAGCGTGGCGCGGCTGCTGCGGGAGGAGGACCGGATCGTGTCCTCGGCCCACGTCATCGAGGCCGTCCGGCTCGCGGAGACCCTGGCGGCACTGCGCGGGCGCCCGTTGCCGGGGCTCAGCGAAACCACCGACGCGGTACGCGCGGTGATGGGCGACGGCTCGGACGTGCCGCTGGCGCTGGTGCACGACCGGCTGGTGGTCGGGGACGTCCTCGGAGAAGTCCCGGAGTCGGCGCCCGCGGTCCCGTTGCAGCGCGACCTGGCTCGGCAACAGCGTTCGCTGCGGCTCAAACCCGAGGCGCTGGAGCGCGAACTGGAGCTGGACCTACGAGGCGACACCGACGCCGGCCGCAGCAGGCTGCTGCACCGGCTCCGGCTGCTCGGCGTCGGCTGGGGCGAGCCCACGCGGTCACGGGGGAGCACGGGCACGTTCCGGGAGACGTGGCGGCTGCGCTGGGAGCCGGAGTTGTCGGTGCGGGTCGCCGAGGCGGGGGTGTGGGGGACGACCGTACGGGGCGCGGCGCAGGCCAAGGCCGAGGCGGACGCGATGGCCGCGCGGACCCTCGCCGATGTCACCGCGCTCGCCGAACAGTGCCTGCTCGGCGGGGTTTCGGACGCCCTGCCCGTGGTCATGCGGGTCCTGGCCGACCGGGCCGCGCTCGACGCCGACGTGGGTCATCTCGCCCAGGCCCTGCCCGCTCTGGTCCGCTCCCTGCGCTACGGCGACGTGCGCGGCACCGACAGCGGCGCTCTGGCCGGTGTCGCCGTGGGCCTCGCCGAACGAATCTTCGTCGGCCTGCCTCCGGCCTGCGCCGCCCTCGACACGGATGCGGCGGACGAGATGCGCACCCATGTCGACGCCGTGCACACGGCGGTGGGGCTACTCGCGGAGACGCCGACCGCGGCGGGAGCCGGGGGCGGTGCGGGCGACTGTGCCGGCGAGCGCGCCGGTTCCGGGCCGGGTGCGGGTGCCGGTGGCGTCGGGGTCGGCGCTCCCGACGCGGGTGCCGGGGGCGGTGCGGAGGGCGGTGCCGTTCCCAGTGCCGGGATCGGTGACCTGCGCGACCGTTGGCGAGCGGTGCTGGGGACCTTGTCCTCGCGCGACAGTGTGCCCGGGGTTTTGCGGGGGCGGGCGGTGCGGTTGCTGTTGGACGACGGCGAGTTGGGGCCCGACGAGGCGGCGCGGCTGATGGGGCTCGCTCTGTCACGGGGGACACCGCCCGCCGACGCCGCCGCCTGGATCGAGGGCTTCGTCGGCGGCGGGGGCGGACTGCTGCTGGTGCACGACGAGCGGCTGCTCGGTCTGGTGGACAGTTGGCTGACCGGTGTCCCGGTGGAGGCGTTCACGGACGTACTGCCGCTGCTGCGCCGCACGTTCGCGGCGTATGAGCCGGGGGTTCGCAGAACGCTCGGTGAACTCGTCCGGCGTGGCTCCACAGGCGCGTCCGGCCGGGCGGCCCATGCGGCCCTGGCACCGGGCTTCGCCGCCGAACCGGACACCGAGCGCGCCGACGCCGTACTGCCGGTACTGAGCCTGCTGCTCGGCCTGACCGACCCGATCGGAAGCGATCCGACCGGAAGCGACCCGATCGGAAGCGACCTGGCCGCGCGTGAAACGGCCGCGCGTGAATCGGCAGCGCCCGAAACGGCCTGGCGGGAATCGGTCGAGCGCGCCCCGCTCCGGCGGGGCCCGACCGGGTGTGGCGCGGTCGAGGACAACAGCCTTGTGGGGGTGGGTGTATGACGGGCAGGTCGGGGCCGGTGGAGGTCGAGGACGCGGCGCGGGAGCGGTTGCGGCGCTGGCGGCTGGTGCTCGGTGGGGAGCAGGCGGACGGCACCGGGTGTGCGCTGTCCGGGCGGGACGCGGCGATCGACGGCACGCTCGCCGCGCTGTACGGCAAGGGTGACAAACCGCTGGCGGGACGGGACCGTTCGGCGGGGCTCGGTGCCTCGGCGCCGTCGGTGGCGCGCTGGCTCGGGGACATCCGCACGTACTTCCCGTCCTCCGTGGTCCAGGTCATGCAGCGCGACGCCATCGACCGGCTCGGCCTTGCCTCCCTGCTGCTGGAGCCGGAGATGCTGGAAGCGGTGGAGGCGGACGTGCACCTGGTCGGCACGCTGCTCTCGCTGAACAAGGCGATGCCGGAGACGACGAAGGAGTCGGCGCGCGCGGTCGTGCGCAAGGTTGTTGAGGACCTGGAGAAGCGGCTCGCGAACCGTACTCGGGCCACGCTCACCGGTGCCCTCGACCGGAGCGCGCGGATCAGCCGCCCGCGCCACCACGACATCGACTGGAACCGCACCATCGCGGCCAACCTCAAGCACTACCTGCCCGAGTACCGCACGGTGGTGCCGGAACGGCTCGTCGGATACGGGCGGGCCGCCCAGTCCGTGAAGAAGGAGGTCATCCTCTGCATCGACCAGTCCGGGTCGATGGCCGCGTCCGTGGTCTACGCGTCCGTGTTCGGGGCGGTCCTCGCCTCCATGCGGTCGATCAGCACCCGGCTGGTCGTCTTCGACACGGCCGTGGTCGACCTCACCGACCAGCTGGACGACCCGGTCGACGTCCTCTTCGGCACCCAGCTCGGCGGCGGCACGGACATCAACCGGGCGCTGGCCTACTGCCAGTCACAGATAACCCGGCCCGCCGAGACCGTGGTCGTGCTGATCAGCGACCTCTACGAGGGCGGCATCCGCGACGAGATGCTCAAACGGGTGGCGGCGATGAAGGCGTCCGGGGTGCAGTTCGTGACGCTGCTCGCGCTGTCGGACGAGGGCGCGCCCGCCTATGACCGGGAGCACGCGGCGTCGCTCGCCGCGCTCGGCGCACCGGCCTTCGCCTGCACGCCCGACCTGTTCCCCGAGGTCATGGCCGCCGCACTGGAGAAGCGGCCGTTGCCCATACCGGACACCGTGTGACGCGGGACACGAAAGGGGCGAGAAAAGGGACATGACTACCCATCGGTAACAGGGGGCTTGCGTGGTCTCCCGCGTGCCGTGCAAGGATCGACGGAGCCCGTGTCGTGCCGAGCCCAGGATGTCCAGCTCCTTGACCTTCCCAGCAGCCCTCCTTGGTACCACCGTGCGCGTACTGCGTACGGCGGCCGGGCGGCGTGCGCTCCAACTGGCGCTGCTGGTCGGCGGACTGTTCGCGCTGGGATTCCTCTGCGGCGAACAGGCACACGCGGCCGACGGGACCCCGGTACCGGCGCAAGCGGCATCGGCTGCACCGCCGGCATCGGCTGCACCGCCGGTAGCGGCTGCGCCGCCGGTGTCGGCTGCGCCGGCCGTGCAGACCGTCCGCATGGCCACCGAGCGGGCTGCCGCCCGGGTCCACACCGTCGGCGAACAGTCGGTCACTCCCGTACGCGACGTGCTCGCCACCGTTTCCCGGACCGTCGGGACCGCGGTCGTCCAGGCCGTGGTCGACAAGCCCCGGGCCTCGGCGCACTCCCTGCCGCTGCCCGACCTCGGTCACGTCACGGACTCACCCGTCCGGTTGACGCCGGGGCCGAAGTCCACGGCGCCCGGCGCACAGCGGCACAGCGGTACGGCGGCGCCCGGTCCGGCGAAGCGGGAGCAGGAGCCGCGGCACGCCCGCGCCCAGGTCCGTACCGCGGTCGGCGCACCCGCGCCGGTCGCCGTGTACGGCCCGCAGGCCGCCCCCGTGCCGCGGTCCGCGGCGCACAGCTTCGCGCACCACGCCGCCGCCCTGGGTGTCCCCGGCCGGCCCGCGCCGCCCCCCGGGGACTCCGACGGTGTGCTCGGCAAGCAGGCCGCCGACGGCAGTTCGTTCCGCCATGGTGACGCGCATGCCGTTACCCCCGACGACCGGGCGCCCCTGCGGCTCGCGCCTGGCGCCGCCGCGCGCGTCGACGCGCCCCGCACCCGGGACCGGCACCGGGACATCCCCGTCTTCCCCGGCTAGGCAGCAGGGTCGACCTCCCCGCCACGGACCTGTCGCGCGGGGGCGGAGCAGGTCTGCCCGTCCGTCCGGACCCTCCAGCGATCGGCGCTGTCGAGCGCGGTCGGCCGCCGAAGCGTTCACCGCGACCGGCGTTCAGCGGTCTCCGGACATCCCCTAGCCGATTCCCATCGACTTCAGTCGTTTCCGGCCACTTCAGGCCATTCCGAAGGACTTGACGCACGCAATGAACAAGAACATCCGTCGTTCGATCGTGATAGCCGCCGGTGTCACCGGTGCGTGGGCGCTCGGCTCGGCCGTCGCCAGCGCCGACGAGCTGTCCGGCACCTCCGTCGCCGTGCCGGACGCGGGCACCGACAGTGTCGCCGGGACGGTCGACGGCGTCCTTTCCGGCGTCCACGACACCGTCTCCGGTGTCCAGAACACTGTCACGGGCACCGTCTCCGGCGTCCAGAACACCGTCACGGGCACCGTCTCCGGCCTGACCGGCACGGCCGGCTCGGCCACCCCGGCCCCCTCCTCCACCTCGCTCACCTCGACGGCGTCCACCGCCGCCGGCACCACCACCGGCACGGCCGATCAGGCCCGCCGTTACGTCGACGCCAAGGTCCCGGCGGCCGCGAAGATCCGGGGCGCCGAGGCCGTCAGGGGCGCTCAGGCGGCCCGCAGGGCGCAGGCACACGTCCAGGCCGACGGCACGCACGTCGACAGCACGCGCCTCGACGGCCACATCGCTCATGTGGCCCATGCCTCCCACCCGGCCGCGCACGCCGCCGCGACCGCGACCCGGGCCATCGCCCATGGCACTGTCCAGGACGAGATCGACTACCTCTTCGGCCCGCTCTCCTCCTTCGCGCCCGAGGTGGAGGAGGCCCTGGCGGCCGCCCAGACCAAGCTCCAGGCCACCCAGGCGGCCACCCGCCTGAAGGCGCAGGGTGTCGAGGGCGCCGTACGGACGACGGCGCAGCAGACCGTCGCGGCGGCGCAGGGCCGGACCGCCGGTGCCGCGAGCGCCGTGAGCGGCACGGCAGCCGGGGCGACCGGCGCGGCCGAGACCTCCGTCGCCGGTGTGCCCGCCCATGTCACCGGTACGGCGACGGGTGCCGGACAGCGGGTCCTCGGCACGGTCCGGGCCGTGCCCGGCGCGGTCACTCCGATGGTGGACGAGACGACGGCCGCCGCCGTTCCGCCGGTGGCCTCCGCGGCGGTGCACGGCGCGGTGCCGCTCGCCGGCCGGGTCGTGCCGGGCGTACAGGGCACGGCCGGGCATGCGGCGGCGGGCGGGTACGGCACCGTCCAGCAGACCGTCTCCGCCGCGCGCGGGGTCGCCGGGGGCGCGGTCTCCGGGGCGCAGGGCGTCGCCGGGGGCGCGGTATCGAGCGTGTACGGGACCGCTGAGGCCGCCGTGTCGGGTGTGTACGGGACTGCGGAGGGCGCGGTTTCGGGGGTGCACGGAACCGTCGCGGGCATCGCCCCCGGTGCGTACGGGACGGTCGGGGACGCTGCATCCGGTGCGTCCGGGACCGCCCAGGGCGCCGCGTCCGGGGTGCACGGGGTCGCCGCGGGCGCCGTCGGTGATGTGCAGCTGGCGGCGGCAGACGCGACGGCGTACGCAGGCGGGACGGCTGGGCAGGTCGCGCAGGAGGCCACGGACGCGGTGCTGCCGCCGGTGGCCTCCGGGGCCGTGCACGGGGTCGTGCCGGTCGCCGGGCAGGCCATCGCGGACGCCGGCGCCCTCGGTCGCGGCGTGGCCGGTGACGTCCAGCCCTTCGCGGGCGGCGTCCTCGGTGCCGTACCCCCGCTCGCGCACGGTGTGAGCAGGCAGACCGGAGCCTTCGCCGAGGGCGTCACCGCCCAGGTGCCGTCCTTCGCGGCCGGGGTCACCGGCGCGACGACGCCGCTCACCGACACCGCCACGTCCACGGTCGCGGAGACCGCGGTCGCCTCCACGGGCGCCGTGTACCAGGCGACCGGGATCGCCACAGGGGCGGTGGATCGGGCGGCGGGGACGGCCACCGGTGTCGCGTATCAGGCGGCCGGAACGGCGACGAGCACCGTGCATCAGGCGGCAGGGACGGCCACCGGAGTCGCCTATCAGGCGACCGGTACCGCCACCGGTGCCGCGTACCGCGCGACCGGTACCGCCACCGGTGCCGCGTACCGCGCGACCGGTACCGCCACCGGTGCCGCGTACCGCGCGACCGGAACCGCCACCGGTGTCGCCTACCACGCGACCGGAACCGCCACTGGCGCCGTGAACCGCGCGACCGGTACGGCCACCGGTGCCGCGTACCACGCGACCGGTACCGCCACCGGGGCCGTGCACCACGCGAGCGGGACCGTGGCGCCCGTGGTCGGGCGGGTGAGCGGGGTCGTGCTGCCGGTGGGTGACGGCGTCGGTGGGAGCGCCGCCGGTCTGGCCCACGGCGTCGCAGGTGAGGCCGGGCTTTTCGCGGCCGGGGTCAGCGGTGCGGACGGGCCGGTCGTCCAGCAGGCCGGAGGGTTCGCCGGGAACGTCCACGGCACGGTCCGGGAGGCCGGGGGCTCGCTCGCCGGGCACGCCGTCGACGGGGGCCGAGGGGTCGCCCGTACGGCCGTACCGACGTACCTCCAGGACTCCCAGGACTCCCAGGACTTCCAGGACCACGGGTACGGCGTGCGGGACGCCGCACAGGGAATCCGGTACCAGGGCTGAGTGCCCCGAACGGCTCCGTGGGGTGTCCGGACCCGGACGGCCGAATGCCGTCGGCCCGTCCGGCCGGGGCCCCGCGGCCCGGGCGGGTGGTCCCCATTGGGGTGGGGATCAACCGCCCCGGCCCCGGCACCACCGGGGCCGTCCCAGAGGCCTCACCGGGTCAACCCCAGCCCGGTGAGGCCTCGCAGATCACTCCGATTGCGGCACGGCGTGTCAGGGAACCCGGCATCATGTGACAGGTATCACCGCTCGTGTGTGACCCTCGATTTAGGGAGCCCCCGCAAGCGGCGATAACCTGCGAGACGGACATGCCGCGCGCTCGGACACCGTGTGCGCCCCCCTTGTGACAAGCGGACGTCACGCTGCCCTTCGCGGCACGCCCACGCATCCAACGAACCGCGAGATCACTGATAGGGACGGAAGCGCGTGGACCTGTTCGAGTACCAGGCGAGGGACCTCTTCGCCAAGCACGATGTACCGGTGCTGGCCGGTGAAGTCATCGACACGCCTGAGGCGGCGCGCGAGATCACCGAGCGTCTGGGCGGCAAGTCCGTCGTCAAGGCGCAGGTGAAGGTCGGTGGTCGCGGCAAGGCCGGTGGCGTCAAGCTGGCCGCCTCCGCGGACGAGGCCGTCGCCCGCGCGACGGACATCCTCGGCATGGACATCAAGGGCCACACGGTCCACAAGGTCATGATCGCCGAGACCGCTCCGGAGATCCTCGAGGAGTACTACGTCTCCTTCCTCCTCGACCGTGCCAACCGCACCTTCCTCTCCATCGCCTCCGTCGAGGGCGGCATGGAGATCGAGGAGGTGGCGGCCACCCGTCCGGAGGCCGTCGCCAAGACGCCGATCGACCCGATCGACGGTGTGGACGAGGCCAAGGCCCGCGAGATCGTCGCGGCCGCCAAGTTCCCGGCCGAGGTCGCGGACAAGGTCGCGGACGTCCTCGTCAAGCTGTGGGACACCTTCATCAAGGAGGACGCCCTCCTGGTCGAGGTGAACCCGCTGGCCAAGGTCGCCTCCGGCGAGGTCATCGCCCTCGACGGCAAGGTGTCGCTCGACGACAACGCCGAGTTCCGGCACCCCGACTTCGAGGAGCTCCACGACAAGGCCGCGGCCAACCCGCTCGAGGCCGCCGCCAAGGAGAAGAACCTCAACTACGTCAAGCTCGACGGCGAGGTCGGCATCATCGGCAACGGCGCCGGTCTCGTCATGAGCACCCTGGACGTCGTCGCGTACGCCGGTGAGAAGCACGGTGGCGTCAAGCCCGCCAACTTCCTGGACATCGGCGGTGGCGCCTCCGCCCAGGTCATGGCGAACGGCCTGGAGATCATCCTGGGCGACCCGGACGTCAAGTCCGTCTTCGTCAACGTCTTCGGTGGCATCACCGCCTGTGACGAGGTCGCCAACGGCATCGTGCAGGCCCTGAAGCTCCTGGAGGACCGCGGCGAGAAGGTCGAGAAGCCGCTCGTCGTCCGCCTCGACGGCAACAACGCCGAGCTGGGCCGGAAGATCCTCACCGACGCCAACCACCCGCTGGTGCAGCGCGTCGACACCATGGACGGCGCGGCCGACAAGGCCGCCGAGCTGGCCGCCGCCAAGTAAGCACTCAGGACGAGGACACCAACACACCATGGCTATCTGGCTCAACAAGGACAGCAAGGTCATCGTCCAGGGCATGACCGGCGCCACCGGCATGAAGCACACCAAGCTCATGCTCGGTGACGGCACGAACGTCGTGGGCGGCGTGAACCCGCGCAAGGCCGGCACCACCGTGGACTTCGACGGCACCGAGGTACCCGTCTTCGGCACCGTCGAGGAGGCCATCAAGGCCACCGGCGCCAACGTCTCCGTCATCTTCGTGCCGGAGAAGTTCACCAAGGACGCGGTCGTCGAGGCCATCGACGCCGAGATCCCGCTGGCCGTCGTCATCACCGAGGGCATCGCCGTGCACGACACGGCGTCCTTCTGGGCGTACGCCGGCAAGAAGGGCAACAAGACCCGCATCATCGGCCCGAACTGCCCCGGCATCATCACCCCGGGCCAGTCGAACGTCGGCATCATCCCGGGCGACATCACCAAGCCGGGCCGCATCGGCCTGGTCTCGAAGTCCGGCACGCTGACCTACCAGATGATGTACGAGCTCCGTGACATCGGCTTCTCGACGGCCGTCGGCATCGGTGGCGACCCGATCATCGGCTCCACCCACATCGACGCCCTGGCCGCGTTCCAGGACGACCCGGAGACCGAGCTGATCGTGATGATCGGTGAGATCGGCGGCGACGCCGAGGAGCGCGCGGCCGCGTTCATCAAGGAGAACGTGACCAAGCCGGTCGTCGGTTACGTCGCGGGCTTCACGGCGCCCGAGGGCAAGACCATGGGTCACGCCGGCGCCATCGTCTCCGGCTCCTCCGGCACCGCACAGGCCAAGAAGGAGGCCCTGGAGGCCGCGGGCGTCAAGGTCGGCAAGACCCCGACCGAGACGGCGAAGCTGGCCCGCGAGGTTCTGGGCGGCTGAGCTTCCTGACGCCGCTCGGCTTCTGAGCCGAACGTTGGTGGGCCCGTTCCCGGGTGGGGGCGGGCCCACCGGCGTTTGCGCTCGCCACGCACGACCGACCGCGCCGCTCATCTCGCCAACGGAGCAAACCTCTCCGGCCCGCTCGCGGCAGCGCCTCGCAACTTCTCCCGCAGTGCCTGTTGTTCCCGCGACAGCGGCCCCATCACCCCCGCCGGCGGAACCCCCTGCACCGCCTGCGCCGGGGCGAGCGGCGCCTCGTAGTGCGTCGGGGCCGACCGCAGCGTGAGCGTCGTCGCGCCGATGATCGTGACCGTGAACGCGATCGCCGCCCGCGTCCAGAGCACGTTCCGCCGTTCGCCCTCCCGCCGCACCGGCTCCGGGCGGGCCGCGCGCAGCCGCTCCGCCGAGGCCAGCAGCAGCAGCCGGCGATGCAGTTCGGCGGGGTCGGCCAGCTCCGGCAGCCGCGCCGCCAGCGCCTCGCGGGCGTGGGTCAGCCGGTTCGCGGCGGCCGGTGTGCTCGCCTCCGTCTCCGCCGCCGTCTCCGGCAGGTCGAGGCCCACACCGTCGTACAGGACGAGCGTGCGCCGGTACGCCGGCGGCAGCTCGAGCAGGGCGCACAGCAGCGCCCGGTCGGCGGGATCGGCGGGCGGCGGCTCCGGGTGGCGGTACCGGGGCCGGAAGCGGTGCCACGGCGAGAGCGCGCAGTCGTACGCCGCCGCCCGCACCCAGCCGCCCGGATCCCGGTCCCGGGCCACTTCGGGCCAGCGCTGCCAGGCCAGCTGGAAGGCCCGCTCCACGGCCTCGCGGGCCAGTTCCCGGCGCCCGGTGAGCAGATAGGTCTGGCGTACGAGGGCGGCGGCGCAGAACTCGTACAGCTCGTCGAAGGCCTGAGCGGGCATCAGGGGATCGGCGGTGACGGCCGGGGGCGCCCCCCGGCTCCTCTCGACCGTCGGCGCCGCGGCGTTCTGCGGTGTCATGACGCACCCTTACGTACGAAAAAGCACATAAAAGTATCTTGAGCGACACTACGGATGTTTGCCTGTTACGACCGGAAAGCGGGTGTCGTTGGGAGCATGGCGTGCGTGATCCTGATGACCGTTCGCCGACCCTCGCTGACGCCCCTGCTGACCCGGATGCGGGACCGTGAACCCGGACTGGCCGCGAGCCTGCTGAGCGGCGCCGTCGCGGCCGGACTCGGCTTCGCCTCGTTCGCCGCGCTGCTGATGGTGCTGTGGGTCAGCTCGCCGTACCCCGACAGCGGTCCGGGCGGCGCGCTGCATGTCGCCGGTGCGCTGTGGCTGCTGGCCCACGGCGTCGAACTGGTGCGCACCGACACGCTCTCCGGCACACCCATGCCGGTGGGCGTGACGCCCTTGTTGCTGCTGGTGTTGCCCGTGTGGCTGGTGTACCGGGCGGCCAGGGACGCGGTGGACGCGCCCGCCGACGCCGACGGCCCGCCGCCGGTACCGGCGCGCACGGCGTGGACGGGGGTCGTCCTCGGCTACCTCGGCGTCGGCGGCGCGGTCGCGCTGTACTGCTCGGGCGGCGAACTGCGGCCCGCGTGGTTCTGGGTGACGGTCTGTCTGCCGCTGGTCGCGGCCACCTCGGCGGCGGCCGGGGTGTGGTCGGCGTACGGCCGCCCGAGCGAGCCGGTGCTCAAGGCGCTGGAGGTGTTGCCGGGACCGGTACGGCGGCTGGTGTTCGGCGAGGACGCACTCGCCCGGCTGGGTACGGCCGTACGGGCCACCGGTGCCGCCACCGCGGTGTTCCTCGGCGGCGGGGCGCTGGCGCTCGGGGTGTCGCTGGTGTGGCACGGCGGGGCGGCGCAGGCGTCCTTCCTCCAGCTGACGGAGGGGTGGACGGGCCGGTTCGCGGTGCTGCTGCTCGGCATCGCGCTGGTCCCCAACGCGGCGGTGTGGGCCGCGTCCTACGCCCTCGGCCCCGGCTTCCTGCTCGGCGCCGGGCATGTGGTGCAGCCCTTCGCCTCCGACCCGGCCCCGCTGCTGCCGCCGTTCCCCCTGCTGGCGGCCGTGCCGGACGCCGGCGCCGGAACGCTGCCGAACTGGGTGCCGGGGCTGGTGCCGGTGGTGGCCGGGATGACGGCGGGGTGGTTCGTGGCGCGCGGGGCTGTGCACCGGCCGGAGCCGGGCGCAGCGGCGTCGGCCCGCACCCGCTGGTCGGCCGTCCGCACCGCCGGGACGGTGCTGCTGACGGCTACGTTCTGCGCGGCGGCGCTCGCCCTGCTCGCCGACCTGGCGGGCGGCCCGCTGGGCGTGTCGGCGCTGGCCCGCTTCGGACCGGTGTGGTGGCAGACCGGGGGAGCGGCGGGGGCGTGGACGGCGCTGTCCGGCTTGCCGGTGGCGCTGGTCGTACGGGCCTGGCGGCTGTGGAGCGGGCGCGCGCGGGGCGGGGAGATCCCGGCGCAGGGGGCGGGGGCGGTGACGGGGAACTCCGGGAGCGGACAGGAACAGAAGAAGACACCGGACCCGGCGAAGGCGCAGGAGGAGACTGCCGCCAAGGGCAGGAGCGCGGAGCCGGACGACGGGGCGGACATGGGCGGGAAGGCGGGTCAGGGGAAGCAGACCACCGGCGCCCAGGGCGGGCTCGCGGGCGCCAAGGGCAAGGCCGGGGAGTCGGGCAAGGGCAGGACGACCGCACCTCGACCGGAGCCGGCCGTGCCCGACGAGGACGAGCGGTACGACGTCCTCCCGGCCGGCGACGCGTTCCCCCAGGACTGGCACGACGACCTCGCCCGGACCTCACGCTGGGCGGCCCTGCGCGAGGCAGCCGCCTCCCGCGACCTGCCCGGCCCCGCAGCCCCTTCCATGCCGCCCGTGGAGCCCGCGGCCCATGCGGAGTCGACGCCGGCTGAGGAGCCGACGCCCGCTGTGGAGTCCCTGCCACCTGCAGAACCGACGCCCTTCGCAGAGCCGACGCCCTCCGCAGAGTCATCGGCCCACGCCCAGTCGACGCCCCCTGCGGACGCGACGCCTCCGCCCGAGCCTCGGCCGGACCACGCCGGCCCGGCACCCACCGATCCGTCACTCACCGACCCGTCACCCGGCACCCCGAACCCCGGCACCCCGAACCCCGGCACCCCGAACCCCGGCACCCCCTGACGCCGCGCCGCCCACCGGCGCCACCGGCGTGCCCCGGGCGGGGCCTCAGCTGTTCCCGACGCCCAGAACGCCGCGCAGTTGCTGCGGCAGCAACTGGTCGCAGGACTGCTTCGCCTCGTGGGTGAGGGCGTCGTTCACGCAGGTGTAGTAGTCGCGGTAGACGAACTGGATCGTGAAGGTCGAGGCGACCAGGACCAGGGCCAGGGACGCGGTGATCAGGCCGCCGATGGCCGCCGTGACCTGGGGGCGGCCGGCACCCGGCGGAGGGGCCGGGGTGTCCGGGTCGGGCGTGCGCGGCTTGGCGCGCAGGGCGCTGCCGCCCCAGTACAGGGCCAGCGCGCCCAGCAGCAGGGCCACGTACGGCCAGCTGAACAGGGCGAAGAAGACCGCCCACATGCCCGACAGGAGTGCGTAACGGGCGCGGCGCTGCACCGGGTCCGTCGGGTCCCAGCGCATGCCGCCGGATCCGGCCGGTCCGCCCGGGCCCTGGGGCGCGCCCCCGGGCCGCTGGCCGAAGCCGCCGGGGGAGCGCCCGGGCTGGCGGTCGCTCCACTGGCTGCCCCACGGGGAGTCGCCCCCGGAGCCGGACCCGTGACCGGACCCCTGGGAGCCCTCGGGGTGCCGCGGCTGCCAGGGCCGGTCCGGCGCGCCCTCGGGCGGCGGCGCGAAGGGATTGTCGTCCTGCGGCCCGGCGCCCCGTGCGTCACCGCCTGTACTGCCCTGTCCGCGCTGCCCGCCGTGTCCGTCCTGTCCGTCCTGCCCGCCCCGGGAAGCCTCCGGCGGCGAGGCCGGCCGCTCTCGCAGCAGCACGGTGCCACGCTCGCCTCCCAGGGCCGGGCTCGGAGGGAACGTGAGGACTCGCAGGCTGCGATCGGGCATCAAAAGAGCGTCTTCCCCTAGGTGAATACGGCTGTGCGCACGGCTGTCCGATATGGGCTTCCACTCCGACAACGCACCGTACGACGACCGCGTTCCCGAGGCTGCCCTTCGTGATCCTTGCGTGATTCCCTGCGAACGCTACCTTCCGGCCACACACCCGTCCCGTGGGGGCCCTTCCCATGTGCCGGTATCGTTGCTGACGGTCGGCCGCTTCGTAGACTTCCCTGTATCGAGGGGCGCAACGCATTCGTACGAATGTACAAAGCGAGGCGAAGCGCAGACCGGAACCGTCGCCACCCGAGAAAGGGCCCCATCGTGGCCGCCACCCCCGCCGGCCGAGCGGCCAAGCGCCTCGTCGTGCTGGTCTCCGGATCCGGCACCAACCTGCAGGCGCTCCTGGACGAGATCGAGCGCACCGGAGCCGAGCGGTACGGCGCCCGGATCGTCGCCGTAGGGGCCGACCGAGACGGCATCGAGGGGCTCGCCCGCGCCGAGCGCGCCGGGCTGCCGACCTTCGTCTGCAAGGTCAAGGACCACGCGAGCCGCGAGGAGTGGGATGCCGCCCTCGCCGAGGCCGTGGCCGCCTACGAGCCGGACCTCGTGGTCTCCGCCGGGTTCATGAAGATCGTGGGGAAGGAGTTCCTCGCGCGCTTCGGCGGGCGGTTCGTGAACACGCACCCCGCCCTGCTGCCCAGTTTTCCCGGGGCCCACGGCGTCCGTGACGCGCTCGCGTACGGCGCCAAGGTCACCGGCTGCACCGTCCACTTCGTCGACGACGGCGTCGACACCGGCCCGATCATCGCCCAGGGCGTGGTCGAGGTCCGGGACGAGGACGACGAGAGCGCGCTGCACGAGCGCATCAAGGAAGTCGAGCGAAGGCTGCTCGTCGAGGTCGTGGGGCGGCTCGCCCGCAACGGCTATCGCATTGAGGGACGAAAGGTAGTAATCCAGTGACCGCCGAGAGCACTGTCACGGCCGAGAGCACCAAGCGGGCCATTCGCCGCGCGCTCGTCAGCGTCTACGACAAGACCGGGCTGGAAGACCTCGCGCGCGGGCTGCACGAGGCCGGTGTCGAGCTCGTCTCCACCGGGTCCACGGCCGGCCGTATCGCCGCCGCCGGCGTCCCCGTCACCAAGGTCGAGGAGCTGACCGGCTTCCCCGAGTGCCTGGACGGCCGGGTGAAGACCCTGCACCCTAGGGTGCACGCGGGCATCCTCGCCGACCTGCGGCTGGAGAGCCACCGCGAGCAGCTCGCCGAGCTCGGCGTGGAGCCGTTCGACCTTGTCGTCGTCAACCTCTACCCCTTCCGAGAGACCGTGGCCTCGGGCGCGAGCGACGACGAATGTGTGGAGCAGATCGACATCGGCGGCCCGTCCATGGTCCGTGCCGCCGCCAAGAACCACCCCTCCGTGGCCGTGGTCACCAGCCCCGAGCGGTACGCCGACGTGCTCGCGGCCGTCAAGGACGGCGGCTTCGACCTCGCCGCGCGCAGGCGCCTGGCCGCCGAGGCGTTCCAGCACACGGCCGCCTACGACGTGGCCGTCGCCTCCTGGTTCGCCTCCTCCTACGCGCCGGTCGACGACTCTCAGTTCCCCGACTTCCTCGGCGCCACCTACGAGCGCAAGAACACCCTGCGCTACGGCGAGAACCCGCACCAGCCGGCCGCCCTGTACGTCGACGGCAGCGGCGGGCTCGCGGACGCCGAGCAGCTGCACGGCAAGGAGATGTCGTACAACAACTACACGGACACGGACGCCGCCCGCCGTGCCGCGTACGACCACGACGAGCCGTGCGTCGCGATCATCAAGCACGCCAACCCCTGCGGCATCGCGGTGGGTTCGGACGTCGCCGAGGCGCACCGCAAGGCGCACGCCTGCGACCCGGTCTCCGCGTACGGCGGTGTCATCGCGGTCAACCGGCCGGTGAGCCGGCAGATGGCCGAGCAGGTCGCGGAGATCTTCACCGAGGTCATCGTCGCCCCGGACTACGAGCAGGGGGCCCTGGAGGCCCTCGCCCGGAAGAAGAACATCCGGGTCCTGAAGGCCCCGGGCGCGCCCTGCAACCGGGTCGAGGCCAGGCAGGTCGACGGCGGTGTCCTGCTCCAGGTCACCGACCGGCTCCAGGCCGAGGGCGACGACCCGGCGGGCTGGACGCTGGCGTCGGGCGAGGCGCTGAGCGCCGACGAGCTCAAGGAGCTCGCCTTCGCCTGGAAGGCCTGCCGCTCGGTGAAGTCCAACGCGATCCTGCTCGCCAAGGACGGCGCCTCGGTCGGTGTCGGCATGGGCCAGGTCAACCGCGTCGACTCCTGCAAGCTGGCCGTCGAGCGAGCCGGTGAGGAGCGGGCGCGCGGCTCCTACGCCGCCTCCGACGCGTTCTTCCCCTTCCCCGACGGGCCGGAGATCCTCATCGCCGCCGGCGTCCGGGCGATCGTCCAGCCGGGCGGCTCGATCCGCGACGAGCAGGTCGTCGAGGCCGCCAAGAAGGCGGGCGTGACCATGTACTTCACGGGCACGCGCCACTTCTTCCACTGAGCACCTGACATGTGAGCGCCAGACACGAGTGACGGCCTCCGGCCCTCCCCCGAGGGAGCCGGAGGCCGTCGGCCTTGCCGGGTCGGGTCAGCAGGGACGCAGGGAGTAGATCGGGTCCCAGTTCGCCGTGCCGGCCTCGTACGCCGTCGACGTCCAGCGGGTGCTGCCGTCCTGGTTGTAGAAGCTGGCGACCGTGCCCGGCGTCTGGTTGTTGGTGAACGGGCCGTCCCCGGTCCAGTTGTTCACGGTCCAGGTCTGGCACTTGTAGAAGTCGAACTTGGTGCCCTTGACGACCATGCACAGGTGGCCGTAGGCGCAGTCCAGGTCCTTGGCGGTGACCTTGCCCCGCGGCGCCTTGGTGAGGGTCAGGCCGTCGTACCTGACCTGGTCGGCGGAGGCGGAGAGGGCCTTCGGGTGGCCCGCGAGGACCTGGTCGGCGACCTGCTGGACGCCGGTGACCCGGGTGCCGTCCGGTGCGGCGGCGGTGGCCGCCACCGTGGAGCCGGCGAGCAGGGCGGTGGCCGCGACGAGCAGCGCGGCGGGCTTGACGATGTTCACTGTTCCCCCATGTGAACGAGTGGTTCGGTGGTTCCACCGTCCCAGCCGCGCCCCGTCCGCCGGTACCTCGGACGTCTGAGGGTCACTTCTTTCCCGGAGGCGCGTACTCCTTGAGGTAATGGGCGACACGGGTGCAGTAGTCGCGGTACTTCGGGGGAACTCCGCCCGTGTCGTTCACTTTCGAGTACGACGTCCGGTAGGCGGCGGCGAGCAGCACCCGCTTGTCGCCGGGCAGGCCGGACTTCAGGTTGGGCGCCATGAAGCAGAGGTAGCGGCCCATGGCCGGGATGGAGACGGAGGGCGTGAGGGGCGGGGTGGGCGTCGCCGACGCGGGGACGCCGTCGTCGCGCATGTACCAGCGCAGGACGGCGGGGGTCCAGCGGGCGATGCCGAACTCGTGCTTGGCCGGGTCGGAGAGGTTCGGGTCGAAATTGCTCTCGGCCTTCAGCATCGCCGCGACGAGCGCGGGGGTGACGTCGGATTCGGGGCAGGCGTGGGCGGAGTCGACGATGAGCTTTCGGTACTGCACCGGGACGCCCTTGTCCGTGCGGAGTTCGGAGGCGCCGTAGGTGGCCACGCCCTTGTCGTCGGTGCCGCCGGCAGCCGTCCAGGTGCTGATGCCGTACCCCAGGGCCGCCACGGCGACGGTGGCGGCCGCGGCGCCCGCGATGACCGTCCGCTGGCGTCTGCGCCGCGGCAGCAGCCGGGGCAGGCGCGGCGAGCGGCCCGAGCCGGCGGCCGCCTCGACGCGGCGCAGCAGCGCCTCGGTGGTGATGCGTGCCTCGTGCGTCCGGGCCAGGCAGTCCCGCACGATCTCCCGCCAGGCGTCCGGGAGTTCGGGCGACAGGCGCAGTTCGTCGGTGGCGCGCGCATAGGCGGCGGCCGCGTCGCGGCGGGCCGTCGGGGTGGCGCCGGACAGCGGGAAGGAGTCGGTGAGGACGAGATGGGCGAGCACACCGAAGGCCCAGACGTCGGCGGAGGGGCGGATGCGCCGGCCGCGCTCGCTGATCTCGGCCCACAGCAGCTCGGGCGGGGTGTAGTCGGGGGTGGAGAAGGCCGGGGTGTAGGCGTGGGTGCCCTCCAGTTCGGCGGCCATGTTGAAGTCGGCGAGCCGTGCCGAACCGTCCGCCATCAGCAGCACGTTGGCCGGTTTCAGATCCCCGTGCACCCAGCCCGCCCGGTGCAGCTGGGCCAGCCCCTCGCAGACCTGGGCGAGCAGGGCGGGCCCGGCGTCCGGGCGCGGCGCGGCGGCGAGCAGCGCGGACAGGGAGCCCTCGGCCCGCTCCAGGACGAGGACGGTGGCGCCGTCGAGTTCGGGGCGGCCGGGGTCGTCGACGACGAGCGACTCGTACATCCGGATCAGCCGCGGCCTTCTGAGCCGCCGGTGCAGGTCGATCTCGCGCTCGATGAGGTCGCGCAGATGGGCCAGTTGGCGCGGGGTACCGGTGCCGGTGGGCAGGAACTTCAGCGCGGCGGCGGTGGGCAGTTCCGCGGTGCCGCCGGTGCGCCGGCCCGCGTACACGCTGCCGAAGGCGCCCGTCGCGATCGGCTCGCGCACCTCCCAGGCGCCGACCCGGTAGCCCCTGGGCACCGGTACGGCGTACGGCTCGGTCACCGGGCCGTCCGGCCCGCGTCGGCGGCGGCCAGGACGACCAGGTCGTCCTCCCGTACAAGGTCGAAGCGGAGCGCCAGGGAGACCAGGGACTCCTTCTTGCCGTTGAGGCGGGGACCGGTGTCCGCCGTCTCCGGGCCCGGCTTGAGCCGCAGCTTCACCGCCAGGTAGTCGATGTTCCACTGCACCGAGGTGCGCGAGGCGGCCGGCCAGGCGGGGCGCAGCCGGTCGACGACCTGGTCGACCGTGGGCAGCGGGGCGTGCGGATCGCCGCGCAGCCGCGGTTCGCACAGGGCGGCCAGGACGGCGAAGTAGCGCTTGGTGCGGTCGACGGAGAAGGCGGGCGCGGTGGTGTCCCCGTCCGGCCCGGCCCCCTCCCGCAGATAGTCGTGGCGCGGCGCCCACACCTCGATCGTCAGCAGGTCCCCGGCGGCGGGCAGCACGATCCGTGAGAACTCGAACGGGATGGGCGCGTCGAGCCGCCCCGGGCCGACCTTGATGTGCTCGCCGGCGCCCTCCGGGTTCTCCACCACGTAGGTCTGGTGCGCGGACAGGTTGGTCAGTATCCAGAACGCGCCCTGGGCGCTGACTTCGCCGGCCCGGCGGGAGACCCCGTCGTGCGGGATCGTCAGATCGTTGCCGGACGCCCGCCCGAAGCTGAGGCGTTCGCCGGGTGCGAGCCGGATCTGGGTGTTGTGGTCCTGTCGGTCCTCCGGGGTCGGCGGAGGTACGACGATGATGCTGTACAAGGTGCGTCTCCCCGTGCCTGACGGCCACCCCCGGCCGGGTCTGGCCACCCCGGTCAGCCTAGGGGGACGCACCAGGGCCGTGCCTCCCCCTGGACGGGTGAGACACGGCCCTCGGCGTCGAATGGCGCGAACTGTTCTGTCGCGCGGGGTGGTTCAGTAGCGCGGTCGGTTGAACCAGGCCGCGCCGGACGGGGCGATCATCGCGGCGGCCATGATGCCGCCGAAGCCCATCCACAGCAGCGCCGAGATCAGTCCGGCGCTGGTGCCCTGGTTCGCCGCGCCGATCAGGATCAGGACGCCGACGAGGGCGCCGAGGATGCCGTAGACCATCGTGGTGATGCGGATGCCCTGGCCGCCGCGGGTGAACTTCACGCCCAGCGTGATCGACAGCCCGGAGAGCCCCAGGAAGATCAGCGCGAGGACGAGGACGATGCCGGCGCCGTCGTGACCGATGTTGGAGAAGGTGTTGTTGCCGAAGGTGTCCTCGCCCGCGTTGGACACGTCGTTGATCGTCGCAGCGACGTACAGCGCGAAGATACCGGCGATGATCTGCACGGCCGCCACGATGTAGAGCAGGACCCGCGCCGTGACCATCAGACCCGGCATCGTCTGCGGCATCATGTTGCCGCCCGGGTACCCGGGGTAGGCGGGCTGCTGCGGGTAGCCGTAGGCCTGCGGAGGGGCGGGCGGCTGCTGCGGGTAGCCGTAGCCGGGCGCGGTCGGCGGCTGCTGCGGCGGCGGGCCGTAGGGGTTGTTCGGGTCGCCAAAGCTCATGGCGGTCTTCCTCCGTTGGTCCAAGTGCGGGGACGACGCGCGGCACGGTTCGGAGGAGAGTTCTACAGATGCGGTCCGTCCCCCCGGCACTGTCCGCGGCACTGTCTGCTCATCGTTCTTTAGGTCGGTCTTACTTGTCCAGCCGGAAACGTGAGGTGTTGTGCAAGTGCAACATCGATGATCATGCTGTGACAGAGCGGGAGACAGCGGGAAGGAGGAGCGGCAGCGGACGGCGGGGTACCCGGATTGGAACCAGGGGCCGGTCATCCGCGAGGATGGGGGTATGACCGCCCAGATTCTCGATGGCAAGGCCACCGCAGCCGCGATCAAGTCCGATCTGACCGCCCGCGTGGCGGCGCTGAAGGAGAAGGGCGTCACGCCCGGCCTCGGCACGATCCTGGTCGGGGACGACCCCGGCAGCCAGAAGTACGTCGCCGGCAAGCACCGCGACTGCGCGCAGGTCGGCATCGCCTCCATCCAGCGCGAGCTGCCGGGCACCGCCACCCAGGAGGAGATCGAGGCGGTCGTACGGGAGCTGAACGAGGACCCGGCCTGCACCGGTTACATCGTCCAGTTGCCGTTGCCCAAGGGCATCGACGAGAACCGCATCCTGGAGCTGATGGATCCGGCCAAGGACGCGGACGGCCTGCACCCGATGAACCTGGGCCGCCTGGTCCTGAACGAGCCGGCCCCGCTGCCCTGCACCCCCAACGGCATCCTCTCCCTGCTGCGCGCGCACGGCGTGGAGATCAAGGGCGCCGAGGTCGTGGTCGTCGGCCGCGGTGTCACCATCGGCCGGCCCATGCCGCTGCTGCTCACCCGGCGCAGCGAGAACGCCACCGTGACCCAGTGCCACACCGGCACCCGCGATCTGGCCGCCCACCTGAAGCGGGCCGACATCATCATCGCCGCGGCCGGTGCCCCGCACCTGATCCGCGCCGAGGACGTCAAGCCGGGCGCCGCCGTCCTGGACGTCGGTGTCTCCCGCAACGCCGAGGGCAAGATCGTGGGGGACGTCCACCCGGACGTCGTCGAGGTGGCCGGCTGGATCTCTCCGAACCCCGGCGGCGTGGGCCCGATGACCCGGGCGCAGCTGCTGGTCAACGTGGTCGAGGCGGCGGAGCGCAGTGCCGGCTGAGGAGGCCCGCGCGGGGGCGGTCACCCGCGGAGCACAGAGCGCGGGGGCGGTCTCCCGCGCAGCGCACGGCGCCGAGGAGCGTCCGGAGCGGACCACCCGCCGCTTCCCGCGGATCACCCGGGACACCGCCCGGCCCGAGGGCGGCGGCCGGGCGGCGTCCGGTGACGCCCCCGCGCCGGCGCGGCAATGGCCCCTGCTGGTGGTGCTCGGCGGGGTCGCGTGCGGCCTGCTGCTGACCGCCCTCGACGTGTTCCGCGTCGGCACTCTGTTGATCGGCGCGGCCCTGCTGGCCGGCGCGGTCCTGCGCTGGATACTCCCGAGCGTCGGCATGCTCGCCGTACGCTCCCGCTTCACGGACATCGCCACCTACGGCGTCCTCGGCCTCGCGATCGTCCTGCTGGCGATGATGGCGCAGCCGCATCCGTGGCTGCAGATACCGTTCCTGAAGGATCTCCTGCACGTCACGCTCAGCAGCAACAGGTAGCCGAGTACGCAACGCGTGCCTCGACGGTACGGCGGTTCGCCCCCACCCCCGAAGAGGGGCGAACCGCCGTCCATCAACCACCCTTCCGCCCGTGAACTCCCTGTTCAACGGCTGTCCTTGCGCTGTGGCACGGAAGTGACCGTTCCGCTACGGCGCCGGCGCGCGCCGTCCATGCCCCCGCGCGCCCCCACTCCGGGAACTGGGATCCGTAGGCAGGGCATCCTTATGGGTAGCCAGGACGGGGAAGGCCGGGGGGAGAGCAGGGGGGGAAGCGATGCCTCGTTGGAAAGACCTGCCAGAGGAACTGGATCCGCAGATCAAGGAGTTCACCCAGCAGGTGCGGCGGCTCGTGGACCGCAGCGGCCTGAGCGTCGCCGCGCTCGCGGACCGCACGGGCTACAGCAAGACGTCCTGGGAGCGTTACCTGGGCGGTCGGCTCCTCGCGCCCAAGGGCGCGATCGTCGCGCTCGCCGAGGTCACCGGCACCAACCCGGTGCATCTGACCACGATGTGGGAGCTGGCCGAACGCGCCTGGAGCCGGGCCGAGATGCGGCACGACCGCACCATGGAGGCGATCCGCATCTCCCAGGCACGCGCCGCGCTGGGGGAGTTCGGCGCGGCGGAGGCGACCGGCGGCCCGTCCGGCGGGTCCGGCGGGTCCGGCCGCAAGGGTGCCGGCGCTGCCATGGGCATCGCCGGCCCGGCCGGCGTCTCCCCGACCATCCCCACCCAGCCGACGGCCCCCGACGCCGACGCACGGGAGGAGACGGGGCGCGACCGGGGTGCCGGGCGCGGTGGGGCCGACGGTCGTGATCGGGCCAACGGGTCCGGTGGCGGATCGGCCGACGGTTCTGGTCGTGGTTCGGCCGAGGGTTCTGGGCGTGGTTCGGTCGACGGTTCTGGGCGTGGTTCGGCCGAGGGTTCTGGGCGTGGTTCGGTCGACGGTTCTGGGCGTGGTTCGGCCGAGGGTTCTGGGCGTGGTTCGGCCGAGGGTTCCGGTCGTGGTTCGGTCGGGGGCTCGGGGCGCGATGCGGGCGCGGGCTCGGGGCGTGGCGCGGGCGACGGCGTGGGACCGGGTACGGCCGACCGCGCGGGCCGGGGGCCGGCCGATGCGGCTGGAGGAGGGCCGGCCGACGGCGCGGGGGCGGCCGAGCGGGACGGCGCCGGGAGCGGTGGGGCCTCGGGGGGCAACTCCTGGGGTCTGGCCGGGTATCAGGGCCCGTCCAGGGCGAGCGCCCGTCCCGGCACCGGGGTGCGCGCGGGGGACGGCGCCCCTGCCGCGAACGGTGCGCGTCCCGCCGGCACGCCCGGGGGTCCCGGCTGGACCCCGACCGTCCCGAACCCGTACGACGGCCGGCCACAGGAGCCCCGGCCCGCTGGGGGCACCCCCTCCGGCGGAGGCACCCCGGCCCCGGGGAACGCCGGCCGGCAGCGGGTGATCATGTTCCTGGCGGGGCTCGTCGGCGTGCTCGTCGTCATCGGCGCCGTCTTCTTCCTCACCGACCGGGGCGGTACGAAGCACGGGAACGCCAAGCCCCCGTCCCCGAGCGCCAGCACGCACGGGACGCCGCCGCCCGGGGTCAAGTGCACCGGCTCCGCCTGCGACGGCAAGGACGCCGAGGCCATGGGGTGCAGCGGCGACCTGGTGACCACCGCCAAGACCGCCACCATCGGCACCACCACCCTGGAGGTCCGCTACAGCAAGGCCTGCGGCACCGCCTGGGGCCGCATCACCGGCGCCGCCCAGGGCGACAGGGTCCAGGTCTCCGCCGGGACGGCCCGGCAGTCCGGTGAGACCTCCGGCGCCGGCGACACCATCGCCTACACCCCGATGGTCGCCGTGAAGAACGCGGCAGAGGCCAAGGCCTGCGCGACACTGGCGTCCGGGCGGACGGGGTGCACCAGGTAGGCCGGACGCGGAGCCGACGGCCGGTGCCGGCCGGTCCGCCGGCGCCCGGGGCACCCCGGGTGGTGGCGCGCGAGAGCTGCGGGCAGGACGGTCGGGGCGCGGTGATCCGGGCGACCGGGCGGACCGGGTGCCCGGAGGGAGCGCGGCACAACGCGCTTGCGGCGGCGCGTCGTACCGCTCCACCGACGGGGAAGCGGGGGTTGCGAACCGGGGCATACGGGGCGCAGGGCAGCGGGCGTGCGGCGTGCCGGGAATCGGTGGGATGAAAATCCGGAGCCGGGCGCATGGTGGGCCGGATTCTGGGCACGCGCCCAGTACCCCCCCACGGGAGTCCGGCGATCCGGTACCCCCACCTGGCGGCCGCCTCCGTCCTCTCCCCCCCTCTCCCGGACGGGCGGCCGCCCCTTCGTTCGACACACCTCCGACTTGTGGGGTGATCCACACGGCCCCGGACGTCTCGCATGCCGGATGCGCGATAGCCTGACCGCTGGATCGATCTCTTGACGCCAAGAGATCGATCATCCGCCCGGGGCCGGGACGCCCCACCGCCAGCTGTCATACGGAGAACGCCATGACCCGCACTCCCGTGAACGTCACCGTCACCGGCGCGGCCGGCCAGATCGGTTACGCCCTGCTCTTCCGCATCGCCTCCGGCCAGCTGCTCGGCGCGGACGTGCCGGTGAAGCTGCGCCTGCTGGAGATCACCCCGGCGCTCAAGGCCGCCGAGGGCACGGCCATGGAGCTGGACGACTGCGCCTTCCCGCTGCTCCAGGGCATCGACATCACGGACGACCCGAACGTCGCCTTCGACGGCGCCAACGTAGCCCTCCTGGTAGGTGCCCGCCCCCGCACCAAGGGCATGGAGCGCGGCGACCTGCTCGAGGCCAACGGCGGCATCTTCAAGCCCCAGGGCAAGGCCATCAACGACCACGCCGCGGACGACATCAAGGTCCTCGTCGTCGGCAACCCGGCCAACACCAACGCGCTCATCGCGCAGGCCGCCGCGCCGGACGTCCCGGCCGAGCGCTTCACCGCGATGACCCGCCTGGACCACAACCGCGCGCTGACCCAGCTCGCGAAGAAGACGGGCTCCACGGTCGCCGACATCAAGCGCCTGACCATCTGGGGCAACCACTCCGCCACCCAGTACCCGGACATCTTCCACGCCACCGTCGCCGGCAAGAACGCCGCCGAGGTCGTGAACGACGAGAAGTGGCTGGCCGAGGACTTCATCCCGACCGTCGCCAAGCGTGGTGCCGCGATCATCGAGGCCCGCGGTGCCTCGTCGGCCGCCTCCGCCGCCAACGCCGCGATCGACCACGTGTACACCTGGGTCAACGGCACGGCCGAGGGCGACTGGACGTCCATGGGCATCCCGTCGGACGGCTCCTACGGCGTCCCGGAGGGCCTGATCTCCTCCTTCCCGGTCACCACCAAGGACGGCAAGTACGAGATCGTCCAGGGCCTGGACATCAACGAGTTCTCTCGTGCCCGCATCGACGCGTCGGTGAAGGAGCTGGAGGAGGAGCGCGAGGCGGTTCGCTCGCTGGGCCTCATCTAAGAGTTCCGTAGATCTGACACACGCTCGGCATCCCGCCGTAGGGGGTGCCGAGCGTTGCCGTGTGCGGGTGCGTCGTGGCTGGTCGCGCCCGCGCGGCGGTAGCCGCATATCCGGCAGAGCCCCGCGCCCCTTTCGGGGCGCCTTCCGTACCCGGCGATCACCAGCGCCGTAGCCCCCAGCACCACCACCCCCACCGTCCGCAGCGCCGGCCCCATGCCGTGGAGCAGGTCCGCGTGGGCGGACAGGACCGTGCCGGTGACCGCGACACCCAGCGCCGCCCCCGTCTCCCGGGCGGTCGTGCCCAGGCCCGAGCCGAGGCCTGCCTGGTGGGGCGGGAGGGAGGTGACCACGCCGACGGTCAGGGCCGGCATGGACAGCCCGGCACCTGCCGAGATGACCAGGAGCCAGCAGACGAACACCGCGTACGGCGTGCCCGCGTCGGCCGTGGACGCGCCGAGCAGGCCGAGGCCGATGAGGGCGAGACCGGCGCCGATGACCGCGCGGGGGCGGCCGGCCCAGCGGGCGGCCAGCTTCTGGGCCACGGCCATCCCGAAGACCAGGGGCATGATCGCCACGCCCGTGACGGCGGCGCCGTAGCCCTTCACGCCCTGCAGGTACTGCGAGTTGACGAAGAACAGGGAGAACAGGCCGAAGAACGCGGTGGCCGTGCCGAGCGAGGCCGACCGCAGCCGCGGCGAGGCGAAGACGCGCGGGTCGAACAGCGGGGTGGCCGAGCGCAGGGCATGGCCGGTGAAGGCGGCGACCAGCAGCGCGCCCGCCGCGAAGGCGCCGAGGATGCGGGCGGACGTCCAGCCGTAGGACGGGCCCTCGATGATGCCGAACAGGGCCGCCACCAGGCCCGCGGTGAGCAGCAGGGTGCCGAGCGGGTCGGGGCGGGCGGCGCCGGAGCGTTCGGTGCGCGGGACGGTGACCGACGCGGCCACCGCGAGGACGACGGCGAGCGGCACCATCACCGCGAACAGGGCGCGCCAGGTCAGGAACTGCCCGGCCAGGCCGCCGCCCAGGTTGCCGGCCGCGCCGCCCAGACCGATCGACAGCGTCCAGGCGCCCATCGAACGGGCCCGGTGCTCCGGCGCGGACAGCTGCATGAGGATCGACAGGGTCGCCGGGGTGATCAGTGCGGCACCGGCGCCGGACAGGCCCCGCCCGGCTATCAGGACGGCCGGGCCGGTCGCGAGCGCGCTGGTGGCGGCGCCCGCCGCGAACAGGGCGAGCCCGGCGAGCAGGGCGCCCTTGCGGCCGTACCGGTCGCCGAGCGCGCCGGCCGGGATGAGCAGGCCCGCGAAGACGATGACGTAGGCGTCGACCGTCCACAGGATCTCGGTGTGCGAGGGGCGCAGCGACGACGAACTCAGCTGTGGGATGAGGAGGTTGATGGCGGCGACCATGCTCTGGGCGACCAGGACGCAGGCGCACAGCGCGATCAGGGTGGGGCGTTTCAGGGCGTGCGTGGGCACGACTCCTCCCGGGAGCTTCGGTGGGTGGTGTGGGATGCGCCCTCACCGTAGGCTCGCCGGTGACCTGCTTTCCAGTGCAACCTTCGCAAGGGATACCTGCACATGACGCAATCCGCCGGGCTGGACCTGAATCTGCTGGTCGCGCTGGACGTGCTGCTGGAGGAGCAGAGCGTGCAGGGCGCCGCCCGCCGGCTGCATCTGTCCGAGCCCGCCATGAGCCGCACCCTCGGCCGGATCCGCAAGGCGCTCGGCGATCCGATCCTGGTGCGGGCCGGGCGCCAGATGGTGCCCACCCCGCACGCGCTGGCCGTACGGGCCGAGGTGGGCGCGGTGGTGGAGCGGGCCCGGGCCCTGTTCGCGCCGGGCCGCGACACCGACCTGCGGACCGTCTCCCGCACCTTCACGATCGTCGGCCACGACGCGGTCTCCGCCACCCACGGCGCCGCCCTCTTCGCCCGCGCCGCCCGCGAGGCGCCCGGGGTCCGGCTGCGCTTCCTGTCCGAGAGCCACGTGGACCTGCCGTTCCTGCGCCAGGGCACCGCCGACCTGGAGATCGGGGTGATCGACACGGCCGCGCCCGAGGTGCACCGGGAGACGGTGTACGAGGAGCGCATGCTGGGCGTCGTACGGCCCGGACACCCGTTGCTCGACGGGGAGTTGACGCCCGAGCGGTTCGCCGGGGCGGCCGGTCACCTCAGCGTCTCCCGGCGCGGCAGGCAGCGCGGCCCGATCGACGACGCCCTGGCCGAACTCGGCCTGACCCGGCGGGTGGTGGGCAGCGTCGGCACCTATCCGGCCTCGCTGTTCGTGCTGCGCGAGACCGACCTGATCGGGCTGATCACCACCTACGGCCGCCCGATGGCCGACTCCCTCGGCCTGGTCAACTTCGAGATCCCCCTGCGACTCCCCTCGATCGAGGTGGGTTTCGCCTGGCACCCCCGGCACGACGCCGACCCCGCCCACGCCTGGCTGCGCGGCTGCGTGAGGGAGTTGATGACCGGTATCCGCATGCCCGGTACATCGCCTGCGCCTCAGTGAGCACGGGCACCATCCTCGGGGCGTACCAGGGCCGCCTCGTCATAGCCCACGGACCCGCCGGCCGGCTACCGGGCGTGGTGGCCGGACGGCGGGTCCTCGTTCACGGTGGGGACGGTGTGGAAGCGGTGAGCTCGTTCACGGGGTGGAATCCGGCGGATCGTTGTTCGTGGCGTGCCGGGGGCGGTTCCTGGTCGAGATCTGGCCGACGAGTTCCCAGAAACACACCAGAGCGGTGACCGGCGGAATCCCGAAGATGACTAACGAGAGCAGCGCATGCGAGGAGTGGCTCACACACAGCGCCACGGCCATCGCGGAAGCTGCCAGCACCACGCACCAGGAGCGCCGTGCGCTGCGGCGCTGAGCGGTGGCCCGCAGGACGGAAAGGGCGGCCACGAACCACGGCCCGTACACCGTCAGCGGCCAGCACTGCGCCAGTCTCGTCGGCAGCACCGAGGAGGCGATTCCGCGCAGCTGCCAGTAGGAATAGCAGACGGACCAGCCCAGCATGCACAGCGCGCACACCGTCACCGTCGCGATCAGCAAGGTGATGTGGGTGAGGCTCCGGCCGCCGTCGAGCAGATGGGACTCATGACGGACCCGTCGGCGGTTGCTCCGGCGCGGGGACGGCATGTCCAGGGGAGTGACCGGGCTGACGCTGGTCGGCGTGGACAGTATCTGGGCCAGTTCCTCGACCGGGTCCCAGTCGTTCGGCGCGATGTCCTGGTCCGGGACGTTCCAGGTTTCCAATCGTTTTACCTCCGTACCCCCGCCTCAGGACGCCCTGTACAGAGCCGCCATCGTCCGCCGGTATTCATTTTCCATCGTGTTGATTTTCGTAAGGAAATCATCGAGCAGGTCCGAGCACGACGTGACGTCCGTATCGCCGCTCCAGCGCAGCATGGTCGTCCTATGATCCTCGGCCGGGTGCCAGTCCAATCGCATCACGGTCACCTAACGACGGCCGGTGGAGGTGGGCTTTGGGGCATTCGGGGGAATTGTAAATACACAGGCAATTGTATTCCGTGAATACTGCAATTAAATGGTCGGCGTGTTGAGTGATCAGGTGCGGCGTGATGTGACGCCGCGCACTTTCCGCCATCGATTGCGCATGCGAGCCGCCGGACCTGGGCAGGCGGCGACGGTCCCCGAGCGTGGCACGCATGTGACACAGGGGCATCGATCAGGAACGGAAGGCAACACCGAACATGGCGGACAGAACGGCACGACAGGCCCAGGCGACCATCCACGCGGGCGGCGAGTGGCTGGCAGCGATCTCCGGCGCGACGCGCGAGATCCTCGACCCCGCGGACGCCCGGCCGTTCGCCGTGGTCGCCGAGGGTGACGAGAAGGATGCCGAGCGTGCGGTGGCCGCCGCGCGGCATGCCTTCGACCACGGCCCCTGGCCGCACACCCCGGTCGCCGAACGCGCCGCCCTGCTGCGCCGCGTCGCCGACCTCCTCGTACGCGACCGGGAGGAACTGGGCCGGCTGGAGAGCCGGGACGCGGGCAAGACCGTCGAGGAGGGCCGGATCGACATCGACTGTGTCGCCGACGCCTTCCGCTACTTCGCCGACCTGGTCGCCGCCGAGGCGCCGGGCCGGGTGGTGGACGCGGGCTCCCTCGACATCCACAGCGTCGTCGTGCACGAGCCGGTCGGTGTCTGCGCGCTGATCACCCCCTGGAACTACCCGCTCCTGCAGGCCAGTTGGAAGATCGCCCCGGCGCTCGCGGCCGGCAACACCTTCGTGATCAAGCCCAGCGAGATCACCCCGATGACCACCGTCGCGCTGATCGAGCTGCTGGCGGAGGCGGGCCTGCCCGCCGGGGTCGCGAACCTCGTCACCGGCCCCGGCCGCACCGTCGGCGCCCGGCTCGCCGAGCACCCCGACGTCGACCTGGTCTCCTTCACCGGCGGCCTGCTCAGCGGCACCAAGGTGGCCCAGGCCGCCGCCCCGACCGTGAAGAAGGTCGCCCTCGAACTCGGCGGCAAGAACCCCAACGTCGTCTTCGCCGACGCCTGCGCCACCGAGGAGGGCTTCGACACCGCCGTCGACCAGGCCCTCAACGCCGCCTTCATCCACAGCGGCCAGGTCTGCTCGGCCGGCTCCCGCCTCATCGTCGAGGAGTCCGTCCGCGAGCGCTTCGTCGCCGAACTCGCCCGCCGCGCCCAGCGGATCAGGCTCGGGCGCGGCACCGCCGAAGGCGTCGAGTGCGGGCCGCTGGTGAGCGAGCACCAGCGCGCCAAGGTCGAGGCGCACGTCGCCGCCGCGCTCGCCGAGGGCGCCGTACTGCGCTGCGGCGGCAAGCGGCCGGAGCCGTCGGCGGAGCGCCCCGAGGGCGGGTACTTCTACGAGCCGACCGTCCTCGACGCCTGCCACCGCGAGATGAGGATCGTCCGCGAGGAGGTCTTCGGCCCGGTCCTCACCGTCGAGACCTTCCGCACCGAGGAGGAGGCCGTCCGCCTCGCCAACGACACCGAGTACGGCCTCGCCGGCGCCGTCTGGACCGCCGACGCGGGCAGGGCCCGCCGCGTCGCCGGCCGGCTGCGCCACGGCACCGTCTGGATCAACGATTTCCACCCCTACCTGCCGCAGGCGGAGTGGGGAGGCTTCGGCAAGAGCGGCACCGGCCGCGAGCTGGGCCCGGCCGGACTCGCCGAGTACCGCGAGACCAAGCACGTCTACCAGAACCTCGCGCCCAAGCCGGTGCGCTGGTTCGCCGGCTGAGCCCCACGCCCGCCCTCACGGAAACACCCCCTGGAGAAGTACCCCCATGTCCCACACCCCCCACGTCTACGACTACGTCGTCATCGGCGGCGGTACCGCGGGCTCCGTCATCGCCTCCCGGCTCACCGAGAACCCGGACGTCACCGTCGCCGTCATCGAGGGCGGCCCGAGCGACGTCGGCCGCGACGACGTCCTCACCCTGCGCCGCTGGATGGGCCTGCTCGGCGGCGACCTCGACTACGACTACCCCACGGTGGAGCAGCCCCGCGGCAACTCCCACATCCGGCACAGCCGCGCCCGCGTCCTCGGCGGCTGCTCCTCCCACAACACCCTGATCTCCTTCAAGCCGCTGCCGTCCGACTGGGACGAGTGGGAGGCGGCCGGCGCCAAGGGGTGGGGCGCCGTCCCCATGGAGGCGTACTTCGCCCGCCTGAAGAACAACATCGTCTCCGTCGACGAGAAGGACCGCAACGCCATCGCCCGGGACTTCGTCGACGCCGCCCAGGCCGCGCTCGGCGTCCCCCGCGTGGAGGGCTTCAACAGGAAGCCGTTCACCGAGGGCGTCGGCTTCTTCGACCTCGCCTACCACCCCGAGAACAACAAGCGGTCCTCGGCGTCGGTGGCGTACCTGCACCCCGTGATGGACGAGCGCCCGAACCTGACGATCCTCCTGGAGACCTGGGCGTACCGGCTTCAGATCACCGGGGACCGGGCCGAGGGCGTCCACGTGCGCACCAAGGACGGCGAGGAACTGCTGATACGGGCCCGCAGCGAGGTCGTGCTGTGCGCGGGCGCCATCGACTCCCCGCGCCTGCTCCTCCACTCGGGCATCGGCCCCCGTGCGGACCTTCAGGCCCTCGGCATCCCCGTCGTCCACGATCTGCCGGGCGTCGGCGAGAACCTGCTGGACCACCCCGAGTCGGTCATCGTCTGGGAGACCCACGGCCCGATCCCGGAGAACTCCGCGATGGACTCCGACGCGGGCCTGTTCGTGCGTCGCGACCCCGGACACCCGGGCCCCGACCTGATGTTCCACTTCTACCAGATCCCGTTCACGGACAACCCGGAGCGCCTCGGCTACGAACGCCCCTCGTACGGCGTGTCGATGACCCCGAACATCCCCAAGCCGAAGAGCCGCGGCCGCCTCTGCCTCACCAGCGCCGACCCGTCCGTCAAACCCGCCCTCGACTTCCGCTACTTCACCGACGAGGACGACTACGACGGCCGGACCCTGGTCGACGGCATCCGCATCGCCCGTGAGATCGCCAAGACCGAGCCGCTCGCGGGCTGGCTCAAGCGCGAGGTGTGCCCCGGCCCCGAGGTCCAGGGCGACGCCGAACTGAGCGAGTACGCCCGCAAGGTCGCGCACACCGTCTACCACCCGGCCGGCACCTGCAGGATGGGCGCCGCCGACGACGAAATCGCCGTAGTGGACCCGGAGTTGAAGATCCGCGGCCTCGACGGCATCCGCATCGCCGACGCGTCCGTCTTCCCCACCATGACCGCCGTCAACCCGATGATCGGGGTGCTCATGGTCGGGGAGAAGGCCGTCGACCTGATCGGAGGTGACGCCCGATGACCCTCACCGTCCCCACGCGCAAGCCGCCCACCACCGACACGCCGGTCTTCTCGGTCTCCGGCCTGTGGAAGGTCTTCGGCCCCAAGCCGCAGCGGATCCCCGACGACCCCGAACTGGCCGCCCTCGAACCCGCCGACCTGCGCGCCCGCACGGGCTGCACGGCGGCCGTCCGCGACGTCTCCTTCGACGTCCGCAAGGGCGAGGTCTTCGTGGTCATGGGCCTGTCGGGCTCCGGTAAGTCCACGCTGGTCCGCTGCCTGACCCGGCTGATCGAGCCGACCGCGGGCACGATCTCCATCGACGGCGAGGACGTCCGCGCGATGGACAAGGCCCGCCTGCGCGAACTGCGCCGGCACCGGGCCGCCATGGTCTTCCAGCACTTCGGCCTGCTCCCGCACCGCACGGTCCTCGACAACGTGGCCTACGGCCTGGAGATCCAGGGCATGGGCAAGGCCGAGCGGCGCGAGCGGGCCGCCGAGGTCGTCGCCAAGGTCGGCCTCGACGGCATGGAGCACCGCCGCCCCGCCCAGCTCTCCGGCGGCCAGCGCCAGCGCGTGGGCCTCGCACGGGCGCTGGCGGTCGACCCCGAGGTGCTGCTGTTCGACGAGCCGTTCAGCGCCCTCGACCCGCTCATCCGGCGCGACATGCAGGACGAGGTGGCCCGCCTGCACCGCGAGGAGGGCCGCACCATGGTCTTCATCACCCACGACCTGTCCGAGGCCCTCAAGCTGGGCGACCGCATCGCCCTGATGCGCGACGGCCGGGTCGTCCAGCTCGGCACCCCGGAGGAGATCGTGGGCTCCCCGGCCGACGACTACGTCCGCGAGTTCGTCCGGGACGTCCCGCGCGAGCAGGTGATGACGGTGCGTACGGCGATGAAGCCGGGCGACTGCGGCGGTTCGGAGCACCCGGGTGCCCTCACCCCGGACGCGGTGGTCGCGGACGCCATCAGGACCGTGGCCGAGACCGGCACAGCGGCGTGCGTGGTGGAGGACGGCCACTGCGTCGGGACCGTGGACCACGAGCTCCTGCTGGACGTCGTGGCAGGCATCGACGTGGGCGTACCCGGCCCCCGCACCAGCCCGGAGGCCGTCTGATGGCAACGCTCAGTCTCCCGACCTCCAGTACCGCCACACCCCGCATCCTGAAGAGCCGTACCGCGGGCAAGCTCCTGCTGCTCGCGCTCGTCACCGCCGTACTGCTGCCCCTGCTCCACGGCGGCTCATGGCCCCAGCATCTGACCGTCAGCCTGGACAAGCCGCTCACCAGCGCCAGCAACTGGGTCATCGACAACCGCGACAGCCACCCGCTGTTCCTCTACTTCTTCGGCTACATCAGCAACGCGGTCGTCATGGCCGTACGCGCCGTGTACCTCACCCTGCTCGCCGCGGGCTGGGCCGGCGTCACGGCGTTCGGCGCCCTGCTCGCCTGGCGTTTCGCGGGCCCCCGGCTCGCCGCCTGCACCGCGACCGCCTTCCTGGCCTGCGGCGCACTGGGCATGTGGGTGCCGACCATGCAGACCCTCGCGCTGATGGTCGTGGCGGTCCTCGCCTCCGTGGTCGTCGGGGCACTCCTCGGCCTCGCCGCCGGCCTGTCCGACCGCCTGGACCGCGCGCTGCGCCCGGTCCTGGACACCATGCAGGTGCTCCCGGCCTTCGCCTACCTCCTCCCCGTCGTCCTGGTCTTCGGCATCGGCGTCCCCGCGGCCGTCCTCGCCACCGTCGTGTACGCCGCCCCGCCGATGGCCCGCCTCACCGCGCTCGGCCTGCGCGGCGCCGACCCCGAAGTCCTGGAGGCCGTGGAGTCGCTCGGCGCGACCCGCCGCCAGCGGCTGCTGACCGCCCGCATCCCGCTGGCCCGCGGCGAACTCCTCCTCGGCCTCAACCAGACGATCATGATGGCGCTGTCCATGGCCGTCATCGCCTCGGTCATCGGCGCCGGCGGCCTCGGTGACCGCGTCTACCAGGCGCTCGCCTCCGTCGACGTCGGCCAGGCCCTCGCCGCCGGCATCCCGATCGTGCTGCTGGCGATCGTGCTCGACCGGGTGACCGCGGCCGCGGGGGAGGACCGTACGACGCACCCGAGGACCATCGGCTGGCCGTACGCCCTCGCCGTCACCGTGGCCGCCGCCCTGGCCGCCCGGCTCCTCGGCCGCCTCGACTGGCCCTCCGGCTGGACCCTGGACATCGCCGAACCGGTCAACCGCGCCGTCGACTGGATGACCAACCACCTCTACTCCGGCGTCCCGGTCATCGGCGGCACGGCCGACTGGGCGGGCCACTTCACCACCTGGGTCCTGGACCCCGTCCGCGGCGGCCTGCAGTGGCTGCCCTGGTGGTCGGTGCTGCTGATCGTCGCCGCCCTGGCCTGGTCGATCGGCACCTGGCGCACCGCCCTGACCGCCGTCCTCGCCATGGCCGCCATCGGCGTGCTCGGCGTCTGGGAACCGGCCCTCGACACGCTCTCCCAGGTGCTCGCCGCCGTCGCCGTCACCCTGGTCCTCGGCTTCGCGACCGGCATCGCCGCCGCCCGCAGCGACCGCGTCGAACGCGCCCTGCGCCCCGTCCTGGACGTCTTCCAGACCATGCCGCAGTTCGTGTACCTGATCCCGGTCGTCGCCCTGTTCGGCGTCGGCCGCGCCCCCGCCGTCGCCGCGGCCGTCGTCTACGCCCTCCCGGCCGTCGTCCGGATCACCGCCCAGGGCCTGCGCCAGGTCGACCCGGCCGCGCTGGAGTCGGCGCGCTCGCTCGGCGCGACCGGCCGGCAGCAGCTGTGGCAGGTCCAACTCCCGCTCGCCAAGCGGTCCTTGCTGCTCGCCGTCAACCAGGGCGTGGTCCTGGTCCTCGCCGTCGTCATCATCGGCGGCCTGGTCGGCGGCGGCGCCCTCGGCTACAACGTGGCCTTCGGCCTCGCCCAGGGCGACCTGGCGACCGGTCTGGTGGCCGGTGCCGCGATCGTCTGCCTGGGCCTGATGCTGGACCGGGTGACCCAGCCGACCGAGCGACGCGCGAAGAAGGGAGCCTGACATGCGACGCCGTACGACCACTGCCGCCGTGCTGGGCTCGCTGGTGCTGCTGACCGCGACCGGCTGCGGCGCCGCCGACATGACCAAGCAGGCCTCGCCCTTCGCGAACGCCGGTGGCACGAAGTCCGTGACCCTGTCCGTGCAGTCCTGGGTCGGCGCCCAGTCCAACGTGGCCGTCGCCCAGTACCTGCTGGAGCACAAGCTCGGCTACCGCGTCGACACCGTGCAGGTCGACGAGGTGCCCGCCTGGGACGCGCTCAGCCAGGGCCGGGTCGACGCCATCCTGGAGGACTGGGGCCACCCGGACCAGGAGAAGCGGTACGTCGAGGACAAGAGGACGATTCGGCGGGGCGGCGGCCTCGGGGTGACCGGTCACATCGGCTGGTTCGTCCCGACGTACCTCGCCCAGCAGCACCCGGACATCACGAACTGGAAGAACCTCAACAAGTACGCCTCCCTCTTCCGCACCGCGGAGAGCGGCGGCAAGGGCCAGCTGATGGACGGCTCCCCGTCGTACGTCACCAACGACAAGGCCCTGGTGAAGAACCTGAAGCTGGACTACCAGGTCGTCTTCGCCGGCTCCGAGGCCGCCCAGATCACCCAGATGAAACAGTTCGCCAAGCAGAAGAAGCCCTTCCTGACCTACTGGTACGCCCCCCAGTGGCTGTTCAAGAAGGTCCCCATGACGGAGGTGAAGCTGCCGCCGTACAAGGAGGGCTGCGACGCGGACGCGGCGAAGGTGGCCTGCGCCTACCCGCACACCCCGCTGCAGAAGTACCTCAACGCCGGCTTCGCCAGGTCCGGCGGCAAGGCGGCGGCCTTCCTGAAGAAGTTCAGCTGGACGACCGAGGACCAGAACGAGGTCTCCCTGATGATCGCCGACCAGAAGCTGTCGCCCCAGGACGCGGCGAAGAAGTGGGTGGACAGCCACCCCGACGTGTGGAAGAAGTGGCTGTCCTGACCCCCCTCAGCCCCTGAGGGCGTCGGCAATGTCCCGGAGCGCCGCGGCGGCCCGCCGCTGGAGCCCCGGGCCGAACGTGACGCGGGTGGCCCCGAGTTCGCCGAGTCCGGCGGGCGAGGGGCCCTCCCTGTCCAGGCGGGCCAGCGCGTTCAGCGGACCCTGGATCCCGGCCCGCAGCAGGGGCAGTACGCCGGCGGGGGCGAGGATCGGGTAGATACAGTCGGCGCCCGCCGCGACGTACAACGCGGCGCGCTCGATGGCCCGCTCGGGATCCTTGTCGCCGTGCACGAAGACGTCGACGCGGGCGTTGACGAACAGCCGGTCGGCGGCGGCCGAGCGGACCTCGGCGAGGAACTCGGCGTGCTCGTACGGGTCCTTGAGGACACCCCCGTCGGTGTCCTCGAGGTTGCAGCCGACGGCGCCGGCCTCCAGCAGCCGCTCCACGATCTCCTTCGGCGCGAGCCCGTACCCGCTCTCGATGTCCGCCGACACCGGCACGTCCACCGCCCGCGCGATCCGGGCGACGGCGGCGAACATCTCGTCGGCCGGGGTCGCCCCGTCCGCGTACCCGAGCGAGGCGGCCACCCCGGCGCTCGGCGTGGCCAGCGCCGGGAACCCGGCCTCTTCGAGGACGCGCGCACTGGCCGCGTCCCAGGGACCGGGCAGGACCAGCGGGTCGCCCGGGGGGCGGTTGCGGTGCAGCGCCCGGAACACGTCCACCTTGCGCTCCGCGGCCCGCTCGCGCTCGCTGGGGCTCACCTGTGCTGTCCGGGCTCGTAGTGGCCCGGGGCCATCCGGGTGGTCACACCGAACCGGTTCCAGGTGTTGATCACCGTGATCGCGGCGATCAGCCGGGCCAGCTCGGCCTCCTCGAAGTGCCCCGCGGCCTTCTCGTACACCTCGTCCGGCACGAAACCGTCCGTCAGCACGGTGACCGCCTCGGTCAGCTCGATCGCCGCCAGCTCCTTCTCCGTGTAGAAGTGCCGCGACTCCTCCCACGCGCTGAGCTGCACGATCCGCTGGACGCTCTCGCCGGCCGCCAGCGCGTCCTTGGTGTGCATGTCCAGGCAGAACGCGCAGTGGTTGAGCTGGGAGGCGCGGATCTTCACCAGCTCGTACAGCGCGGGGTCCAGGCCCTGCCGGGCCGCCGCGTCGAGCCGGACCATCGCCTTGTAGACCTCGGGGGCGTGCTCGGTCCAGCGCATGCGCGGGGTGTGCTCGGGGGCGTACTCGACGGTCTTCTCGGTGCTGGTCTGTGTGCTCATGCCCTCGACCCTAGGAGCGAGGCAGCCCAGGAGTATGGTCCATTCCCATGGCGAAACCCTGGGCCACTCTGGGCGTCGACCTGCACCTCGAACCGGCCGG
This sequence comes from Streptomyces sp. NPDC001393, assembly GCF_053597455.1. Taxonomy (NCBI): domain Bacteria; kingdom Bacillati; phylum Actinomycetota; class Actinomycetes; order Kitasatosporales; family Streptomycetaceae; genus Streptomyces; species Streptomyces sp. NPDC001393. The sequence continues at coordinate 232,745 of NZ_JBSFIH010000004.1, forward strand.
CTCCGGCGGGCTGCGCCGGGGCCTGACCGACGCCCTGCGCGAGGCCGTCCGCACCGGCCGCCTCGCCCCCGGCACCCGGCTGCCCTCCTCCCGCTCCCTCGCCGCCGACCTCGGCATCGCCCGCAACACCGTCGCCGAGGCCTACGCGGACCTGGTGGCGGAGGGGTGGCTGACCGCCCGGCAGGGCTCGGGCACACGGGTCGCGGAACTGGCGGCGACTGTGCCCTCCGGCAGGGGCGCGGAACCCCGCCACCGGGAGCCCGACCGGCCGGCGTACAGCCTCCTCCCCGGCGCCCCCGACCTCGCCGCCTTCCCGCGCACCGAGTGGCTCAGGGCCGCCCGCCGGGCCCTCACCACCGCCCCCTACGACGCCCTCGGCTACGGCGACCCGCGGGGCAGGCCCGAACTCCGCACCGCCCTCGCCGGGTACCTCGCACGGGTGCGCGGCGTCCGCGCCGACCCGGAGTCGGTGCTGATCACCTCCGGCTTCGCCCACGCCCTGCGGATCGCCGGCACGCTGCTCGCGGGGCGCGGGGTGCGCACGGTGGCGGTCGAGTCCTACGGCCTCGACGCCTACTGGAACCTGCTCCAGCACTCCGGCCTCGCCACACCCGCCCTCCCCTACGACCGGCTCGGCACGGACACCGGCGGGCTGGGCGACGCCGGCGCGGTGCTGCTGACCCCCGCCCACCAGTTCCCCATGGGCACGCCCCTGCACCCGGAACGACGGGCCGCGGTGATCGACTGGGCGCGGCGCACCGGCGGCCTGATCCTGGAGGACGACTACGACGGCGAGTTCCGCTACGACCGCCAGCCCGTCGGCGCCCTCCAGGGCCTCGACCCCGACCGCGTGATCTACTTCGGCACCGCCAGCAAGTCCCTGGCCCCCGGACTGCGACTGGGCTGGATGGTGCTGCCGCCGTCCCTGGCCCAGGAGGCGGCCTCGGCCAAGGGCGGCGCCGAGACCGTGGGGGTGCTGGAGCAGCTCACCCTCGCCGAGTTCATCACCTCCGGCGCGTACGACCGCCACGTCCGCTCCTCACGCCTGCGCTACCGGCGCCGCCGCGACGCCCTCGCCGCCGCCGTCTCCACCCGCGCTCCCGAGGTGACGGTCACCGGCATCGCCGCCGGCCTGCACGCGGTGCTGCGCCTGCCGGCCGGCCTGGAACAGCCGGTGATCCAGGCCGCGACCTGGCAGGGCCTGGCCCTCCACGGCCTCTCCTTCCACCGCCACCCCCAGGCCCTCGCCGAGCCGCTGGACGCCCTGGTCGTGGGCTATGCGACACCACCGGACAGCGCCTGGGCGGGGGCGCTGGAGGCGTTGTGCAGGGTGTTGCCGTAGCAACCGGGCCGGAAATCCACTCAGCGGTGAGCCGGTATGGAGATCGCCGTTTCCGGAGGTCGGTCCTGCCTCAGTGCTCCGACTCGAATCGGCTCACGCGGGCTGCTCCTCCGCGGGTGCCTCTCCGAATCGGGCCAGCAGCAGCGCGCCCGCCACGGCCACGGCGAAGCCGAGGACCGCCAGCCAGGTCAGCCCCTCGCGCGTGCGGTCTCCCAGCCAGACGACGCCCACCGCGGCGGGCCCGATCGTCTCGCCGATCACCATCCCCGCGGTGGCGGTGGTCACCGACCCGCGTTGCAGGGCGGAGGTCAGCAGCATGAAGGCGGCGGCTCCGCCGATCAGCAGCGCGTAGGCCGCCGGGTTGGTGAGCACGTCCGCCGGTGCCAGGCTGTCGATCAGGCGGACCGTCACCTCGACCACCCCGAAACCGAACCCGGCCCCGAGTCCGAGCACCAGCCCCCGCGCCGGCCCGGTGAGCCGGCCGCCCGCGAGGGCGAGCAGCAGCATCCCGACCGCCACGGCGAGCATCACGTACCGCAGGGTGTCCGAGCCGGCCCGGCCGCCCTCCGGCCCCGACGCCAGCCCCAGCATCGCCAGCCCGGCGCACACCACGGCCACCGCGCCCCACTCCGTGCCGCTCAGCCGGACCCGCAGCAAGCGCGCCGCCACCACCGCGGTCACCGCCAGACTCGCCGCCAGGGCGGCGCTGACCGCATAGATGGGAAGGGACCGCAGCGCCGCGATCTGGAACAGGAAGCCGAGCCCGTCCAGCGCCAGTCCGGCGATGTACCGCCACTGCCGCAGCGCCCGCAGCAGCAGCGCCGCCTCGCCGCCCCCGCCCGTACCGGCCTCACGCGCCGCGACCGCCTGCAATACCGTCGCGGTGCCGAAGCAGACCGCCGCGCCAAGGGCGCACACCATTCCAAAGAGCACACAGGGACTTTAGGAGAGGGCCGGTCCGGGCCCCCACTGCGGTCTGCGCTCTTACCGTTCTCTAGTCTGTACCGACAGTCCGACGAACACACGGCGGAGACACCACGATGGACACCACGCGCCGTCGGCTGCGCTCCGGCAAGGTCGTGCTCGGCGGCATGGGCCTGCTGGCCGCCGCCCTCACCGCCTGCTCCTCCGACCCGGACAAGCGCTGCGTCGACCGCGACAGCTACACCTACGCCAAGGGCTACAAGGTCGTCTCCGACAAGAACTGCCGGACGACCAAGGCGGCCGTGAACGCCGACTGGTACTACGGCGGCGACCGGAAGGGCTCCTGGGTGAGCGACGGCTCCTTCACCAGGCCCAGGTCGTCGGGTTCGGGCGGCAGCCACAGCGGCGGCGGGGTCCACCGAGGCGGCTTCGGCGGCGGCCACCACAGCTCCGGCGGCTGACCGGCACCGGCTCATGGAACGCCGTACCACCACCCCCCGGCCCGGCTGGCAGCGGACCGTGGAGGAGCAGGGGCTCGTCTACCCCCTCACCCGGCACCCCGACGGCTCCCTGCGCCCTTACTGGGACGAGAGCGCCTACTACGTCTTCTCCCTGGAGGAGGTCGAGGCGCTTCAGGACACCGTCGGGGAACTGCACCGCATGTGCCTCGCGGCCGCCGAGCACATCGTGGCGAAGGACCGCCTCGCCGACCTCGGCATCACCGACCCGGTCGTGGCCGCCGCCGTCACCGAGGCCTGGCGGCGCCGCGCCGAACTCCCCTCCGTCTACGGCCGGTTCGACCTGCGCTACGACGGCACCGGCCCGGCCAGGCTGCTGGAGTACAACGCCGACACCCCGACCTCCCTGGTGGAGGCCGCCTCGGCCCAGTGGTTCTGGATGGAGGACCGCTTCCCCGGCGCCGACCAGTGGAACTCCCTGCACGAACGCCTCGTCGAGGCCTGGCGGACGCAGGCCGCGCTCCTCCCGCCCGGCAGCCCGCTGCACTTCGCCCACTCCTCGGCCGACGAGCTCGGCGAGGACCTGATGACGGTCGCCTATCTGAAGGAGACCGCCGAACAGGCCGGCCTCGACACCGACTGGCTGTCCATGGAGGAGATCGGCCGGGACACCCTCTCCGGCCGCTTCGTCGACCACCAACTCCGGTTCATCCGCAGCATCTTCAAGCTCTACCCCTGGGAGTGGCTCACCACCGACGCCTTCGGCGGGCACGTCCTCGCCACCCTCGACAACGGTGGCGGCACCGGCAGCACCCTGTGGATCGAACCCGCCTGGAAGATGCTGCTCAGCAACAAGGCCCTGCTGGCGATCCTCTGGGAGCTGTACCCCGGCCACCCCAACCTCCTCCCCGCCTACCTCGACGGTCCCCGCGAACTGGCCGCCGGACCGGGCTGTGTCTCCAAGCCCCTGCTCGGCCGCGAGGGGGAGGGCGTCCTCGTGCACCCGCCCGGCGCACCCGTCGCACCGCGCGGCGAGCCCTGCTGCTACCAGCAGTTGGCGCCCCTGCCCGCCTTCGACGGCAACCACGTCGTCCTCGGCGCCTGGGTCGTCCAGGACGAGCCGGCCGGCCTCGGCATCCGCGAGTCCTCCGGCCTGATCACCGACGCGTACGCCCGCTTCCTGCCCCATGTGATCCTCTGACCCGCGCTCAGCCGCTCAGCACCGCCCGGAACTGCTCCAGCCCCCAGTCCAGGTCCGCCTCGGAAATGATCAGCGGCGGAGCGATCCGCACGGTGGCGCGGTGGGTGTCCTTCACCAGCACGCCGCGGTCCATCAGCCGCTCCGCGACCTCCCTCGCCGTGCCCGCCTTCGGCGCGATGTCCACGCCCGCCCACAGCCCACGCCCGCGCACCGCCGTCACCGCGCCCGCATCCAGCAGCGCGCCCAGCGCCCGGTGCAGCCGCTCGCCCAGCTCGGCCGCCCGGGCCTGGAACTCGCCCGTGCGCAGCATCGCGATCACCTCCAGCGCCACCGCGCAGGCCAGCGGATTCCCGCCGAACGTCGACCCGTGCTCGCCCGGCCGGAACACCCCGAGCACCTCCGCGCTCGACACCACCGCCGACACCGGCACGATCCCGCCGCCCAGCGCCTTGCCCAGCACATACATGTCCGGGACCACCCCCTCGTGCTCACACGCGAAGGTCCGCCCGGTGCGGCCGAGACCCGACTGGACCTCGTCGGCGACGAAGAGCACGTTCCGCTCGCGGGTCAGCTCCCGGACCGCCGGGAGATAACCGGCCGGCGGCACGATCACCCCGCTCTCGCCCTGGATCGGCTCCAGCAGCACGGCCACGGTGTTCTCCGTCAGCGCCTGACGCATCGCCGTCAGATCGCCGTAGGGCACGATCTCGAACCCCGGCGTGTACGGCCCGAAGTCCGCCCGGGCCTCCGGGTCGGTGGAGAAGCTGATGATCGTCGTCGTACGGCCGTGGAAGTTGCCGCCCGCGACCACGATCTTCGCCATCTCCGCGGGCACCCCCTTGACCCGGTACCCCCACTTCCGGGCCGTCTTCACCGCGCTCTCCACGGCCTCCGCGCCGGTGTTCACCGGGAGCACCATCTCCATCCCGCACAGCTCGGCCAGCTCCGTGCAGAACGCCGCGAACCGGTCGTGCAGGAAGGCGCGGGAGGTCAGCGTCACCCGCTCCAGCTGGGCCTTGGCCGCCTCGATCAGCCGCCGGTTGCCGTGCCCGAAGTTCAGCGCCGAGTAGCCCGCCAGCAGATCCAGATAGCGCCGCCCCTCCACATCGGTCATCCAGGCGCCGTCCGCCGTGGCCACGACGACCGGCAGCGGATGGTAGGTGGGCGCACAGTGGGCTTCGGCGGCGGCGACGAGGTCTTCTGCAGCGGTCATGGCCTCTCCCGGAAAGGACGGTGACCCCCTTCCTATCGTCGCTCGCATGGTGGACGCGGGACCTGCGCCGTCCGGCTCGCCCGGTAGGCTGATCAGCGGGCCGTGACTGGCGCGCTGGGATGGGAAGGACCATCGGGGAGCGGTCCGGCGGGAAACAGTGCCGTGCGCCTGGGCCGAACGTGAACGCTGTACGCACCGTCCGGAGGTCCTCATGCCAGAGCAGCACCCCCTCTCCACCGAGTCCACCGCCTTCCGCGCCGCCCTCGACGTCATCCGCGCCGTCGAACCGCGCGTCGCCGACGCGATCGGCCAGGAGGTCACCGACCAGCGCGCGATGCTCAAGCTGATCGCCTCCGAGAACTACGCCTCCCCGGCCACCCTGCTGGCGATGGGCAACTGGTTCAGCGACAAGTACGCCGAGGGCACCGTCGGCCGCCGCTTCTACGCCGGCTGCCGCAACGTCGACACCGTGGAGGCCCTGGCCGCCGAGCACGCCCGCGAGCTCTTCGGTGCCCGCCACGCCTACGTCCAGCCGCACTCCGGCATCGACGCCAACCTCGTCGCCTTCTGGGCCGTCCTCGCCGACCGGATCGAGGCACCCTTCCTGGAGAAGACCGGCGCCCGCCAGGTCAACGACCTGACCGAGGCCGACTGGGCCGAGCTGCGCCAGGCCTTCGGCAACCAGCGCATGCTCGGCATGTCCCTGGACGCCGGCGGCCACCTCACCCACGGCTTCCGCCCGAACATCTCCGGCAAGATGTTCGACCAGCGCTCCTACGGCACCGACCCGGCCACCGGTCTCATCGACTACGACGCCCTGCGCGCCCAGGCCCGTGACTTCAAGCCGCTGATCATCGTCGCGGGCTACTCGGCGTACCCCCGTCTGGTGAACTTCCGGATCATGCGCGAGATCGCCGACGAGGTCGGCGCGACCCTCATGGTCGACATGGCCCACTTCGCGGGCCTGGTCGCGGGCAAGGTCCTGACCGGCGACTTCGACCCGGTCCCGCACGCCCAGATCGTCACCACCACCACCCACAAGTCGCTGCGCGGCCCGCGCGGCGGCATGGTCCTGTGCGACGACTCCCTGAAGGACCAGGTCGACCGCGGCTGCCCGATGGTCCTCGGCGGCCCGCTCCCGCACGTCATGGCCGCCAAGGCCGTCGCCCTCGCCGAGGCGCGGCAGCCCGCCTTCCAGGACTACGCCCAGCGCATCGTCGACAACTCCCGCGCCCTGGCCGAGGGCCTGATGCGGCGCGGTGCCACCCTGGTGACCGGCGGCACGGACAACCACCTCAACCTGATCGACGTGGCCACCTCCTACGGCCTCACCGGCCGCCAGGCGGAAGCGGCCCTCCTGGACTCGGGCATCGTCACCAACCGCAACGCCATCCCGGCCGACCCCAACGGCGCCTGGTACACCTCCGGCATCCGCATCGGCACCCCCGCCCTCACGACGCGTGGCCTGGGTACGGCGGAGATGGACGAGGTGGCGGGCCTGATCGACCGCGTCCTCACCGCCACCGAACCGGGCACCACCAAGTCCGGCGCCCCCTCCAAGGCGGCCCACGTCCTGGACGAGAAGGTGTCCCAGGAGATCGCCCAGCGGGCGACGGACCTGGTGGCGGGCTTCCCGCTGTACCCGGAGATCGATCTGGGCTGAAGCTGATCCGGAGCGCGGGGTCGTATCGGTGCCGTCACCACTCCTCACACCTGAGAGAATGATGAACATGGCCAACGACCGACCCCGCGTGCTCTCCGGCATCCAGCCCACCGCCGGCTCGTTCCACCTCGGCAACTACCTCGGCGCCGTCCGCCAGTGGGTGGCCCTGCAGGAGTCCCACGACGCGTTCTACATGGTCGTCGACCTGCACGCGATCACGGTCCCGCAGGACCCGAAGGAGCTGCGGGACAACACCCGGCTCGCCGCCGCGCAGCTGCTGGCCGCCGGTCTGGACCCGGACCGCTGCACCCTCTTCGTCCAGAGCCACGTCCCCGAGCACGCCCAGCTCGCCTGGATCATGAACTGCCTCACCGGTTTCGGCGAGGCCAGCCGCATGACCCAGTTCAAGGACAAGTCCGCCAAGCAGGGCGCCGACCGCGCCTCCGTCGGTCTGTTCACGTACCCGATCCTCCAGGTCGCCGACATCCTCCTCTACCAGGCCAACGAGGTGCCGGTGGGCGAGGACCAGCGCCAGCACATCGAGCTGACCCGTGACCTGGCCGAGCGTTTCAACGGCCGCTTCGGCGACACCTTCGTGATCCCGTCGCCGTACATCCTCAAGGAGACGGCGAAGATCTACGACCTGCAGGACCCGTCGATCAAGATGAGCAAGTCGGCGTCCACGCCGAAGGGCCTGATCAACCTGCTCGACGAGCCGAAGACCACCGCCAAGAAGGTCAAGAGCGCCGTCACCGACACCGACACCGTGATCCGCTACGACGCGGAGAACAAGCCGGGCGTGTCGAACCTGCTCACCATCTACTCCACGCTCACCGGCACCTCGATCGCCGAGCTGGAGCGGGAGTACGAGGGCAAGATGTACGGCGCCCTCAAGACCGACCTCGCCGAGGTCATGGTCGAGTTCGTGACGCCGTTCCGGGAGCGCACCCAGCAGTACCTGGACGACTCCGAGACGCTCGACTCGATCCTCGCCAAGGGCGCGGAGAAGGCGCGCGCGGTCGCCGCGGAGACGCTGGCGCAGGCGTACGAGCGGGTCGGATTCCTGCCGGCGAAGCACTGAGCCGCACGGCCCGGCGCTGGGGCGCACGGCCGTACGCACGTCCGAGTGGGCGGAGCGCTGCACATCACTTCCGCTGCGCCTGCCCACAGGACTTCCATGGCCGTACAGTCGGTAGCCCACGGCCCCGTTCGTGACGAACGGGACGGCCTGCACAAGACGACAGACGCGACGACAGGAGACGACGTGGGGACCGTAACGATCGGCGTGTCGATCGCGGTCCCGGAGCCTCACGGCAGCCTGCTCCAGGAGCGGCGCGCGGGCTTCGGCGACCCCGCGGCTCACGGCATCCCCACGCATGTCACGCTGCTGCCGCCGACCGAGGTCGACGAGAGCGAGCTGCCGGCCGTCGAGGCGCACCTCACCGAGGTCGCCGCGGGCGGGCGGCCGTTCCCGATGCGGCTGTCCGGCACCGGCACGTTCCGTCCGCTGTCCCCCGTGGTCTACGTCCGCGTCGTCCAGGGCGCCGAGGACTGCACCCTGCTCCAGCAGCGGGTGCGGGACGCCTCGGGGCCGGTGGCCCGCGAGCTGCAGTTCCCGTACCACCCGCACGTCACCGTCGCGCACGGCATCGACGAGGCGGCGATGGACCGCGCGTTCGAGGAACTGGCCGGCTTCGACGCGCAGTGGCCGTGCACGGGCTTCGCCCTGTACGAGCAGGGCCCGGACGGGGTGTGGCGCAAGCTGCGGGAGTACACGTTCGGGGGAACGGTGGTGCCGCCGCAGGCCGGTGCGCTGCGTGAGGTGGGCCGCAGCGCGGTGTCGTAGTGCCGGGACCGCTACAGGGGCAGCCGTCGGAACAGTGCCCTCGGTGCGTGCCGTAGCGCCGACATCACCAGCCGCAGCGCTCCCGGCACCCACACCACCTCCGAACGGCGGCGCACCCCCAGTTCGATGGCCGTGGCGACCGCCTCCGGGGTCGTCGAGAGCGGCCCCTCGCCCCGGACGTAGCCCGGCCGTACGACCATGACGTGCACGCCCGTGCCGTGCAGCGCGTCGCCGAGGCCCTGGGCGAAGGTGTCGAGGCCGGCCTTGCTGGAGCCGTAGATGAAGTCCGCGCGGCGGGCCCGCTCGCCGGCGACGGAGGACAGGACCACGAGGGTGCCGTGCCCCTGGGTCTGCAGGGCGCGGCCGGCGACCAGGCCGGCGGAGACGGCCCCGGTGTAGTTGGTCTGGGCGACCTGGACGGCGCGTACCGGGTCCCGCTCGTCGTGGGCCTGGTCGCCGAGGATGCCGAAGGCGAGCAGCACCAGGTCGATGTCGCCCTCGGCGAACACCTTGCCGAGGACGGTCTCGTGGGACTCGGGGTCGAGGGCGTCGAAGGCGACGGTACGGGTGTCCGCGCCGAGTGCGCGCAGGCTCTCGGCGGCCTGTTCCAGGGCCGGTGAGGGGCGGCCCGCCAGCCATACCGTGCGGGTGCGGCGGGCGATCAGCCGACGCGCGGTGGCCAGCGCGATCTCGGACGTGCCGCCGAGGACGAGCAGAGAATGAGGAAGACCGAAGGCGTGCTTCACATCAGCAGGCATGTCGGTGACCGTATCGTCCCTATATGAGGGATTAGTTACTGAACATTCGCCCGCTCCACACAATGGGTGATTAGTGGGATGTCTTACGAGCGTGTGGTCGGGGGCAGGAACGGATCATGGACTGGCTGAAGAGACTCCCCGGCATCGGGCCGATCGTGGCCCGGCTGATGGAGACGCACGCGTGGCACTGCTACGAACGGCTGGACCGGGTGAAGTGGACGCGGCTGGCCGCCGCGATGACGTTCATCGGCTTCGTGGCGCTGTTCCCGCTGCTGACCCTGGTCGCCGCGGTCAGCGCCGCCACGCTCAGCCCGGCCCGGCAGAAGACCGTCGAGCACAAGATCGCCGAGCAGTTCCCGGGCGTTCTCTCCAGCCAGTTGGACCTCACCTCGCTCGTCCACAACGCCGGCACCGTCGGCGTCATCGCGGGCGCCGTGCTGCTGTTCACCGGCATCGGCTGGGTCGGCCAGACCCGGGACTGCCTGCGCGCGGTGTGGGAACTGCCGGAGCAGCAGCAGAATCCGGTGGTGGCCAAGGCCAAGGACGCCGGCATCCTCTTCGGCCTCGGCGGGGCCCTGCTGGTCACGCTCGCCGCGTCCACGCTCGCCTCGGCCGCCGTCGGACTGGTATCGAGCCACCTGGGCCTGGCCGAGCACGGCTGGGGCACCGTGCTGCTGCGGATCGCCGCGTTCGCCGTCGCCGTGCTCGGCGACTTCCTGGTCCTCCTCTACGTCCTGACCCTGCTGCCCGGTGTCGAGCCGCCGCGCCGCCGCCTGGTGGTGGCCGCACTGCTCGGCGCGGTCGGCTTCGAACTGCTGAAACTGCTGCTGAGCAGCTATATCCAGGGAGTCGCGGCGAAGAGCATGTACGGCGCGTTCGGCGTCCCGGTGGCGCTGCTGCTGTGGATCAACTTCACCGCGAAACTCGTGCTGTTCTGCGCCTCCTGGACGGCGACGCAGACCGTGAAGCCCGAGCCCGCCGAGGTCACGGACGGGACCGACGGCGCATCAGGTCCGGCAGCGGCCACCGGCGGTTGACCAGGAACGCCGCGCCCGCGAGCAGCACCAGCACCCCGCCGGTGACGGCCGCGGCGATGCCGATGCCGGAGCCCGAGCCGGCGGTGGCACCGGCCACCGGCCTGGTGCCGGATCCGCTGCGCCCCGCGGACGTCCCGGTGGAGCCGCTGGGCCCCGGGCTCGGCAGGGCGCTCTTCGGCGGTACCAGCTCGCCCACCGGATTGACCTTGCCGGCCGCCTGGAAGCCCCAGTCGAACAGCCTGGCCGTCTCCTTGTAGACCTCGTTGTGCTCGGCCTTCTCCGGATGCATCACCGTGACCAGCAGCACCCGGCCGTTCCGCTCGGCGACCCCGGTGAAGGTGGCGCCCGCGTTGGTGGTGTTGCCGTTCTTCACGCCCGCGATGCCCTGGTAGACGGGCACGTCGGGGTCACCGCTCAGCAGCCGGTTGGTGTTGCGGATCTCGCGCGACTCGAACCTGGCGCTGACGGTCGAGCAGTAGTCGCGGAAGTCCTTCTTCTGCAGCCCGGACCGGGCGATCAGCGTCAGGTCGTACGCCGACGACAACTGCCCCGGCTCGTCATAGCCGTCGGGCGAGACCACGTGCGTGTCCTGGGCCTGCAGCTCGTCGGCGTGATCCTGCATGTCCTTGACGGTCTGCGCGACGCCCTGGTTCATCGAGGACAGCACGTGCACGGCGTCGTTGCCCGAGCGCAGGAAGACCCCGAGCCACAGGTCGTGGACGGAGTAGGTGTGCCCCTCCTTTATGCCGACCACGCTGGAGCCGTCGCCCATGCCCGCGAGGTCGGACGGCACCACCTTGTGCGTCTCCTCCTTCGGGAAGCGGGGCAGCAGGGTGTCCGCGAACAGCATCTTCAGCGTGCTCGCCGGGGGCAGCCGCCAGTGCGCGTTGTGCGCGGCGAGCACCTCGCCGGACTCGGCGTCGGTGACGATCCAGGAGCGCGCGGTGATGTCCTTGGGCAGCGCCGGGACACCGGGCGCGAGATTGACCTGCGTGCCGGGCTGGCCCAGCCGGACGCCGCCCACGGTCGACATGCGGACCGGGGGCGTGGCCGTCTGGCTGGTGGAGGGGGTCGGGGCGGCGAGGGCGGCGGGCGCGGTGGCGGACAGGGACAGCAGGGTCGCGGAGGTGACCAGCAGGGAGCGCCGGCTGGTCTTCTTCGGTGCAGGCACGGTCGAAAAAGTACCTTTTGTCGGCTGTGATGTTCCATGACCCACCTCACCCCCGACACGGAACCCGACGCCGAACGGCGATACTGGTCGCATGAAGCTCAGCCGCCCCGTCTCCTGGTTCCTGCTCGCCTTCGGGGTGTGGAGCTGGGTCATCTGGGTCACTTTCGTCAAGAACCTGGTCAAGGACAGCAGCGGGCTCGCCTTCGACCACGGCCATCCCACCGCGTACTTCTGGGTGCACCTGCTGCTGGCGGTCGTTTCCTTCGTATTGGGGACGGTCATCGGGGTCATCGGGTTGCGCGGGCTGCGCGCACTGCGCCGTACGTCATAGCCGTCCGGGGGTCCAGGGGGGCGGAGTCCCTGGTACGGCACCGAAACCGCTCCCACCCCTGTGAAGGCGCTGTGAAACACGGGGAAAACAACGCCTCGGTATCTTCTTCCCTCATCTGGTCAGAAAGCCCTTCCCCCAGGTGAAACCCGTGTGATTAGGTGAGCCGCGCCACTAGGGGGTGGCGGAAATGTGCTGGCCAGGGGTAGGGCCTTTGAAGGGCCTGGGGAGGGCACCACCATGCGATCTGTTCGCATGCGCGTTCTCGTGGCACTGCTCGTGCTCGCGATCGTGGGAATCGGCGGCTGGCAGCTGCTGCCGTCGCAGGACAACCAGAACAAGACCATCGCGGTCGGTACGACGGACGCCGTCACGGACCTCGACCCGGCCGGCGCCTACGACGCCGGTTCCTGGGCGTTGTTCAGCAACGTCTTCCAGTCGCTGCTGACGTTCGAGCCGGGCGGCGTGCAGCCGGTCCCGGACGCGGCGAAGAGCTGCGCCTTCCAGGGCAGCGGCCTGCGGACGTACCAGTGCACGCTGCGCTCCGACATCACTTTCCCGAGCGGGCGCACGATGACGGCCGAGGACGTGAAGTACTCGTTCGACCGGGTCAAGAAGATCAACTCGGATGTCGGCCCGGCCTCGCTGTTCTCCACGCTCGCCTCGGTGACCGCCGACAACGCGACGACCGTCACCTTCCATCTGTCGTCCGCCGACGCCACCTTCCCGCTGAAGGTCGCCACCGGCGCCGGGTCGATCGTGGACAAGGAGAAGTACCCGGCCGGCTCCCTGCGCGGCGGCACCGCCGTCGACGGCACCGGCCCGTACACCCTGACGTCGTACACCAAGAACGAGAAGGCCGTCCTGCAGCCGAACGGCTCCTACAAGGGCTACCTCACCGGTACCGGCCGCCCGATCGAGCTGCGCTACTACGCCGACTCCGCGAAGCTCGACACCGCCTGGAAGGCGGGGCAGGTCGACGTCGCCACCCGGGAGCTGCCGCCGAGCGTGCTGTCCGGGCTCAACCCGAGCGACCCCAACAAGCGGGTCACCGAGTCCGACAGCGCCGAGACCCGCAACCTGTACCTCAACACGCGCGCCGACTCGCCCCTGCACGACGTGCGGGTGCGCCGCGCGATGGCCTGGCTGGTCAACCGCGAGCAGCTCGCCTCGACGGTCTACGAGGGCACGGTCGACCCGCTGTACTCGCTGATCCCGACCGGCATCCCCGGCCACACCACCTCGTTCTTCGACGACTACCCGACGCAGAGCGTGCGGAAGGCGCGGGCGCTGCTCACCGAGGCCGGGGTGTCCCTGCCCGTCCGGTTCACCTTCGGCTACGGCAGGAACCGGGGCGTGGGTGAGCAGGAGGCCGCGGCGCTGAAGCAGCAGTTGGAGGCCGGCGGCCTGTTCAAGGTGGACGTCCAGGGGTACGAGTGGACCGACTTCCAGAAGCGCTGGGCCACCGGGAAGATCGACGCGTGGGCGGTCGGCTGGGTGCCCGACTATCCCGACCCGGACACCTTCGGTGCCGCGCTCGTCGGCACCGGCTCCACGATGAGCACCGGGTACAGCAACAAGCTGGTCGACCATCTGATCCTGGACAGCCAGCAGTACGCCGACCGCAGCCGGGCTGCGAACGACTTCCGGGACATCCAGGCGGACGTCGCCCAGGACGTCCCGCTGATCCCGCTGTGGCAGCGCAAGGAGTACGTGGTCAGCACCGAGGCCGTGGGCGGCAGCCAGTACCTGGACGACGGCACGGGCGTCTTCCGCCTGTGGCGTCTGCAGTGGATCTGATCAGCCGGCCTTCTCCTCGCGCCCCTCGCGCCCCTCGGGCCGCTCGGGTCGCTCGGTTCCCCTGGTCCGTGGATCCGGCAGTGCCCTGGTCATGCCGGGCAGGAAGTCCGTGAACAGCTCATGGATCTCCAGGACCAGGGGGCGCAGCACGCGGAAGCGGGCGAGCGCCACCCCGCGGGCGGTCAGTCGGGCGCCGCGCCGGGCCAGGCGGTAACTGCGCTCGCGCCCCTCCGTCCGGTCGAAGACCCAGTGCAGGACCAGTCCCATCTGGGCGAGCCACATCAACTCCGGGAGCACCTCCCGGAGTTCGGCCGGAACCTTCGACCTGGAGCCGGCCAGTACCTCGCGGTGGACGGCGATCGCCTGCTCGCGGGCGTGCTCGCTCTCCGGGGAGAAGGGGCTGAGCGGGCTGTCGGGGTCGGCGGCGTTCTTGAAGAACTGCACGGCGAACTCGTGGTACGGCCGGGCGATGTCGAGCCAGACGGTCAGCACGCCGGCGAGCCGCGCCTCCAGGTCGGTCTCCCGCTCCAGGACCTCGCGGACCGCCGCCTGGTGCTCGGCGGCGATCCGGTCGTAGAAGCCCTGGATCAGGTGTTCCTTGCCCTCGAAGTAGTAGTAGGCGTTGCCGACGGAGACCCCGGCCTCCTTGGCGATGGCCCGCATGGTGGTCTTGTCGTACCCGCGCTCCTGGAACAGCCGCATCGCGGTCTGAAGGATCAGCGCGCGGGTCTGCTCGGACTTGCTGCTGGGGGAGCCGGCCGTCTCCAGGCCGTCGTTCTTCGCGGGCACACGAAAAGACTACGGGGTGCCGATCAGCCCCTCCGGCCCAGTTGCGGGCGCTTTGTGTAGTCCGTGAAGCCGAGGATGTTGCCCCACGGGTCGGCGATCTCCACCGTCCACCCGGTGGCCCCCTGGAACACCTCGTCCAGCGGCCGGATCCCGGCCGCGGCCAGCTCCCGTGCGGCCGTCCGCGCGTCCGGCACCTCCAGCCAGACCCGCGCCGAGGGCCAGGGCGGCGACCGGTGCCCCAGCTGCTCCTCGACGCACAGCAGGATCCCGGGCGTCTCCCCGCCGACCTTCAGCAGGGCGAGCCCACCCTCGTCGAACCGGAACCCGAGACTGAACCCGGCCCGCTCGTAGAACCCGACGGCCTCCCCGAGGTCTCCGACGGGAAGCAACACGTTGTCGAAACCGAGCAGCTCGTAGGACTCTTCGTCTGACATGTCGTCACATTAGAACCACCGGGTGGGGAAATCCGACAAAAACGCCCGAGGGCCCTGCTTCCGGAGGATCGGAAGACAGGGCCCTCGGGCCGGATCGGCGGCGCCGGTGAGACCGGCGGACGGATCAGTAGCGACGCGTGATCAGCGCGCGCTTGACCTCCTGGATCGCCTTGGTGACCTCGATGCCGCGCGGGCAGGCGTCCGTGCAGTTGAAGGTCGTACGGCAACGCCACACGCCGTCACGGTCGTTGAGGATCTCCAGGCGCTGCTCGCCCGCCTCGTCACGGCTGTCGAAGATGAAGCGGTGGGCGTTCACGATCGCGGCCGGACCGAAGTACTGGCCGTCGTTCCAGAACACCGGGCAGGACGACGTGCACGCGGCGCACAGGATGCACTTGGTGGTGTCGTCGAAGCGCTCGCGGTCCTCGGCGGACTGCAGCCGCTCCCGGGTCGGCTCGTTCGTGTCCTTGGTGACCAGGAACGGCATGACGTCCCGGTACGCCTGGAAGAACGGCTCCATGTCCACGACCAGGTCCTTCAGGACCGTCAGGCCCTTGATGGGCTCGATCGTGATCGGCTTCTCGGGGTTGATGTCCTTGATCAGCGTCTTGCAGGCAAGGCGGTTCTTGCCGTTGATCCGCATCGCGTCCGAGCCGCAGATGCCGTGCGCGCACGAGCGGCGGAAGGTGAGGGTGCCGTCGAGGTCCCACTTGATCTTGTGGAGGCCGTCGAGGACACGCTCCTTCGGGTCGATCTCCAGCTGGAAGTCTTCCCAGGCCGCCTCCGCCGAGACCTCCGGGTTGAACCGGCGGACCCGGAAGGTGACCGTGATGTAGGGGGAGTCGGCGAAACCGGGCTCGGGCTTGCCGGCCGCCTCTTCCTTGTCCAGAACAGGGGTAGCCATCAGTACTTACGCTCCATCGGCTGGTAGCGGGTCTGGACGACCGGCTTGTAGTCGAGTCGGACGGTTTCCGAGCCGTCGGCGCCGACCTCGCGGTACGCCATGGTGTGGCGCATGAAGTTGACGTCGTCGCGGTTCGGGTAGTCCTCGCGGTAGTGACCGCCGCGGGACTCCTTGCGGGCCAGCGCCGAGACGGCCATGACCTCGGCGAGGTCGAGCAGGTTGCCCAGCTCGATGGCTTCCAGCAGGTCCGTGTTGAACCGCTTGCCCTTGTCCTGGATCGCCACGTTCTTGTAGCGCTCCCTGAGCTCGGCGATCTTCTCGACGGCCGTCTTGATCGTCTGCTCGGTGCGGAACACCATGACGTTGGCGTCCATGGTCTCCTGCAGCTCGCGGCGGAGCGTGGCCACCCGCTCGTTGCCGGTGGAGTTCCGCAGCCGCTCGATCTGCTCGACGACGAGGGACTCCGGGCTCTCCGGCAGCTCGACGAAGTCCGTCGTGTGCGCGTACTCGGCGGCGGCGATGCCCGCGCGGCGGCCGAACACGTTGATGTCCAGCAGCGAGTTGGTGCCGAGGCGGTTGGCGCCGTGCACGGAGACACAGGCGACCTCGCCGGCCGCGTACAGACCCGGGACGACGGTGGTGTTGTCCGCCAGGACCTCACCCTCGACGTTCGTCGGGATGCCGCCCATCGCGTAGTGCGCGGTCGGCTGGATCGGGATCGGGTCGGTGTACGGCTCGATGCCGAGGTAGGTCCGCGCGAACTCGGTGATGTCCGGGAGCTTGGCGTCCAGCTGCTCCGGCGGAAGGTGCGTCAGGTCGAGGTAGACGTGGTCGCCCTCGGGACCACAGCCGCGGCCCTCGCGGATCTCGGTGTAGATGGAGCGGGACACGACGTCACGGGACGCCAGGTCCTTCATGACGGGAGCGTACTTCTCCATGAAGCGCTCGCCGTCCTTGTTGCGCAGGATGCCGCCCTCACCACGCGCACCCTCGGTGAGCAGGATGCCCATGCGCCAGATGCCGGTCGGGTGGAACTGGAAGAACTCCATGTCCTCCAGCGGCAGACCCCGGCGGTAGACGGCGGCCTGGCCGTCACCGGTGAGGGTGTGCGCGTTGGAGGTCACCTTGAAGAACTTGCCGCAGCCGCCGGAGGCGTAGATGACGGCCTTCGCCTGGAAGACGTGGATCTCACCGGTCGCCAGCTCGTAGGCGACCACACCGGCGGAGCGCTTGACTCCGTCGACCTCGGTGATCAGCTGGTCCAGGACGTAGAACTCGTTGAAGAACTCCACGCCCTCCTTGACGCAGTTCTGGTACAGCGTCTGGAGGATCATGTGGCCGGTGCGGTCCGCGGCGTAGCAGGACCGGCGGACCGGCGCCTCGCCGTGGTTGCGGGAGTGACCGCCGAAGCGGCGCTGGTCGATGGTGCCGTTCGGCGTCCGGTTGAACGGCAGGCCCATCTTCTCCAGGTCGAGGACGGCGTCGATGGCCTCCTTCGCCAGGATCTCGGCGGCGTCCTGGTCGACCAGGTAGTCACCGCCCTTGACCGTGTCGAAGGTGTGCCACTCCCAGTTGTCCTCCTCCACGTTGGCGAGCGCGGCGGCCATACCGCCCTGCGCGGCGCCCGTGTGGGAGCGGGTGGGGTAGAGCTTGGTCAGCACGGCGGTGCGGCTGCGCTTCGTCGCCTCGATGGCGGCACGCATGCCCGCGCCACCGGCGCCGACGATCACTGTGTCGTACTTGTGAATCTTCACTGGGTCTCGCCTCACTGCGGGGCTTTGTCGGAGACCGGGAGGTGCGAGCATCGGCCGGGGGTCCGGGGGTTGTCCCCCGGGAAATGCAGCATGATTCTCGCAGCCCCGTGCCTAGCGGATGTTCGGGTCGAAGGTGAAGATCACCAGCGTGCCCAGCAGGATGGTCCACACCGTGGCGGTGTACAGCAGGGCCTTCAGCCACATGCGGGAGCTCGCGCGCTCCGCGTAGTCGTTGATGACCGTGCGCAGGCCGTTGGCGCCGTGCAGCATCGCGAGCCACAGCATCAGCAGGTCCCAGACCTGCCACCACGGGGACGCCCAGCGGCCGGCCACGAAGGCGAAGCCGATCTTGGACACACCGCCGTCCAGCACGAGCTGGATCAGCAGGTGGCCGAGGACCAGGACGACCAGGACGATGCCGGACAGGCGCATGAACAGCCAGGCCGCCAGCTCGAAGTTGCCCCGGGTCGACTTGGGGGTCTTCTTGGTGCGCTTGCGCGGCGCCTCGATCAGCGGGGCCGGGTTGTCGGCGGTGTAGACGGGGGCGCCCTCGACGGGGCCGACTCCGGACGCGGCGGTTTCAGTGGCGGACATCGGCGTCAGCTCCCAAAGAGAACGCGGGCGGCGTGACCGAGGACCGGGTAGATCGCCCCGAGCATCAGCACGATCCAGACACCCATCACGGTCCAGAACATCTGCTTCTGGTAGCGCGGGCCCTTCGACCAGAAGTCGACGGCGATGACGCGCAGGCCGTTGAGCGCGTGGAACAGGATGGCGGCGACGAGGCCGTATTCCAGCACTGCGACGATCGGCGTCTTGTACGTGGCTACGACCTTGTCGTAGTCCTCGGGGGAGACACGCACGAGAGCGGTGTCCAGCACGTGAACGAACAGGAAGAAGAAAATGAGGACGCCGGTGACTCGGTGAGCCACCCAGGACCACATTCCTTCCCGGCCGCGGTACAGCGTTCCAGCCGGCACGGAAGTCCCTCCGGGAGCGGGGATTGGGGCCGCGCCGGCTTCGGTGTCGGGCGGGCCCGGCCGGGTACGGTCCACCGGCCCCCAGCATCGTAGCGATGCGCTGCGCTGTGCTTTACGGGGGGCCTACCGGTGTGATCAAACTGGCACCGGATGGGTTAGGGGCCGTGCGGCTACTGGGGTGGTGTGTCCGGTTATTTGCCGCGTGCGGGTGCCTTGTGGCTGGTCGCGCCCCGCGGCGGAGCCGCTGATGGATACGGCCCCGCGCCCCTGAGCAGGGACAGGAGTCGTCCTCTTGCTACGCGCCGGAGTTCGTCCGCCGCTATGACGCGTTCCTCCTCGGGATCGTTTGCCAATCGTGATCGGATCGCCTCAAGGATGCGGTCGAGGGATTCGTCCGGGTGGGTGTCGCCCAGGTAGATGACGAACGCGTGCCCGAACCTGGCCTCGTAGGCCGCGTGGGCCGCGCTCAGGGCCATATGGGCGGCCGAGTAGGTGTCTTCCGGCAGCTCGGGGAGGGACTCTCCGGCCAGGGCTTCCGCCAGATCCGTCGGCGACAGGTCGTACGCCGCCTCGTCCGCAGCGGCCAGGAGGGAGTCCAGGTCGGGGTAGGGGCGGTGGTCCGCGACGCGGTGGGACCAGCGCAGGCTGTGCAGACAGTGCAGCAGAAGGGCGCGTGCCTCGTCGGCGGGTGCCGCGTTGAAGGCGTCGAGTGGCTTCGGGAGATACGGGAGGCGGTGGGCGGCCAGCGTGGGTCCTCGCGTCGCATGTGGCGTGGCAGGGGATGCTGTGAAAGGTGTGTCGTCAGGTTATCGAGAGTGGTCACTGTGTGTGCGTGTGATGCCTGAAATTCACTCGAACGGCAGAGTTTCGGAACAGCTGGATGACGGGTGAAGCCGCGAACGGTCGTACGTTGGCAGAGTGACCCAGCACAAGCGCCGTGCTCAGGTGCGGCAGGTGATACGTAAGCGGGCGGTGGTGGCCGCCGCGGTCGTCGGGACCGTCGCGCTCGGTACGGGGGTCGGCGTGTGGGCCTCGGCGGGCGGGGGCGGCGGGAAACCGGAGGGGGGTGCGCGGCAGTCGTCGTCCGGCCGGGTGGCCGGCAGCGCCCCCGGCGGGGCGGTCAGGCCATCGGCGAGTCCGACGCCCGGCCGGTCCTATCCCCTGTCCCAGGCGCCGCGCACGATACCCGCGGTGCGCTCCCACACTCCGGCGCGCGGGCCCGGCTGGAAGCCTCAGAAGGCGGACCGGGTGGTGATCAGCGACGGGGAACTGGCCGACGAGGGACGGCTGATAGCCGGGGAGCTGGGGCTGACCTACGCGGGGGAGAAGGACGACGTGCGGGCGGGGGACGTCCGGCTGGCGCTCGGTGGCGGGGGCGGGAACCAGGAGTCGTACACCATGACCGTCCGTGGGGGGCGGGTCGACATCAGCGGCCCCGGCGCGGCCGGTGTCTTCTACGGCACCCGCACCCTCAAGCAGGAGGTCCACGGCGGCGGTACGGCCCCGGAGGGGGTCGTCCGGGACGAGCCGGCCAAGCCGGTGCGCGGGTTCAACCTGGACATCGCCCGCAAACCGTTCTCCGAGTCCTGGATAGAGGACCGGATACGGGAGCTGGGGGACCTGAAGTTCAACGAGCTGGGGCTGCACTTCTCCGACGACCAGGCGTTCCGGATCGAGTCCAGCACCCACCCCGAGATCGTCTCCCCGGTTCACCTGACCAAGGCGCAGGTCAAGCGCATCGTGGACCTGGCGAACAGCCGGCACATCACCGTCGTGCCCGAGATCGACTCGCCGGGTCACCTGGGTGCCGTCCTCGCCGCCCACCCCGACCTGAAGCTGCGCAACGCGAGCGGGGTCGTCACCAAGGGCGCCATCGACATCTCCAAGCCCGCCTCCGCGAAGCTCGTGGACGATCTGCTGAACGAGTACGCGGGGCTGTTCACCGGCAACCAGTGGCACCTCGGCGGCGACGAGTACCAGGCGCTGACCGTGAAGAACCCGCAGACCTCCTATCCGCAGCTCGCGGCCGCCGCCCGGCAGAAGTACGGCTCCGGCGGCACGGTCGCCGACCTCGCCACCGGCTGGCTCAACGACCGCGCCGCCACCGTCCGGGCGCACGGCAGGACCATGCGGGCCTGGAACGACGGCTTCTACCGCGGTACGTCCGTGCAGGCGGCGGGGGACCTCCAGGTCGCCTACTGGACCGGCAAGGAGCTCGGCGCCCGGCAGCCCGTCGACTATCTGAGCGCGGGCCGCAAGGTCATCAACTACAACGACGAGTTCCTCTACTACGTCCTCGGCCAGCCGCAGACCTTCGTCTACCCGACCGGGCAGCGGATCTACGAGCAGTGGAACCCGCGGGTGCTGCGCGGCACGACCGCCGTGCCGGCGAGCTACGACGGCCAGATCCTCGGCGGCTCGTTCGCGGTCTGGTGCGACTTCCCGAACGCGCAGACCGAGGGCCAGGTCGCGGCCGGCATCCGGATGCCGCTGCGGGCCACGATCCAGAAGCTGTGGGACCCGGGCAGGCCCGCGTTGTCCTGGGCCGACTTCCGGAACCTCGCGAACCGGCTGGGCTGACGGAACCGGGCTGATCGCAACCGGGTGGACGTGCGGTGCCGTGCGGTCATATGTTCGGGTGCTCACGCGTGCGGCCAGGGGAAGGCCGCGCGCGGTCGTCATCGTCATCTCGGGGGAATCTCTTCATGACCTCGCCCATGCCCGCACCACCGTTCGTGCCCGGTGCCGTGCTCCGCTCGCCCGTGACGCTCGGCCGGGCCACCGCCGTGCTGCTCGGAGTCGTCATCGCCTCCGACGTGTTCGGCGCTTACGCGGACCTGCTGGAGAGGAACGTCGCCGGTGACCTCGCCGACGGCGCCGCGGGCTCCGACGTGCTGCACCGGGCCGATCACGCCGACGCCGTCTACCACTGGGCCGGCCTCATCCAGGCTGGTGCGCTGATCGCGGCGGCCGTCGTCTACCTGTGCTGGCTGTGGCGGGTGCGGGTGAACGCCGAGGCGTTCGACCAGTCCGCGCACGGCCTGGGACGCGGCTGGACGATCGGCGGCTGGTTCTGCCCGATCGTCAACCTGTGGTTTCCGCGCCGGATCGTGCTGAACGTCTGGGACGCGAGCGTGCCCTGGGGTGCACGGGCCCGGCACGGGACGGTCAACGCCTGGTGGTCGCTGTGGATCATCAGCATCCTCACCGGCCGGCTGGCGTCCATGAGGTGGGGGCGGGCCGACACGCCGGGACTGCTGCGCAGCGCCGCCGGCCAGATGCTGTTCGCGGACGTGGTCGACGCCGCGGCCGCCGTCCTCGCGATCGTGGTCGTCGTCCGGCTGACCCGGATGCAGGACCGCAAGGCCCTCACGGGTCCGCTGCCGGCCCCGGTCCTTGGCTGAAAACCTCTGCTGTGACACTCCCGCGCCGTATCACGCAGTAAAGGGAAGTGCGGGCTCCGTAACGGTCGGCGCCCCGGCGAGGGAGACATTTCATGAGCCTGGTGGAACGGATCGCACAGGCCGACGAACGCGGACTGGCCGCCAGCGGGCTGGCTTGTTTGGATCGGTGCCTGCCGCTGCTCGGCGCCGACGACGAGCTGCTGCGGCCCCTGTGGGCGAGTCTCGCCGACGGCTCCGACTGGGGCGCGAGCCTTAGGAAGGCCCGGGAGGCCCTCGGCGACGGGGGCCCGGACGAGGCCGGCGACGAGGCCGCGCGGCTGGCCCGCCGCATGCTGGACGCGGCCCCGGCCGAGCGCACCGCCGACGCGGTACGGCCCTGGGCCGACGCCTGTTCGGTCGCCTCCCTGCGCATCCACCGGCTGCTCGACCCCGCGGCGGACGGCACGTCGGCGACCGAGGGGCTCGACGCGGGGCGGGCGGGGGAGACGGCGGATCTGCCTCCGCTGGTCGCCGCGGAGCTGCGCCGGCAGACGGCGGTACTGGACGTCCTCGCCGAGCACGGCCCCAACGGCCTGCGCCGCGCGCTGGACCTGTCGATCGAGGGACGGCGGGTCCTGCGCGCCGTGGTGTCACGCCGAGCCCGCAGCGAGTCCGGCGCCTGAGAGGTGCAGGGCACCCCGTGAGGGGCGCGGGGCGGTGTCGATGGGCGGCTCCGCCGCGTGGGCGCGAGGGGTCACCATGGGCCCGCGGTCGTGCACGGTCCGACGTGGGTGGGCGCTCAAACGCCCTGGCTGGGCGGGTCCTGTAAGCATCCTGCGGTGGGCCTGGGCCGGTCCTGCGAGGGTTGGCGAAACGCCTCGTGACCCGGTGACGCCGAAGGCGGGCGGATCGCTCTTCCCTATGTGACAGCCCAGTACGTGACAGCACAGCAGGAGACCAGGCCGCACGCCGCGGCGAAGCCCGTGCGGTGGGCCGCGGACGCCGTGGCGACCATGCGCGAGGGCGCCCGGGTGCGGCTCGACTACTCGGCCCAGAGCCTGTGGCGGGTGGACCGGATGATCGAGGAGATCCGGCGCGAGGGGCCGCCGTACGCCGCCGTCGAGAGCGTGCTGCGCGGGTTCGGCGCCTACGCCGGTGAGGTGATCGTCCGCCAGGCCGGCGCCGAGTGGTGGGCGTCGGGAGGCGACCACTGGGTGCGCACGCCGGACGGGCGGCTCTGGGACCCCATCGAGGAGGCCCGGCGCGTCTACGGCGGCAACGGCTCGCTGCGCCTGCTCTGCCGGGACGCGACCGGCTCCCACTGACCGGCCGATGTCAGAACCCCCTTCCGTCCAGCGGCTGCGCGAGGCTGTGACACTTCTGTGAGCCGTGACGCTGATGTCCCTGGGAAGCGGTACGCGCAGAGTCGGTACGGACGAGGACGGTTCTTGGGCCAGGGAGGGGAACGCCGTCGCCCGCAACCGCGGGACGGGGAGCTGGGCGCGGCCGTCGCGCGGGCCCAGGACGGCGACGAGACCGCCTTCGCGGTGGCCTACCGGATCGTGCAGCCCGGCCTGCTCGGCTATCTGCGGGGCCTGGTCGGCGAGGACGCCGAGGACGTGGCCGCCGAGGCCTGGCTGGAGATCGCCCGCGACCTGGGCCGGTTCAAGGGCGACGGCGCCGGCTTCCGCGGCTGGACCGCGACCATCGCCCGGCACCGCGCCCTGGACCTGCTGCGCCGCCGGCGGGTACGACCCCAGGCCGCGCCGCTGGAGCAGGACGCCCTGGAGCTGCCCGGCCGGCTCGACACCCACGACCAGGCCCTGGAGTCACTGTCCACCGCACGGGCACTGGAGCTGGTGCGCACCCTGCCGCGCGACCAGGCCGAGGCCGTCCTGCTCCGCGTGGTCGTCGGTCTCGACGGCCCGGCCGCCGCACGCGTCCTCGGCAAGCGCCCCGGCGCCGTCCGCACGGCCGCCCACCGCGGGCTGAAACGCCTCGCTCGGCAACTGGGCGTCCTGTAATCCTCGTCACCCGGGTCCCACCGTGAAAGGCAACGGCCGGGGCCGCCACCCCCCACAGGAGAGGCCCCGGCCGTCGCGCTGACGAGCCGCTCGCGGCCCGTACTTCCTACAGCGCCGTGCGTGCTGTTTCTGTCACACCCGGCCACCGTCGATCCTCACCCTGCGCACATCCGTACCTGGTCACGAGTTAGTTGCATCTTCTACGGACATGGACGGGGAGCGGTTTCACGCCGTAACGTGCCTTTCGCGCCGACCGGGAAACAGGCGTAAAGGGAGTCAGGTGCTGGGGGACGACGCGGAGCTGACCGCCGCGGTGCGATCGGCGCAGGACGGAGACGAGACCGCGTTCCGTACTGTGTACCGCGCGGTGCATCCACGATTGCTCGGATACGTGCGGACGTTGGTCGGCGATCCGGACGCCGAGGACGTGGCGTCCGAGGCGTGGCTGCAGATCGCCCGCGACCTCGACCGGTTCAGCGGGGACGCCGACCGCTTCCGCGGCTGGGCCGCCCGGATCGCCCGCAACCGCGCGCTGGACCACATACGCATGCGCGGCCGCCGCCCCGCCATAGGCGGCGACGAGACGGAACTCACCGGCCGGGCCGCCGAGTCCGACACGGCCGGCGAGGCCATCGAGGCCCTGGCCACCGGCAGCACCCTCTCCCTCATCGCGCGGCTTCCGCAGGACCAGGCCGAGGCGGTCGTCCTGCGTGTCGTGGTCGGCCTGGACGCCAAGAGCGCCGCCGAGACCCTCGGCAAACGCGCCGGTGCCGTACGCACCGCGGCGCACCGCGGTCTGAAGCGGCTCGCGGAGCTGCTCGGCGACGATCCGGAATCGGCGGGCGTGCTCGACGCGCTCCCGCCCCAGCGAGAACCGCGCGGCCGCGCGGTGTCGTCCGCGACTGTGACGGATACGCGTGCGCGGACGCAGAAGGACATGTGATGGCCGACGAGCAGTACAAGTGGCTGAACCGTGAGACGGCGGAACGCCTGCTGCGCGGCGAGCCGCTGGAAGCCGTCGACGCCTCCGCCCGTGACCAGGCCGAACGTCTCTCCCGGGCGCTCGGCGCGCTGACCTCGCAGACGGACCCCGCCACCGGTGAACTCCCCGGCGAGCAGGCCGCCCTGGCCGCGTTCCGCAAGGCCCGCGAGGCCGCCGACACCGAACGCAGTGCCGTCGGCCGGGCCGACGGCACCTCCGGCGTTCCCGCGCCCGGCGCCGACGCGGGCCTGGTCCGCATCGGTGCCCCGGCCCGTACCGGAATCCCGGACCGCGGCCCCCGCTGGGGCCGCCCGCTGCGCCTGGCGCTGGCCGCCGCGCTGGCCGTGGGCACGGTCGGCGGGGTCGCCATGGCCGCCGGGACCGGGATGCTGCCCACGCCGTTCGGGCCCGAGCAGCCCGCCACCTCCGTCTCCGCCGACCCGACCGCCACAACTCCGTCCGCCTCCGTCCCGCAGGGCACCCCGGGCGCGACGTCGGGGCCCGGCGTGCCGAGCGGCGGCGCGGGCACGAACCGCGGTGGCGGCTCCGGCGCGGCGGTCGCACCGGGCGACGGCACCGGCCAGAGCACCGCGCCGAGCACGGGCGAGCCCTCCGGCACTCCCGGCGGCCGCTGGTGGGACGCGGCCTCGGCCTGCCGTGACATCCGGGACGGCAAGGATCTGGACGCCGGCCGCCGGCGCGCCCTGGAGAACCTGGCGGGCGGCACCGCCCGGGTGAACCGGTACTGCAAGGTCGTCCTGGACACCCTCGGCTCGGTCGACGGCAAGGGCGACGAGAACGGCGACAAGGGCAAGGACAAGGGCAAGGGCGGCGGCCAGGGGGACGACGAGGGCAACCCCGGCCAGGGCGGCGACGGTCACCCCGGCTGGGGCGGCAACCCCGGCAACGGCGGCGGCAACGGAAACGGCGACGGCGGCCAGGGCGACGGCGGCGGCAACGGCCGGCACCGTGACGCCGCCGCGCCCACGGTGTTCGCCCCGACCCGCCCCGCCCGCACCACCGGCACCGTACTCGGCCCCACGCCGACTCCGACGTACACCGCGCTCTGATCCTTCTGCCCCTCTGACCTGCGATTTCGTGGGCGGCGAAAAATTTTCCGCGCAGGGTGTGACGTTTTTCGAGCCCGGTACGCAGTACTGAGTGAGCCGACTGGTCATCGGCCGTCGCACTGAGCCGGGGTTCCCCCCGTACCCACGGCTCGTGCACCTGGCGCGGGCGGGACACGTTCCCCCGGTCCCGCCCGCGCCCCGCATCCCGCCTCACCAGTGGACGACGACTTTGTCGCCCACCCGCACCTGAGCGAAGAGCTGCTGGATCGCCGCCTCGTCCCGGACGTTCACGCACCCGTGCGAGGCTCCCGCGTATCCGCGCGCCGCGAAGTCGGACGAATAGTGCACGGCCTCACCGCCGCTGAAGAACATCGCGTACGGCATCGGCGAGTGGTAGAGCGTCGACACCCAGTCCCGCTCCTTCCGGTAGATGTGGAAGACACCTTCCCGGGTCGGCGTGTACTGCGCCCCGAACCGCACCGCCGCCGTCGACAGCGTCCGGCCGTCCACCATCCAGCGCAGTGTCCGCGTCGTCTTGTCGATGCACAGCACGCGTCCGGTCATGCAGCGCGGGTCGGGCGCGCCGGCCGGCTGACCGCCCATCAGGTACAGCTCCCATGTGCCGGGCGGGTGGGTGATCCCCACCAGCCGCTGCCAGGTGACGGTGTCCGTCTGCCCGGTCCGCGGCAGCCCGTGCTTGCCCTGGAAGCCCCGGACGGCCTGCTCGGTCAGCGCGCCGTACGACCCCGACGGCCCGTCGAACAGCCAGGCCGCCTGGCGCAGCCGCGCCTGCAGCTCCCGTACGCCCGGACCGCTGTCCCCGCGCGCGTACAGCACCCGGGGAGCGGGCGCGGCCGGCGACGGCTGCTCCGTCCGGGTGGGCTGCGCCGGGCGGCTTCCGGTGGGCTCCGCCGGGCGGCTTCCCGGGATCCGTGCCGGGCTCTGGACGTACACCGGGGCCCGGGGTTTGCCGTCGGCGTCCGTGGGCTGCGTGGTGCAGCCGCACAGGACGGTGAGGGCGGCGACGGCGGTGGCCGAGGTGACTACGGCGGCGGGTCTTCGCGTGATCGTCATGCCGGGATGCTTCCCCGCGTGACCGCCGCCGAACGACGGGGCATGGTGAGGGGTGACAAGACGTACTCCGGAGGCACCCATGACGCGTGAGTCCGAGTCGGGACTGTCCATCGAGCCGGTCTACGGGCCGCAGGACCTGCAGGGCTGGGACCCGGCCGGGAAACTGGGCGAACCGGGCAGGTACCCCTTCACCCGCGGGGTGTATCCGACCATGTACACCGGCCGCCCCTGGACCATGCGCCAGTACGCCGGCTTCGGCACGGCCGCCGAATCCAACGCGCGCTACCGGCGGCTGATCGCCCACGGCACCACGGGCCTCTCGGTCGCCTTCGACCTGCCCACCCAGATGGGCCACGACTCCGACGCGCCCCTCGCGCACGGCGAGGTCGGCAGGGTGGGCGTGGCGATCGACTCGATCGAGGACATGCGGCTGCTGTTCGACGGCATCCCGCTCGACCAGGTGTCGACCTCGATGACGATCAACGCCCCGGCCGCCCTGCTGCTGCTCCTCTACCAGCTGGTGGCTGAGGAGCAGGGCGCCCGCGCCGACCAGCTGACCGGCACGATCCAGAACGACGTGCTGAAGGAGTACATCGCGCGGGGGACGTACATCTTCCCGCCGAAACCCTCGTTGCGCCTGACGGCGGACATCTTCAAGTACTGCACCGCCGAGATCCCGCGGTGGAACACGATCTCGATCTCCGGCTACCACATGGCCGAGGCCGGCGCCTCGCCCGTGCAGGAGATCGCTTTCACCCTGGCGGACGGTATCGAGTACGTCCGTACGGCGGTGGCGGCGGGGATGAACGTGGACGACTTCGCGCCCCGCCTGTCCTTCTTCTTCGTGGCCCGGACGACGCTGCTGGAGGAGGTCGCCAAGTTCCGCGCCGCCCGCAGGATCTGGGCCCGGGTGATGCGCGAGGAGTTCGGCGCACGCGACCCGAAGTCCCTGATGCTCCGCTTCCACACCCAGACGGCGGGCGTCCAGCTGACGGCCCAGCAGCCGGAGGTGAACCTGGTCCGGGTCGCCGTACAGGCCCTGGCCGCGGTGCTGGGCGGCACCCAGTCCCTGCACACCAACTCCTTCGACGAGGCGATCGCCCTGCCGACCGACAAGTCCGCCCGGCTGGCTCTGCGCACCCAGCAGGTGCTGGCGCACGAGACGGACGTGACGGCGACGGTGGATCCGTTCGCGGGCTCCTATGCGGTCGAGCGGATGACGGACGACGTGGAGGAGGCGGCCGTCGCCCTGATGCGCAGGGTCGAGGAC
The DNA here is from genome assembly GCF_053597455.1 of Streptomyces sp. NPDC001393. NCBI lineage: Bacteria > Bacillati > Actinomycetota > Actinomycetes > Kitasatosporales > Streptomycetaceae > Streptomyces > Streptomyces sp. NPDC001393. The sequence goes on from NZ_JBSFIH010000004.1 coordinate 261,150, forward strand.
CTGGGCGGTGCGGTCGCGGCGATCGAGCAGGGTTTCCAGAAGGCCGAGATCGAGCGGAACGCGTACCGGATCGCCCAGGAGACGGACTCCGGGGAGCGTGTGGTGGTCGGGGTGAACCGCTTCCAGCTGGACGAGGAGGAACCGTACGAGCCGCTGCGCGTCGATCCGGCCATCGAGGCCCGCCAGGCCGAACGCCTGGAGAAACTCCGGGCCGAGCGGGACCAGCGGGCGGTGGATGCGGCCCTGGACGCACTGCGGAAGGCGGCCGAGGGGGAGGAGAATGTCCTGTACCCGATGAGGGAGGCGCTGCGGGGGCGGGCGACGGTGGGGGAGGTCTGCAATGCGTTGCGGGGGGTTTGGGGGGCCTACGAGCCGTCGGAGGTGTTCTGAGCTGGGTGGTTACTCCGTATGGGTGATCATGGGCGGAAGTGGCCCGATCCGGGCTACGCTCGTGAAGGGTGTTCCCGAAAGGAGGGTGCCGTGGCTGTGATACTGCACGAGTCGTCGCTTGCCGATGCTGCCGACCGGCTCTGGGAGGAGCTGCCCGGGCACCGGGTGGAGATCCTCAACGGGAGCATTGTCGTGACACCGCCGCCAGACGGAGCCCATCAACTGACGTGTACCGAGGTCACCTATGAGTTCCGGCAGGCGGGGGGCTGGGACGCCGGGCTGAGAGCCGTGCCCGGTATCGGCCTGTGGCTCCCCACTGGTGCGGATGATTACGCGGTTCCCGACGTGTCCATCGTGGAGGCCGACTTCCGTGACGCACTGGTGGAGAAGAACTGCTACGCGCCGCACGTATTCCGCTTGGTCCTGGAGGTGACGTCCACGAACTGGGCGATCGACCTCGTCATCAAATCGGAGACATACGCCAAGGCCGGCATTCCGGCGTACGTCGTCGTGGACCGCAAGCACGACGAGGTCCTGCTCTACGCGGACCCGGTCGATGGTAAGTATCCGGACCCCGTCCATTACAAGCGGGGCGAGGTCGTCCCCCTCCCTGAATCCGTCGGCCTCACCCTCGACCTCCCCGTGGACACCCTCCTCGACGGCGACGACTGACCACCGCCCGGCGTCAGATGCCCACCTCGGCCAGGTAGGCCTCGACCCCGTCCGTCGAGTCGCCCGCCCAGCCCACATAACCGTCCGGGCGGATCAGGAAGATACCCGGGCCGTATGACTCGGGGGCCATGGGGACGGAACGGACGCTGGTGATCGAGGTCTCCGCGCCCAGCAGCGTCCAGTGCGGACCCCGGAACGTGTCGAAGAGGCGGACGCCGGACACCGTGCCGTCCGGGGCGCGGTCGCCCGCTCGTATGCCGGTCGGGTTCTCCCGGGTGTCCACGCTCAGCGACGACTCCCGGTAGCCCAGCCCCAGTTGCATCGTCGCCCTTCCGCGCCGTACCTCGCCGCGGTGCACGCCCGTCGAGAGGTCCAGCATGGCCGCGGCGTTTGCCCGGCGCTCGTCCTCGTAGGTGTCGAGAAGGGCGTCCGGGGCGCCGGCCCGCAGTACCGCGCCCAGCTTCCAGCCCAGGTTGTAGGCGTCCTGGACGCTGGTGTTCAGGCCCTGGCCGCCGGCCGGGGAGTGGACGTGGGCCGCGTCGCCCGCGAGGAACACCCGGCCGGCCCGGAAGCGGTCCGCGAGGGCGGCGCGTGGACGGAAGTCGGACGCCCAGCGCAGCTCCGTCACGTCCATGGCGTCCAGGTGGGTGTACCCGGCGACGATCTTGCGGAGGCCGTCGAGGGACAGGTCGAGGTCCGTGCCCTCCGGGAAGCGCCCCGTCAGCTGGAAGTCCTGGATGGCGGGCAGCGGGCACAGCGTGACCCCGCTGCCGTCGGAGCCCGGGAACGTGTGCCAGTGGTCCCGGTCCAGGCCGCGCAGCCGTACGTCCGCCACCAGGTACGGTGCCGGGTCGACCGTGTCGCCGGTCATGCCCACGCCCACCGCACGCCGGACCACCGAGCGGCCGCCGTCGGCCGCCACGACATAGCGGGCGCGGATCGTCGTACCGTCGGCGAAGCGCGCGGTCACACCCTTCGGGTCCTGTTCCAGGCCCGTCACCTCGCGCCCGAAGTCGACGCGGCCGCCCAGTTCGGTCAGCCGGGCGTACAGGACCTCCTGCGTCCGCCACTGCGGGACCATCCACGGCTCGGCGTACGGCGTGCCCTGCTCCGCCTCGACCTTCTCGAACACCGGCTGCTCGCCGACCCGCTCGCCGTCCTTCCAGATCATCCGGGCCGGGTACGGGCCGCCCGCCGCCCGGATCGCCTCCAGTACGCCCAGGTCGTCGAAGACCTCCAGGGTGCGCGGCTGGAGCCCCTTGCCGCGCGAGCCGGGGAACAACCCCTCCGCCCGCTCCACGACCAGTGCCCTCACACCGCGCCGGGCGAGGTCGATGCCGAGAGTCAGACCCGTCGGACCCGCCCCCACGATCAGGACATCCATCACGTATCTCCTTAACGTCGTTAAGTTCCGTTGCCCGAGAGCCTGCCCTTAACGCTGTTAAGCTGTCAAGTGTGAGCCCCGAGAAACGCGCGCCCCTGGACCGCCGACGCGTCGCCGACACCGCCCTGCGGCTGCTGAACGAGGTCGGTCTGGACGGTCTGACCCTGCGCGCCATCGCGAAGGAACTGGACGTCAAGGCGCCCGCGCTGTACTGGCACTTCAAGGACAAGCAGGCGCTGCTGGACGAGATGGCGACGGAGATGTACCGGCGGATGGTCGCCGGCACGGCGCTCGATCCCGCCGACACCTGGCAGGAGCGGCTGCTGAACCAAGGCCGGGGACTGCGGACCGCGTTGCTCGGCTACCGCGACGGCGCCAAGGTGTTCAGTGGTTCACGCTTCACGAGCACGGACCACGCCCCCCAGATGGAGGCCGGTCTGCGGCTGCTGACCGACGCCGGGTTCACCCTCGCCCAGGCGGTTCACGCAGGCCGCACGGTCAACGCCTACACCGTCGGTTTCGTCACCGAGGAGCAGGGCGTCGAGCCCCTCCCGGGCGAGCGCCGGGAGGGGTACGACGTCGAGGAACGCGCCCGGCGCATGGCCGGCCACCCGCTCGCCGCCGAGGCCGGGAAGCTGCTCTTCGACGGTTACGACGAGCAGTACGAGGAGGGGCTGGCGATCGTGATCGCGGGCATCGGGGCGCGGTACGGGATCGGCTGAGCCGTCACCCGCGGGCGGCGCGGCGGGCCCGGCGGATCGCCCGGGTGACCACCGGCGGCAGCAGGTCGACGGCGACCCGCCGGACCCGGCTGGTGCCCCGGCGGAGCGCGGGCACCGGTGCCTCCCGCGGTCCAGGTACGGGCGACGGCTCCGTCTCCGCGACCGAATCCCCGTGTTCCGCGTGCCTGGACGGCGGGAACTCGGGCGCCCGCATGCCCTTGGACTTCAGCCGGACGATCCGGTGCCCGGCGGCCTCCTGGACGCTCAGGTGGCAGTCGGACCGCTCCCGCACCATGGCCAGCAGCTCCTCCTGCACCGGCTCCGGGTCGCCCCAGGTGCCGTAGAGCTTCTGGGTGCTCAGACAGACGGGACGCAGCCCGCGGTTGAGCACCGCCTCCCAGGTGGCTATGGAGACGCCCGGGGTGTGCTCGGAGCGGAAGTCGTCCAGGACGACGATCCCGTCCGGGAGCAGCAGTTCGCGGGCGGCGCCGATGTCGCCGTGCACATGCTCGTACAGATGCGAGGCGTCGATGTGCACGAACCGGCAGGAACGCGGCTCGACCTCGCCGGGCACCAGCGAGCTGGGGCCCTGCAGCACGCGGGGGAGTTCGTCGTGGAAGGAGAGGTAGTTGTCCTCGAAGACGCGCCGGGTCAGCGCGCCGTACGACTTCGCCGACTCGGCCTGGTTGGCGTCGTCCGGCGCCTCGCCCTCGAAGAGGTCGCACACGGTGTACCGCTCGCCCGGCTGCTGGTGCCGGCCGGTGAAGATCGCGCTCTTGCCCATGTAGACCCCGACTTCCAGCAGGTCACCCCGCATCCCTGTGGTCTCCTGCCGGGTCAGGAACCAGTCGAAGAGCAGCTGGTCGAGCACCGGGAACCAGCCGGGGACGTCGTCCAGACGGCGGGGTGGTCGGGTCGTTTCCTGGATGGTGGCCATGAGACGGTGCCTGCCCGGCGGTCCGGTTCAAAACCCAAGACCAGGTGAACGGCTGTCCAACTTCCGCATCTTCAGCGCCCTCTTCAGCCGCGGGCCGAACGGCCTCTCCACGAACCGGTGGATCAGCCATGCCAGCACCAGCATGCCCAGCACGGTCACCACGAGCGTTGGCCACGCGGGCAGGCCGAGCCCCCGGTGCAGCACCCGGATGACGAACCAGCCGAGGTGCTCGTGGACCAGGTAGAACGGGTACGTCAGCGCGCCGGCCGTGACCAGCCAGGGCCAGGAGGCCCACCGCGTCCAGCCCAGCGCCACCACGGCGACGGCCGCGAAGGCGAGGGTCACGATCAGGATGACGACGTACGGATCGCGGTGCGGGTGCGGGCCCCACAGGCCGAGGGTGGCCTCCCGCTGCGCGAGCAGCCAGGACATCGCGACGATGCCCCACGCGAGCAGGTCGCCGCCGAAGCGGTGGATCAGGTACAGCGCCAGGCCGCCGATGAAGAAGGGGGCGTACTCGGGCATGACCACCTGGTTCAGCAGCGCGTTGCCCGACGAGTGGCACAGCACGGCCGCCGACGTCCAGAGGCAGGCGAACAGCACCACCCGGCGGTAGGTCACCCCGCGCAGGACGACGAGCAGGGCGAAGAGAACGTAGAAGCGGACCTCGACCCAGAGCGTCCAGCACACGCCCAGGACGCGGGTCGCGCCCATCGGCTGCTGGAGCATCGTCAGATTGACCAGGAACTCGTCCAGCCGGACCGGGTGGACCACGGCGGGCAGGGCGAGGGACGCCCCGGTGACCAGGACCAGGGCCACCCAGTAGGCGGGGTAGAGGCGCGCGACGCGGGAGCGGAAGAAGTCACCGAGGGTGCGGCCCCAGCTGCTCATGCAGATCACGAAACCGCTGATGACGAAGAAGAGCTCGACGCCGAAATTGCCGTACACGGCCGCCCGGGACAGGCCCGGGAAGAGGTGGCCCGGACTGCCGTGCCAGGACGTGGCGACCGTGCCGCCGCGGCCGGTGTAGTGGTAGAGGCAGACCATCAGAGCGGCGACGAGCCGCAGGCCGTCCAGGGCCGGCAGACGGCTCCCGCGCCCGGCGGGCGGGACCGGGGCGGCGGCCGTCCCCGGTATCAGCGTGCCGGGGGCGGCGGTGACGCCGGTGGATGAAGCAGCCATGTGCGGTTCCCTTCCTGATTCGCTTGTACGACCGGCTGCCGACGGCTCACAGGCCGCGTGCGGCCCGCTGCCCGGCCCGTGTCAACCGCGTGCGCCCCGGCGCAGACTGCGCGCCTTCTTCGCGACCCGGCGGACCGTCGCGTTGCGCGGGATGAACGCCAGCTGGGCCGGCACCCCGCCGGGCAGCGCCAGCGAGGTCAGGCGCCGGCGCTTGAAGTAGCGCACCGTCGAAGCGTTCAGGTTCTTCGCGAGCCAGCCCTCGGCCTCGGCGCGCAGCCCGGGGTAGATCTTCGGCTGCATCGCGAAACCCACCGCGCGGATCAGCGCGCCGAGCGCCGCCACGTCCATGCCGGTGCGCTGCTCGGTGACCGCGGCACGGTCGCCGAGGGCGGGCACCAGCGCGTCCACGATCGTCACCGGGACGCGGTTGCTGTTCTCGTACGGCGTCAGCTGCTCCAGCAGCACCTCGGTGCCGATGCGGGCGACCGGCAGGCCGTACAGGGCCTTGGCCGTGAGCAGGGCGGTGGAGAAGCAACCGACGACCAGCGCCGGACGCATCCGCTGGTACAGCACCTCGGCGAGGACCGGGGTGTCGAGCACGGTCAGCTCGACCTTCAGCCGCTCCGCCTCCTGCTCCAGCAGACGGGTGAAGCGGGCCGGGGCGGACGGGTGCGGCTTGAACACCACCCTGGTGTGCCCGAGCGCGGCGGCGCCCTTCAGCATCCGCACATGCAGGTTCTCCTCCTGCTCGGCGGTGAGGATGTCCAACGCCGAGAGGTACTGGCCGAGCAGCAGCGCGGGCTCCTCGATCTCCGGCAACTCCACGTCGACCGGTGCGAGTTCGGCGAGGACCTTGGTGAAGGCGGCCGTCTGCACGAGCTCGCCGGGCACGTCGAACTCGGTGAGCAGCAGCGGCGTCAGGCCCGGCACCAGGTCCAGGTGTAGCACCCGGTCCACGCGGGTGCCGACCAGCGGGTCGATCTTGTTGCGGGTGGGGCCGTAGGACATCAGGCCGTCGGCGTAGACGGTCACCGGGGCGCCGTTGAAGATCTGCGCGAGCGACAGGGACGGGTTGACCTGGATCGACTCCACCGCCAACTCGACTTCCTCGTCGCCCAGTTGCCACTCGTGGCGCAAGAAGCGCTCCCAGAGGGGCATGTCGTCCACGCGCGGCGCCCAGCCGCCCGGATGGAACGGGAAGATCGTCTCGTTGTACGAGATCACGTCGTCGAAGCGGTCGCGCAGCTTCTCGAAACCGGGCGCGACCTCCAGGCCGGGCGTGGTCTCGGGGGCGGCCGCGTTGTTGCACACCAGCAGGATCCGCCGGTCGGCCGGGCGGAAGCAGCCGGAGTCCAGGGCGGCGGCGAGCGTGGCCGTGCCGTACAGCGTCGACGCCTGGAAGATCTGGGTGGTCACGCGGCGGCCCCCGCGGGGGCGGGACGGCGGCGCAGCCGGCGCAGCTTGACGGCGCGCTGGAGGTCCATGGAGTCCAGCGCCTCGTCCAGCACGTCCTGCGGCATGCGCCGCAGGGCCGCGGCACTCATGGATTTCAGTTTCTTCGCCACCGCGGGCTCGAACCTTTCGATGGATCCCAGATGATGGGAAATGATGGCGCAATAGGTGCGGACGGCCTTCGGCAGCAACTGATCGGCGTCCCGGTCCTGGGCGGTTTCCGCAATTACCTGATCGAACGCCCGAATGAAATCGAGTTGCCGGACATCGCCGATCTGGGTGAGCGAGGAAGCGACCCCGCGCCGGTAGAACACCCCGAGCATGCTCACCGCGGCGAACGATTCCGCCTCGCGGTGCAGCTTCCAGATCCAGGGCCGGTCCTCGGCCGTGCGCAGCCCGTCGGTGAAGTGCAGCAGGCCCTGGTCCACCAGCCGGCGGTGGTAGACGCCCGCCCACGCGAACGCGTAGTCCACCGACGTGGACCGGTCGGCGGGCAGGATCGCCTCGCGCGGGCTCAGCACCACGTTCCGCCGGCCCACGGGCACCCGGTTCACGGTGCGCGCCCGCGCGGTGCACTGCACATGGTCGGTGCGGATGAAGTCGCAGCCCAGTTCCTCCATGGCCGCGACGAGCTGGGCGAAGTAGCCGGGCGCCAGCCAGTCGTCGCCGTCCAGGAAGGTCAGGTACTCGCCGCGCGCCCGGTCGATACCGGTGTTGCGGGCGGTAGCCAGCCCCCCGTTCTGCTCGTGCCGGACCAGGACGGCGCCGGGCAGCTCGCGCTCCGCGCGCGCGAGAATCTCTGGTGTCCCGTCGCGTGAGCAGTCGTCGACGAGAATGAATTCGAAGTCCTCACGCGCGTTCGCCTTCAGACTCACGAGCGTGTCGGGCGCGTATTGCTGCACGTTGTAGAACGGCACGATGACGGAGAGCTTGACCACGGCTTGAACGTTAGGACGAAGCCCGTCATTCGTCTTGACGGTCCGCTTGATGCTGAGTGAACGGCACGTGGCGAAGCTGTGAACCAGGCTTTTTTCGCGCGCCTTCACGACCCGATTCGCCATTCGGCGATGTGCTGTTAACCGTTTGTTGCATTCGGGTTGGGCCGAACCTCGGAATGGCTTCCTAGCGTCTTCGGCGTGCCAGCAAGTGCTACGAAGTCCCTGCGGGTCGCCGTCCTCGCCGATTCCGACACCCGGTGGAAGTGGGGCGCGCTCACCGCGCAGCGCCTCGCCCCCGCGGTCGCCGAGATCCGGCTCGACGGCTACCTCCTGCGGGGGCGCGCCACCCCGACGGCCCGCCAGCTGAAGGAGGTCGGCGTCCGGGCGGACTCCCTCCGCGAGGTCACCGGCGTCGAGTTCCTGCGTGCGATGACCGAGTCGGCCTACGACGTCCTCATCCTCGCGCTCGTCGGCGGCGGCGTCCAGGCCATGCTGCACGGGCTGCGCGCCACCTGGGCGGGCGTCGCCCAGCGTCCTGTCGTCGTCACCGGGTACGTCGGCGTCGTCTACGAGAAGCTCGCCGACGGCCTGCTGCTGCGGCACGGCGCGGACCTCGTCCTCGCCAACTCCCGCCACGACGCGGACCGGTTCCGGGCCGTGTACGAGGGTGTGGGCGCCGACGCCTCCTCGGTCACCGAGGTCGCGCTGCCCTTCCTCGGCGGGGCGCCGTACACCGGTGAACACGAGCCGTCCGCGGAGCAAGGGCGCAGGCCCTACACGGTCGTCTTCGCGGCCCAGCCGTCCGTCCCGGACAGCCGCAAGGACCGTACGTACCTGCTGAACCGGCTGATCGAGCACGCCCGCAGGCACCCCGAGCGCGAGGTGCTGCTGAAGCTGCGCTCCAGGCCGGGCGAACACACCACCCACATCGAGGAGTTGCCGTACCAGAAGCTGGCGCAGGGCAAGAACCTGCCCGCCAACTTCTCTCTGGTGTACGGGCACATGGGCGAGGTGCTGGACCGCACCGACCTGCTGGTCACGGTCAGCTCCACGGCCGCCCTGGAGGCCCTGCACCGCCGCATCCCCACGGTGATCCTGACCGACCTGGGCGTGCGCGAGGTGCTCGGCAACCACCACTTCACCGGCTCCGGCTGCCTCGCCTCCTGGGACCAGCTCGACGCCGGACACCGGCCGGTGGCCGACGAGGAGTGGGTGTCCCGGCAGGGCGTGGCCGCCGACGGCACGTACGCCACGGCCTTCGACACGGCCCGCGAGCGCATCGCCAAGCTGCTCGACCGCCCCGGCGGCCTGCCGCCCCTGAACCCCTACTACACCCCCGAGACCGCGCCCGGCTATCTGCCCGGCATCCTCGCCCGGCACCACCTCGGCCCCGACGGCGTCCCGCTGCCCGGCGCGCCCGCCGCCGACAAGGAGCCCGGACCGGTCCGCCAGATCGTGCGCCGCGCCGCGCGTGGCGCCTACCGCCACGGCGTGCAGCGGGTCGCCCCGGTGATCCGCCGGATGGGGGAGCTGTGACCTCTCAAGGAGATCGGATGTCCAACTCGGAAGCGGGACAGGGCGCGACGGTGCGCCGGGTGCTCGCGGTGATCCCCGCGCGCGGCGGCTCCAAGGGCGTGCCCGCGAAGAACCTCGCCCCCGTCGGCGGGGTCCCGCTGGTGGCCCGCGCGGTGCGCGAGTGCCGCGCGAGCCGGCTGGTGACCGACGTGGTCGTCTCCACCGACGACCAGGCCATCGCGGCCGCCGCCCGGGAGGCCGGCGCCGAGGTCGTGCTGCGCCCGGCCGCCATCGCTGGGGACACGGCGACCTCCGAGGCCGCGGTCCTGCACGCCATGGACGCCCACGAGGCGCTGCACGGCGCGCCGGTCGACGCGGTCCTGCTCGTGCAGTGCACCAGCCCCTTCCTCGTCCGCGAGGACATAGACGGGGTGGCGTCGGCGGTGATCGAGGACGGCGCGGACAGCGCGCTGACGGTCGCGCCGTTCCATGGTTTCGTCTGGCGGGAGGCGGCCGACGAACTCGCCGCGCACAGCGAGCCGCCGGCCGACGGCCCGGTGACGGAAGGTTCTTCGGCAGCGTCGGCAGCGGCGGCACTGGCGGTCCCGGCGCAGCCGGCAGCCGCGACCGGCAGGGCTTCGGTGGCGGCAGCGCGGGGCATGGCCTCGGCGGCGGTCGACGGCCATGCTGTTCCCGCGGCGGCGACCGGGGGTTACGGCGGTGGCCACGTTGTTCCCGCGCCGGCGGACGGCAGCCGCGCCGTCTCCGCGCGGGCCGCCGGAGGCCACGGCGTCAACCACGACAAGTCCTACCGCCCACGCCGCCAGGACCGCCCCCAGGACTTCCTGGAGACCGGCGCCGCCTACGCGATGGACGCGGCCGGCTTCCGCAAGCACCAGCACCGCTTCTTCGGCCGTACGGAACTCGTCCGCACGGACCCCGCGCGCGTGCTGGAGATCGACGACCCGCACGACCTCGCCCGGGCCCGCGCCCTGGCCCCCCTCTTCGACGCGGACCGCCCCGGTTCGCTCCCCACTTACGACGACATCGACGCCGTAGTCCTCGACTTCGACGGCACCCAGACCGACGACCGGGTGCTGATCGACTCCGAAGGACGGGAGTTCGTCTCCGTGCACCGCGGCGACGGACTCGGCATCGCGGCCCTGCGCAAGAGCGGCCTGAAGATGCTGGTCCTGTCCACGGAACAGAACCCTGTGGTCGCCGCCCGCGCCCGGAAGCTGAAGCTTCCCGTGCTGCACGGCATCGACCGCAAGGACCTCGCGCTGAAGCAGTGGTGCGAGGAGCAGGGCATCGCGCCGGAGCGCGTGCTCTACGTCGGCAACGACGTCAACGACCTGCCGTGCTTCGCCCTCGTCGGCTGGCCCGTGGCGGTCGCGAGCGCCCACGACGTCGTACGCGGCGCCGCACGCGCGGTCACCACGGTCCCCGGCGGTGACGGCGCGATCCGAGAGATCGCCAGCTGGATCCTCGGCCCCTCTCTCGATTCCCTCCCCAAGTAAGGACATCCCCCTGATGAGCACCAACTCCCGTCTGCGTACGTTCGGTTCCCGCGAGGTCGGCCCCGGCAAGCCCGTCTACATCTGCGGCGAGATCGGCATCAACCACAACGGTGAGCTGGAGAACGCCTTCAAGCTGATCGACGTGGCCGCCGACGCCGGCTGCGACGCCGTCAAGTTCCAGAAGCGCACGCCCGAGATCTGCACCCCGCGCGACCAGTGGGACATCGAGCGCGACACGCCCTGGGGCCGGATGACCTACATCGACTACCGCCACCGCGTGGAGTTCGGTGAGGACGAGTACCGCCAGATCGACGAGTACTGCAAGGAGAAGGGGATCGACTGGTTCGCCTCCCCGTGGGACACCGAGGCCGTCGCCTTCCTGGAGAAGTTCGACGTCCCCGCCCACAAGGTGGCGAGCGCGTCCCTGACCGACGACGAGCTGCTGCGCGCGCTGCGCGCGACGGGCCGCTCGGTCATCCTCTCCACCGGCATGTCGACGCCGAAGCAGATCCGCCACGCGGTCGAGGTCCTCGGCTCCGACAACATCCTGATGTGCCACGCCACGTCGACCTACCCGGCGAAGGCCGAGGAGCTGAACCTCCGCGTGATCAACACGCTGGAGAAGGAGTACCCGAACGTCCCGATCGGCTACTCCGGCCACGAGACCGGCCTGCAGACCACCCTCGCCGCGGTCGCGCTCGGGGCGACCTTCGTCGAGCGTCACATCACCCTCGACCGCGCCATGTGGGGCTCCGACCAGGCCGCGTCGGTGGAGCCGCAGGGCCTGACGCGCCTGGTCCGCGACATCCGCACCATCGAGGCCTCCCTCGGTGACGGCGTCAAGAAGGTCTACGACTCCGAGCTCGGCCCGATGAAGAAGCTGCGCCGGGTCACCGGTGTGGTCGCCGAGGCGGAGATCGCGGCGGCGGCGGGCGAGCCGGTCACCGTCTGAGCGCCTTGACGCCTTGATTCCCTTAGGACGGGACGGTCGTACGCCGATGAGCCCCCGCGCCGGTCACGCCGGCCACCCTCCCCGCACGCTCGCCTTCGTGGAGAGCCCGGTCCAGCTGCTGAACGTACTGGAATGGGCGCATCTGCACGGACTGCGCGGCGCGGACCCGCTTCCGTCCGTGCCCGCGCAGGTGCGGCGGACGGTGGCCGGCGACCCGCCTCGGAACGGCGCGGACCTCACGGTCGTCGTCCTGTCCCCGACCGACCCCATGACCCGGGGCCAGCTGCGCCGCATGGCGGACCTGGCGCGGGACGAGGGGTACCGGGTGCGCTGGGAGGAGGCGCGGGGCGGCCCGGCGGCCCCGTTCCAGACGATCGCCGGCCTGGCGGGCTCGTTGCGGAGGGCCGACCGGATCGTCATGGGAGACCCCTTCTCCCGGTATGTGCAGTTGCTGTTGACGATCACCCGGGCGAAGGACCTGGTCGTGGTCGACGACGGCACGGCGACGATGGAGTTCGTCGCCCAGCTGGCCCGGGGTGAGCGGCTGGTCCGCTGGCACCGCAAGGGCGGCCGCCCCGGGGCGAGGGATCTGCTGTTCGCCCCGGTGTCGTCCTCGGCCCGCCGCCGCCTGACCCCGAGCGCCCGCCGCCGGGTCGAGGTCTTCTCCTCCATGCCGGTGACGGAGACCCCTCAGGGCGTCACGGTCACCGCGAACGACTTCTCCTGGACCCGCGCCCGCTTCGGGCCGCCGCGCATCACCAAGGGCGCGGACATGGTGGGAACCTCCCTGGTGGAAACGGGAGTTGTGGACGGCGAGGCGTACCTGGAGGCGGTCCGTCACCTGTCCAAGACGCACGGTGCGACGCGGTACTTCGCCCACCGCCGGGAGAGCGCGGGAAAACTCCACCGCCTGGCCGCCGAGACCGGCCTGCAGATAGTCCGTCCGGACCTCCCCCTGGAGGTGATCGCCCGCCGGGGCCCGATCGGCCGTACGATCCTCAGCTTCCCGTCGACGGTCGTCCACACCCTGCCGCTGGCGCTGGCGGGCACGGGGGTGCGGGTGGCGGTGTTCGACATCGACCCCACCTGGCTGACCGAGTCCGCGTCCCCACGGGCGCAGGGCTTCCTGTCGGGGGTCACGGGGACCGCACGGGACGTGCACAGGCTGGCGGCGGTAAGCCCGGCGTAGCCGGCCCGGCCGGCGTGGCAGGCCGGTTCCCCGTCGGCTTCCGCGGTCCAGCCCGGCCGCCGTCAGCGCCGCCGTGATCTGCTCCGGGGTGCGCCAGTGGCAGTCGAGGTCGATCTGGTGGCCGTAGCGCTCCTGCAGGTGCAGGTGGCCGGACTCGGGGCCGGTCTGGAAGGTGAGGACGCCGCCCACGATGGCGTCCGGCAGGTCCAGGGAGGTCATCGAACCGATGCGGAAGCGCAGTTCGGGGTAGGTGTGCGGGCCGGCGTCACCATGGCGGGGAATAGGTCCACACCGAAGGCCGGGACGCCCAGCTCGCGCAGCAGTGCGGTGACGTGTCCGGGGCCGCTGCCCAGGTCGGCCACGGGGGCCGTGCCCAGATCGGCGACCAGCTCGGCGAAGGGGTGATCACGGTGCGGTCCAGGGGATGCCGGCCGCCGGCCGGGAACCGGGCGGCGTAGTCCTCGGCGATCGCGTTCTCCGTCGCGTCGGTCATGCGTGCGGGCTCCAGCGGGGCGCGGGTCGCGCCGTAGTCCGGTTCGTGGACATCGCGAGCGTGACCGTGGCGAGGCATGGTATCCGTGGAAGGAGAAAGATGGGTTCTACCCATCACAGTCCGCCGCCATGCGTCCGCCGGTCAGATTTTCTTCCCCTAACGGGCTGAAGTTTTGTTGATCGAGGGGTAGTTGACCAGCCGGGCGTCCTACCCTTCAGAGGGTGAAGCAATTGATGTCCCTAGAGTCCGAGGCCGGCCTCGCGGGGGATGTGCTCCCCGGCGTGCTGAGCGAAGCCCTGCACGCCGAACTCGTCGCCTTCCGTCGCGACTTGCACATGCACCCTGAGCTGGGCAATCAGGAGTTCCGTACGACCGCCGCGATCAAGGAGCGGCTGGAGCTGGCCGGGCTTCGGCCCCGGGTGCTCGCCAAGGGAACCGGACTCGTGTGTGACATCGGCCTCGCGGAGGGTGAGCGGCCGGCCATGCCGCTGCTGGCCCTGCGCGCGGACATCGACGCCCTGCCCATCCCGGACACCAAGAACGACTGCCCGTACCGGTCGACCGTGCCCGATCGGGCGCATGCCTGCGGCCATGACGTGCATACGACCGTCGTGCTCGGAACGGGCCTGGTCCTCGCCGACCTGCACACCAAGGGCCTGCTGCCCCGGCCGGTGCGGCTGATCTTCCAGCCCGCCGAGGAGGTGCTGCCCGGCGGCGCGCTGGACGCCATCGAGGACGGCGTGCTGAAGGGGGTCGAGCGGATCCTCGCCGTGCACTGCGACCCCCGCGTCGACGCCGGGAAGATCGGGCTGCGGCACGGCGCGATCACCAGCGCCTGCGACCGGCTGGACATCGCCCTGGACGGGCCCGGCGGGCACACCGCCCGGCCGCACCTGACCACGGACCTCGTCACCGCCGCCGCCCGCGTCGCCGTGGACGTGCCCGCGCTGATCGCCCGCCGCGTCGACACCCGGGCCGGGCTGGCGCTGACCTGGGGCCGGATCGAGTCGGGGCACGCCCCGAACGTGATCCCGCAGCACGCCGAGCTGTCCGGAACCGTGCGCTGCCTGGACCTGGACGCCTGGCGGCAGGCCCCCGACATCGTGCACGCGGCCATCGACGAGGTCGCCACCCTGCACCGGGCCAAGTCCGAGATCACCTACGTGCGCGGGGTACCGCCCGTCGTCAACGACCGGGAGTCCACCGATCTGCTGCGCCGGGCGATGGCGGCGCGCCGCGGCCGGGACTCCGTCGAGAGCACCGAGCAGAGCCTTGGCGGCGAGGACTTCTCCTGGTACCAGGAGCACGTCCCCGGCGCCATGGCCCGGCTCGGTGTCCGGCGGCCCGGCGAGCGCACCGTACGCGATCTCCACCAGGGCGACTTCGACGCCGACGAGCACGCGATCACGGTCGGCGTGGAGATGTTCACGGCGGCCGCCTTCCTGGAGCCGAACGGCGTACAGGGCTGAGCGTGCGGGCCCTCGGGGACGCCCTTCGAGGCGTGATCCCGGGGGCCCGCGAGCCGTTCCCCTGACCGGCGCAACACACTCGTAAGCCATTCGTGCACGCTGTGCAACACGGCCGTGCGAGCCCCCGAGATCCAAGTTCAGATGCTGTTTGCCTCGAATCGATAACGGCTTCGAGAGGGGGTTTTTTGCGACATCTACGCGCGTTACGATGCCGCGAAGCCGACGCCGCCGGGGCGTTTCGGCTCGAGCACTGGCAAGGTGCTCACATCAAGCGCCGATTCGGCGCTCAGGTCAGGTGAAGGAGCCTCCCGTGCGCCGGGTAGCCAAGCTTTCCGCCGCGTGTATCGCCACCGCGGCACTCGCCATGACTGCCACCGCGTGTGGCAGCACGTCCTCCGACAACAACGCCGGCTCGTCCTCCTCCTCGGGTGGCGGCAAGGGCATCAAGATCGGTCTCGCCTACGACGTCGGCGGCCGTGGCGACCGTTCGTTCAACGACTCCGCCGCGCGCGGTGCCGACAAGGCCGTGAAGGAGTTCAACGGTTCCATCAAGGAGCTGACCGCCAAGACCTCCGACACCGAGGCCGACCGCGAGCAGCGGCTGCAGGACCTGGCGGACGCGGGCTACAACCCGATCGTCGCCGTCGGTTACACCTACGCCCCCGCCGTGCAGAAGATCGCCGCGAAGTACCCGAAGACCAGCTTCGGCATCGTCGACTCGGTCGTGCAGGGCGCGAACGTCAACAGCATCACCTTCACCGAGGAGCAGGGCTCCTACCTGGCCGGTGTCGCCGCCGCGCTGAAGACCAAGAAGGACTCCGTCGGCTTCATCGGCGGTGTCGACAACCCCCTGATCAAGAAGTTCGAGGCGGGTTACGTCCAGGGCGTGCACGACACCAACCCGAAGGTGAAGGTCGCCGTCCAGTACCTGACCCACGGCCAGGACACCTCCGGCTTCTCCAGCCCCGACAAGGGCCAGCAGGCCGCGCAGGGCATGCTGGACAAGGGCGCCGACGTCATCTACACCGCGGCCGGCTCCTCCGGTAACGGCGCGATCGAGGCCGTGCACGGCGTCAAGGGTGCCTGGGGCATCGGCGTGGACTCCGACCAGTACAACATCCCGGGTCTGGCCCAGTACAAGAGCTCGTTCCTGACCTCGATGGTGAAGAACGTCGACGTCGGTGTGTACGACTTCGTCAAGTCCGTCAAGGACGGCAAGCCGCTGACCGGCAACAACGTCTACTCGCTCGCCAAGGGCGGCGTCTCGCTCGCCACCAGCGGCGGCTTCATCCAGGACATCCAGCCCAAGCTGGACGCCGCGAAGCAGAAGATCATCTCCGGCCAGATCAAGGTCAACACCAGCCCCGCGAGCTGACGGCTCCCCGTCGGTCCGTCGGACCCCGGCTCGGCGAGGTGGCGCCGTATCCACGGCCCCTCGCCGAGCCATAACAATGTGTCAACTCTACGCGTGTAGCACGGAGTTGTCGCGCTAGCGTCGCCGACGCCCGCCACCTCCCCCCAGCAGCCCCTTTCCCCGAGGAGAGTGCGCCATCAACGCGTCCAGCCCTCCCGCTGCCGTCGAACTGCGCGGCATCACCAAGCGCTTCCCCGGCGTCGTCGCCAACCGCGACATCGACATCACGGTCCGCACGGGCACCGTCCACGCCCTGTGCGGTGAGAACGGCGCCGGCAAGTCCACCCTGATGAAGATCCTCTACGGCATGCAGCAGCCGGACGAGGGCACCATCACGGTGGGCGGCGAACAGGTCACCTTCGACAACCCCGGCGATGCCATCGCCCGCGGCATCGGCATGGTGCACCAGCACTTCATGCTCGCCGACAACCTCACCGTGCTGGAGAACGTCGTCCTCGGCGCGGAGAAGCTGTACGGCATCGGGAACAGGGCCCGTACCAAGATCAAGGAGATCTCGGACGCCTACGGCCTGAACGTCCGCCCGGACGTGCTGGTGGAGGAGCTGGGCGTCGCCGACCGCCAGCGCGTGGAGATCCTCAAGGTCCTCTACCGTGGCGCCAAGACCCTCATCCTCGATGAGCCGACGGCCGTGCTCGTGCCGCAGGAGGTCGACGCGCTCTTCGACAACCTGCGCGAGCTGAAGTCCGAGGGCCTCACCGTCATCTTCATCTCCCACAAGCTGGGCGAGGTGCTCTCCGTCGCCGACGAGATCACCGTCATCCGGCGCGGCACCACCGTCGGCACGGTCTCGCCGCAGGGCACCACGCCCAAGCAGCTCGCCGAGCTGATGGTCGGCAGCGAACTGCCCACGCCGGAGACCGCGGAGTCCACCGTCACAGACGTCCCGATGCTGAAGGTGGAGGGGCTGCACCTCGCGCAGACCGACCTCGAGGGCATCGAGCGGATCATCCTGGACCAGATCTCCTTCACCATCCACAAGGGCGAGGTCCTCGGCATCGCCGGTGTGGAGGGCAACGGCCAGTCCGAGCTGGTCGAGGCGATCATGGGCATGCGCCACCCGGACGCCGGCGTCGTCACCCTCGACGGCACCGACATCTCCCACGCCCCGACCCGCGACCGCCGCGAGGCCGGCATCGGCTACATCCCCGAGGACCGCCACCGCCACGGCCTGCTGCTGGAAGCGCCGCTGTGGGAGAACCGCATCCTCGGCCACGTCAGCGAGAGGCCCAACTCCCGCGGCCCGCTGCTCGACATCAAGGCCGCCCGCGCCGACACCGAGCGGATCGTCGAGGCCTACGACGTCCGCACCCCCGGCATCGACGTGACCGCGGCCTCGCTGTCCGGCGGCAACCAGCAGAAGCTGATCGTCGGCCGCGAGATGAGCCACGACCCCAAGCTGCTCATCGCCGCCCACCCCACCCGAGGCGTGGACGTCGGCGCGCAGGCCGCGATCTGGGACTACATCCGCGAGGCCCGCCGCGAGGGTCTGGCCGTCCTGCTGATCTCCGCGGACCTGGACGAGCTGATCGGGCTCTCCGACACCCTGCGGGTGATGTACCGCGGCCGCCTGGTCGCCGACGCCGACCCCGCCACCATCACCCCCGAAGAGCTGGGCTCCGCCATGACGGGTGCGGCCACCGGCCACCTGGAGCACACAGAGGACGACGAGCGATGAACAAGCTGACCTCACGGATCGACAAGGAGCGGCTGCTCCTCGGCCTCGCCGCGCCGCTGCTGGCGGTCGTCGCCGCGCTCGTCGTCACCGCCCTGGTGATCCTCTCGACCGGCAAGAACCCCGGTCCCGCCTTCAACGACATGCTGACCTACGGCTTCGCCAGCGACAGCCAGGTCTACATCCTCAACAAGGCGACCACGTACTACCTCGCGGGCGTCTCGGTGGCCATCGGCTTCCGGATGAACCTGTTCAACATCGGCGTGGACGGCCAGTACCGGCTCGCCGCGTTCTTCGCCGCCGTCCTCGGCGGCGCGCTGACCCTGCCGGGCTGGCTCTCCATCCTGCTGATTCTCATCTGCGCCATGGCGACCGGCGCCGTGTGGGCGGCCATCGCCGGTGTCCTGAAGGTGACCCGCGGCGTCAGCGAGGTCATCTCGACGATCATGCTGAACTCGATCGCCACCGCGATCATCGCCTACCTGCTGCAGCCCGGAAAGCTGGCCCAGCTCCAGCAGGGCGGCACCGTCGTCGCCACCAAGCCGCTGCCGTCGGCCTCGCACTTCTTCACCATCAACACCGGCCCGGCCGGTGACCTGTGGGGCTTCATCTTCATCGCCGTGATCGTCGGCATCGCGTACTGGTTCGTCCTCGGCCGCACCCGGTTCGGCTACGACCTGCGCACCGTCGGCCAGTCCGAGAGCGCGGCCACCGCGAGCGGTGTGTCGGTGAAGAAGATGATCGTCACCAGCATGATCATCTCGGGTGCGGTGGCCGGTCTGATCGGCATGCCGACCCTGCTCAACGACAGCTACCAGTTCAGCAGCGACTTCCCGACCGGCATCGGCTTCACCGGCATCGCCATCGCGCTGCTCGGCCGTAACAACCCGGTCGGTATCGCGCTCGGCGCCCTGCTGTGGGGCTTCCTGGAGCGCACCACCAACCACCTGGAATTCCAGGGCTACGACAAGGAAATCCTCGGCGTCATCCAGGGCGTCATCGTGCTGTGTGTCGTCATCGCCTACGAGGTCGTACGCCGCTACGGCCTCAAGCGCCAGCAGCAGAAGGTCGGCGCCGAACTCGCCGCCCAGGCCGCCGCCCAGACGAAGAAGCAGGAGGTGGCGTGATGACTGCCACGATGACCGACGCGCCGCCGCCCGCGGCGCCCAAGGCGGCCGGCGCGCCGCAGCGCACGGGCCGCTCCTTCGGCCAGATCCTGCTGCTCGTCGCCGGTGGGCTGCTGCTCCTGGCCGCCGTCCGTATGATCACCGGCTCGCAGGACCTCGACTCCACCGGACAGGTCAGCGCCGCCCTCGGCCTCGCCGTGCCGATCGGCCTCGCCGGTCTCGCCGGCCTGTGGTCCGAGCGCGCCGGTGTGGTCAACATCGGCCTCGAGGGCATGATGATCCTCGGCACCTTCGGCGCGGGCTGGGTCGGCTGGCAGTCCAGCCCCTGGCTCGGCCTGCTGGCCGGTATCGGCTTCGGCGTCCTCGGCGGCCTGCTGCACGCCGTCGCCACCGTCACCTTCGGAGTCGACCACATCGTCTCCGGTGTCGCGATCAACCTGCTCGCGCTCGGCGCCACGCAGTACCTCGCCAAGCTGTTCTTCTCCGGCGGCGCCGCGGCCAACGCGGGCGGCAACCCCAAGCAGTCCCCGCCGGTCGCGAACCTGCCCGACGTCACCGTGCCCGGCCTCTCCGACAGCCTGCACTCGATCGAGAACCACCACTGGTTCCTGATCTCCGACCTCGCCGGCATCCTCGGCGGCCTGGTCACGCACCTGTCCGTGGTCACGGTCCTGGCCGCCGTTCTCTTCGTCGCCACCTGGTGGATCCTGTGGCGCACCCCGTTCGGTCTGCGGCTGCGCTCCTGCGGCGAGAACCCGACCGCCGCGGAGTCCCTCGGCGTCAACGTCTACTCGTACAAGTACGCGGCCGTGGCCGTCTCCGGCGGCCTCGCCGGCCTCGGCGGCGCCTTCCTGGCACTGGTCACCTCGCACACGTACCTGGAAGGCCAGACCGCCGGCCGCGGTTACATCGGCCTCGCGGCGATGATCTTCGGCAACTGGCGTCCGGGCGGCCTCGCGATGGGCGCGGGCCTGTTCGGCTACTCCGACGCCCTCCAGCTGCGCAACGGCGGTCCGACCGTCCACGCGCTGCTGCTCCTGCTGGTCGTTCTGCTGGTCGCCCTGGCAGGCTGGAAGCTGTACCGCAAGGCCCTGTGGCAGGGCGGGGTCAGCCTCCTCGTGGGCGCGCTGGTCCTGCTCTGGTACCTGGTCACCGACGAGGTCCCGAGCGACTTCGTGGGTGCCACGCCGTACGTCGTCACCCTGCTGGTGCTGTCCCTGTCGGCGCAGCGCCTGCGGATGCCGAAGGCGGACGGCATGCGCTACCGGAAGGGTCAGGGCAAGTGACGCAGGAAGCCGCCGGATTCGACTGGGAGGCGCTGCGGGAGGTGGCGCGGGAGGCGATGACCCACGCGTACGCCCCCTACTCCGGCTTCCCGGTCGGCGTGGCGGCCCGGGTCGACGACGGCCGCACGGTCACCGGCTGCAACGTGGAGAACGCCTCCTACGGCATCGGCCTGTGCGCCGAGTGCGGCCTGGTGTCCGACCTGCAGCGCACGGGCGGCGGCCGGCTGACGCACTTCACCTGCGTCGACGGCACCGGCGGCCTGCTGGTCCCGTGCGGCCGCTGCCGCCAGCTGCTGTACGAGTTCGGCGGCCCGGACCTCCTCCTGGACACCCCCGCGGGCGTCCTGACGCTCTCCGAGATGCTGCCCCAGGCCTTCGGCCCCGGGCACCTCTCCTCGTAAGTCCCGTACGGCCCCCCTGCCCCGCTCGCAGGGGGGCCGCACACTTCGCACCTCCCGGAAGGAACCACACCCGCCATGGCCATGGACGCCATCTCCGTGATCCGCACCAAGCGGGACCGCGGCGAGCTGACCGACGAGCAGATCGACTGGGTCATCGACGCGTACACCCGCGGCGAGGTCGCCGACGAGCAGATGTCCGCGCTCGCCATGGCGATCCTGCTCAACGGAATGAACCGCCGCGAGATCGCCCGCTGGACGGCGGCCATGATCGCCTCCGGCGAGCGCATGGACTTCTCGGCCCTGTCCCGCCCGACGGCCGACAAGCACTCGACCGGCGGCGTCGGCGACAAGATCACCCTGCCGCTGGCCCCGCTCGTGGCCGCGTGCGGCGCCGCCGTCCCGCAGCTCTCGGGCCGGGGCCTCGGACACACCGGCGGCACGCTGGACAAGCTGGAGTCGATCCCCGGCTGGCGGGCCCTGCTCTCCAACGAGGAGATGCTGCACGTCCTGGACACCACGGGCGCGGTGATCTGCGCGGCGGGCGACGGCCTGGCCCCGGCGGACAAGAAGCTGTACGCCCTGCGGGACGTGACCGGCACGGTCGAGGCGATCCCGCTGATCGCCTCCTCCATCATGTCGAAGAAGATCGCCGAGGGCACGGGCTCGCTGGTCCTGGACGTGAAGGTGGGCAGCGGTGCCTTCATGAAGACGCTGGACGACGCCCGCGAACTGGCGACCACGATGGTCGGCCTGGGCACCGACCACGGCGTGAAGACGGTGGCCCTCCTGACGGACATGTCGACCCCGCTGGGCCTGACGGCGGGCAACGCCCTGGAGGTCCGCGAGTCGGTGGAGGTCCTGGCGGGCGGCGGCCCGGCGGACGTGGTCGAGCTGACGCTGGCCCTCGCGCGCGAAATGCTCCAGGCGGCCGGGGTGAAGGACGCCGACCCGGCGAAGGCCCTGGCCGACGGCTCCGCGATGGACGTCTGGCGCCGCATGATCGCGGCCCAGGGCGGCGACCCGGACGCGCCGCTGCCCACCTCGAAGGAACAGCACGTGATCAAGGCACCGTCCTCCGGTGTCCTCACCCGCCTCGACGCGTACGACATCGGCGTCGCGGCCTGGCGCCTGGGCGCGGGGCGTGCGCGCAAGGAGGACCCGGTGCAGGCGGGCGCGGGCGTCGAGATGCACGCCAAGCCGGGCGACACGGTCACCGAGGGCCAGCCCCTGCTGACCCTCCACACGGACACCCCCGAGCGCTTCGCGTACGCGCTGCAGGCGGTGGAGGGCTCCTACGACATCGCGGCGCCCGGCACCGACTTCACGCCGTCGCCGGTGGTGCTGGAACGCATCGCCTGACCTGGACTCTCCTTGTTCGGACGAACGGGACCGGTGGACCGCCGCCGGTCCCGTTCGGCGTAGCGAGGGGCCCATGGACGAGGCGGCCCCTCACCCCAAACCCGATGAGTTCCGCCCGGCCCGCCGGTCTACCGCACGTGAAGGCAGAGGAACCCGCCGTGCTCGTGCTGTCCGGCCCCGTCACCCGGGACGAGGTGGCGGGGCTGTGTGCCCAGGTGCGGGCGCTGCTGGCGGGCAGTGGTGCCCGCGTCGTCGTGTGCGACGTGGGCGGGCTCGGGCCGCCGGGCCTGGCCGCCGTGGACCTGCTGGCGCGGCTGGAGCTGGCCGCCCGCCGGGCCGGCGGGCGGATCCGGCTGCGGGACCCCGATCCCGCGCTACCCGCCCTTCTCGACCTCGTCGGACTCCGCTTCCAGGTGGAGGGGCAGCCCGAAGAGCGGGAACCAGCGCTTGGTGTCGAGGAAGCAGTGGAAACCGGTGATCCGGCCCTCTGACAGCTCCAGCACCTGCACGGCCCAGGGACCAAAACCGCCCTTCTCCTCGTCCGGCTTGTAGTGCGCGAACCCCGGCAGGCCGTTGACCTGCACCGGCAGCAGCCGGGAGCCGGCGCAGGAGGCGCCGAGGGTCGTCATGAAGCCGGTGATGTCGGCCGGGCCGCGCAGCCACAGGTCGAACGGCGGCATCGTCATGACGGCGTCCTCGTGCAGCAGCGCCGTCAGCGCCGTCATGTCGTAGCCCTCGAAGGCTTTGACATAGCGCTCCAGGAGTTTCTGCTGCTCCTCGTCGAGCGGATCGGACACCGCGCCCTCGGGGCTCGCGTCCGCGCGCTCCGCGAGCGTGGCCCGCGCCCGCTGCAGCGCGCTGTTGACCGAGGCGACCGAGGTGTCCAGCAGCTCGGCGACCTCGCTCGCCTTCCAGGCCAGGACCTCGCGCAGGATCAGCACCGCCCGCTGCTTGGGCGGCAGCTGCTGCAGGGCCGCCATGAAGGCCAGCCGGATCGACTCCTTCGCGACGGCGGCCTCCGCCGGATCGTCGACCGTCGGCAGCACGCGCGCGTCCGGCATCGGCTCCAGCCAGGTGTGGTCGGGGCGGGGGGAGAGCGCGACCTGCGCGAGCGGTGTCGATTCCGTCAGGTCCATCGGTCTCGCCCGCTTGTTGCCGGCCGTCAGCATGTCCAGGCACACGTTCGTCGCGATCCGGTACAGCCACGAGCGCAGGCTGGAGCGGCCCTCGAACTTCTCATAGCTGCGCCAGGCCCGCACCAGGGTGTCCTGCACCGCGTCCTCCGCCTCGAAGGAGGAGCCGAGCATGCGGTAGCAGTACCCGGTCAGCTCGGTCCGGTGCTTCTCCAGTGCGACGTCGAGGTCCGCCGTCGCCGTGCTGTCGCCCATCGTCCACCCACCCCTGTGGCCGTTCCTGTGGCGCGCCTTCGCGCCCCAGCACCTTGGAAGCTACCGCAGGGCACTGACAATGGCGCCCAGAGTGGGAAAAGCGCAGGTCGGACGGGGCGCTTCAGTGCGCGTCGGCCACAAGCGAGCCGCGCGCCGCCACCCGGGCCGCCCGGGTGCCCAGCAGCGTGATGGTGACGACCCCGACGACCGCGAGCAGGCCGACCCCCACCGTGCCGCTCCAGCCGTCCGCGTGGAAGGCCGTCGCGCCGACCGTGCTGCCGACGCTGGAGCCGACGTAGTACATGGACTGGTACAGGGCCGAGGCCTGGGCACGGCCCCGCGTGGCCGTCTTGCTGACCGCCGAGGAGGCGACCGCGTGCCCCGCGAAGAAGCCCGCCGTGATCAGCACCAGGCCCAGCAGGACCAGCGGCAGGGAGGGGGCCAGGGAGAGCAGCAGGCCCGCCGCCGTCGTACCGCCCGCCAGGTACAGCGCGCCCCGGCGGCCGAGCCGGCCCACCAGCCGGCCCGCCGTGGACGCCGACACCGTACCCACCAGGTAGACCAGGAAGATCGAGCCGATGATGCCCTGCGGCAGTCCGAACGGCGCGCCGGTCAGCCGGTAGCCGATCACCGTGTACACGCCGCCGAACACGGTCATGAACAGCGCGCCGATCGCGTACAGCCGCCGCAGCAGCGGGTTCGCGAGGTGGTCGCGGACCGTGCCGAGCAGCACGCGCGGTCGCAGCGAGCCCGCCGTGAAGTGCCTCGGCGTGGGCAGCAGCAGCCGGAAGGCGATCGCGCACCCGACGGCGATCAGGCCGATCACGCCGACGGCCACCCGCCAGCCCCACTCCTGGGCCACCCAGCCGGTGATCACCCGGCCGCTCATACCGCCCACGCTGTTGCCCGCCACGAACAGCCCGATCGCCGTGACCAGCGCCTTCGGCCGGACCTCCTCGGCCAGATAGGCCTGCGCCGAGGCCGGCAGACCGGCCAGCGCCGCGCCCTGCACCGCCCGCAGCACCACCAGCACGCCGAGCGAGGGCGCGAACGGCACCAGCAGCCCGACGCTCACCGCGACGGCCAGCGAGGCCGTCATCACCGTACGGCGGCCGAAGCGCTCGGACAGGGCGCTCATCGGCAGGACGAACAGGGCGAGTCCCCCGGTCGCGGCCGCCACGGTCCAGCTCGCCTCGCTCGCCGCGACCCCGAACTCGCCGGAGATCAGCGGCAGCAGGGCCTGCGTCGAGTACAGCAGGGCGAAGGTCGCGACTCCGGCGAGGAAGAGGGCGAGGCTCATCCGGCGGTAGCCGGGGCCGCCCGGAGTCATACGGGAGTCGGAGGCGGAGGTGTCGGAGACGGGGACGGTCGGTGCGGCGCCCACGACGGTGGACGCCCCGGTACTGGCGGGAGACATGCCTCGACCGTAGGTACGGGCCGTCTCATCCGTCCAATGCATGGAATCGTCATAATCGTTCCCATGCAGCATCAGCAGAGCTCACAGGCTCGCCTGTCACCGAACAGTGACACAGAAGACATGTCTGAGATGTCGAGGGTGCTCGCTCCCCGCCTCGCGTACTTCGCCGGCGTGGCCCGTACGGAGCACGTCACCCGCGCCGCCCAGGAGATGAACGTCCCCCAGTCCACCCTCTCCCGTGCGATGGCCCGCCTGGAGCAGGACCTGGGTGTCGACCTGTTCGCCCGGCACGGCCGCACGGTCTCCCTGACCCCCGCCGGCCGCACCTTCCTCGCCTCCGTCGAACGCGCCCTCGCCGAGATCGAGCGGGCCGCCGAGGAGGTGCGCGCCGACGCCGACCCGGCCACCGGCAAGGTCGCCTTCGGCTTCCTGCACACCATGGGCGCCGAGACGGTCCCCGGCCTCCTGCACGCCTTCCGCGAGGACCACCCGCGCGTCCGCTTCAGCCTGGTGCAGAACTACGGCGAGGCGATGCTGGAGCGGCTGCGGGCGGGGGAGCTGGACCTCTGCCTGACCTCCCCGGTCCCGGACGCCCCCGACCTGGTCGCCCGCCGCCTGGACGAGCAGAAACTCCGCCTGGTCGTCCCCGCCGACCACCGTCTGGCCACCCGTCGCCGCATCCGCCTGGCCGAGGCGGCCGAGGACACCTTCGTCACCCTGGAGCCCGGCTACGGCCTGCGCCGCATCTTCGACGCCCTGTGCCGCGAGGCCGGCTTCCGCCCGAGGGTCGCCTTCG
Organism: Streptomyces sp. NPDC001393; assembly: GCF_053597455.1. NCBI lineage: Bacteria > Bacillati > Actinomycetota > Actinomycetes > Kitasatosporales > Streptomycetaceae > Streptomyces > Streptomyces sp. NPDC001393. The sequence continues at coordinate 286,846 of NZ_JBSFIH010000004.1, forward strand.
AGGGCGAGGAGGCGGAGACCCTGCGGGGCCTGGTGGCGGCCGGGTTGGGGGTCGCCCTCCTGCCCCCGCCCACGGTCCCCAGGCCAGGGGTCGTGGAACTGACGGTGACGGCCCCGAGGGCGGTCCGTGAGATCGGCGTGGCGTGGCTGGCGGACCGCCCGGACACCCCGCCGGTGACGGCCTTCAAGAAGTTCCTGCTCTCGAGAAGGGGCAACCTGCTGCCGGCCTGAGGACGGCCCGTGAGGGACGCCAACCCCGGCTACCGCCTCAACGACCGCCCGAACCCCGCAGCGAGCGGCATCCGGAGCCCGATGGGCGGCGGAGCCGCAAGCGCATCCTCGACAGGGCGGGACACGGAGTGCCCGAACAGCGCCCCCATCATGAAATCGACGGCCAGCCAGGCCACTTCGTCCCGATGCCCCTGCAACCGGTGCCCGTCGGAATGCACCTCGAACCGGCACACCTCCCGGTTCACCTTCTTCGCCCGCGCCGCGAACCGGAACGACAGCTCGGGATCGGTCCGCTCGTCATTCGTGCCGTGCACGATCAGCACCCGGCGCCCCACGAGCTGCTTCACCGGTTCGGCGGGCGCGGCGACGTCGTCCTCCGGCAGCCAGGGGGCGAGCGCCACAACGGAGTTGACGGCCTCGTGTCCGCCCGCCCGGAGCGCCGCGCGTCCGCCCATGTCCACCCCGACCAGACACACGGAAACGTCCCCGTACCGTCGTACGACCTCGTCGGCGGCCCACTCGGCATCCACGGCCAGCTGCGCCTCGCTCCCGTTCCAGCCCCGACTCCGGTAGTGGACGGTATGGACAGCCAGCCCCTCGTCCCGCCCCGCGCGAGCCAGCCGTCGGCCCAGCGAGCGCAGCGCGAACGTCGCCCGCACGGGGGACGGCCTGCGGACGGAGACCTCCTCCCCGCCGGGGAGCAACAGCACCGCTCCGCTCACCGCCGTCGGCACCGGGCCGACCGCCTTCCCCAGCCCGGCCGTTCGGACCGGTGTCGCTTGCTGTCCCATGACAGAACAGTGTCAGAAGGGGCGGTGTACCAAACCCGTACGGGCGGTCACCGTTGCGTATCGACGGAAAACCGTCCCCGAAGAAGCTGCCGCGTTCGCCGGGATCTCTACGCGCGTAGGCGTTACAGTGCGGAAATGACGAGCCAGACTGCACCAAGTGGGGCCGTTCCGACGCCGGACCAGATCCGCCGGGCACCCAAGGTTCTGCTGCACGATCATCTCGACGGCGGGCTCCGCCCCGGAACCGTCGTCGAACTCGCCCGGGAGAGCGGCTACTCGGAGCTTCCCGAGGCCGATCCGGACAAGCTGGGCATCTGGTTCCGCGAGGCCGCCGACTCCGGCTCGCTGGAACGGTATCTGGAGACCTTCAAGCACACCGTCGGCGTGATGCAGACCCGGGACGCGCTCGTCCGGGTCGCCCGCGAGTGCGCCGAGGACCTCGCGCAGGACGGGGTCGTCTACGCCGAGGTGCGGTACGCCCCTGAGCAGCACCTGGAGCAGGGGCTGACCCTGGAGGAGGTGGTCGAGGCCGTCAACGAGGGGTTCCGGCAGGGCGAGCGGCTCGCCCGGGAGAACGGCCACCGCATCCGGGTCGGCGCCCTGCTGACCGCCATGCGGCATGCCGCCCGCTCGCTGGAGATCGCCGAACTCGCCAACCGCTACCGGGACTTTGGAGTCGTCGGCTTCGACATCGCGGGCGCCGAGGCCGGCTACCCGCCCACCCGGCACCTGGACGCCTTCGAGTACCTCAAGCGCGAGAACAACCACTTCACCATCCACGCCGGCGAGGCCTTCGGGCTGCCGTCCATCTGGCAGGCGCTGCAGTGGTGCGGCGCCGACCGGCTCGGGCACGGCGTGCGGATCATCGACGACATCGAGGTCCACGAGGACGGCTCCGTCACGCTCGGCCGGCTGGCGTCGTACGTCCGCGACAAGCGGATCCCGCTGGAGCTGTGCCCCAGCTCCAACCTGCAGACCGGGGCGGCGCCCTCCTACGCCGAGCACCCGATCGGGCTCCTGCGCCGGCTGCACTTCCGGGCCACCGTGAACACCGACAACCGGCTGATGTCGCACACCAGCATGAGCCAGGAATTCGAGCACCTCGTCGAGGCGTTCGGTTACACGCTCGACGACATGCAGTGGTTCTCGGTCAACGCAATGAAATCCGCGTTCATTCCTTTCGATGAACGGCTGGCCATGATCAATGACGTCGTCAAGCCCGGATATGCGGAACTGAAATCCGAATGGCTGTTCCGGCAGACGGCCTCCACCAGCGGCTCTGCCGGTTCGGCGGGATAGCGGCGGCTCGGTGGGCGGGCGGGTTGTGAAAGGCGGTTCACAACCCGTCCGCATTTCGGTGTTTGCGGCGGGTGATCGGGCGTGTTTACGGTCGAGGACCGTTCATCGTTTTTCCTCTCCGTCCCCTATTCCAAGGACGCATTCACCATGAAGCACTCTGCCGTCAGGACTCTCGGTGTCGCCGCCCTCGGTGCCGCTTTCGCCGCCGTCGGTGCGGGCGCGGCCAACGCGGCGGCCCCGGCCGTACCGGACGCGACCCCGGCGCTGGACTCCGTCACCAGCACGCTGCCGGCCGAGGGCACCGGCGTGGACCAGCCGGCTGCCACCGCCGCCCTCAGCCGAGGGCAGGACGCCCTGGGCGCCGGCATGGCCGCCACGCGACCGGCCGTCGAGAACGCGCTGCAGGGCGGGCCGACCGCGCCGCTCCACAGCCGTCTCGGCGGACTGCCCGTGCAGGGCGCGCCCGTGCACGGCCTGCCGGTGAGCGGTGTGAACGGGATCTCGCTCGGCTGACGCCGGCCGCCGTACGACGCCGTCGGGGCGCCCCGGTCAGGTCCGGGAGCGCCCCGACGGCGTTCCGCGTACGGCCGTCACGACGTACGGCCGTCACGACGTACGGCGGTCACCAGGCGGTGCGCGTGCTGTCCTCGGCCGGCAGCAGGATCCACAGCGCTATGTAGAGCAGGAACTGGGGGCCGGGCAGCAGGCAGGACAGCAGGAAGATCACCCGCATCGTCGTCGCGGAGGTGCCGAAGCGGCGCGCCAGTGCTGCGCACACTCCGCCGATCACGCGGCCGTGGGTCGGGCGGGCAAGGGTGGTCATGTCGGCTCCTCCGTGGTCATCGGTTCCCGTCGTCGGCTGTCTTCCGGCAGCTGTCTTCGACGGTACGCAGACGAAGCGGACGAAGCGTCACTCTATGGAGCCATTCCGACCCTGGGAATCGTCGGGGTACGCCCCTGAGGCGGCTCCTCCTGGACGGTGACGGAGCCGGCCCCGGCGCGGTCGTCCAGCTGCCGCCGCCGCACCCGGGCGCGGCCCGCCGGCACGACCAGCAGGTGGGCCAGCGCGACACCGGTGGTGTTCAGCAGCAGCGAGTCGACGTCCACGACCCGGCCGGGGACACCGGTCTGCAGCAGGGCGATGCCGACCGAGATCAGGGCGCCGGCGGCGGTCGTACGGATCAGGGAGGAGACCGGCGAGACGGTGAGCCTGCCGTGCGCCATCGGCAGCAGCACGCCGAGCGGGGCGAGCAGCGCCAGGCCCTCTCCGATGCGTCTGGCCGCCTCCGGCCAGCCCAGGGCCAGATCGGCCCGGATGCCGGCGAGGGGGTGCAGGTTGGGGGGTGTCACCCAGGGGACGTCCAGAGGTCGCAGCATCAGCCAGGCGACGAGGGCGAGGTGGGCGACGAGGAGGACACCTCCTGCCACCCGGATACGGATCGCGGCGCTGTCGCCGCCGATGGAGCCTTGACGCTGCACGACCCCCTAGACGCAGCGCGGGTGCCGATCGGTTCCGGGCCGCAACTTTTCGGTTGCGCTGCGCGGTGGAAGCGGTTGCGCTGTCCGCTGTGGAAGCGTGGAAGCGGGATCGCCGTTGGGGTTCTGTTTCGTCGCGGGGTGCGGGTCCGTCGTGGTTGTTCGCGCCCACGCGGCGGAGCCACATGTCGAACACAGCCCCGCGCCCCTTCGGGGCGCTGCCCCGCGGCGCTACCGCCCCGCCACTTCGCTCGACGGTGGTGCCACGCTGCCCGGGCGGTCGCGGACGTCGTCGGTGCACTCGTAGCGGCGCGGGGGGCCGCCCGCCGGGCCGCCGAGGATGACCGCGCCGTCGCCCTCCGTCGCCGCCGAGTCGGACAGGGTGCACACCAACTGGGCCAGGGCGTAGGAGGTGAGCCGGGACGGCGCCGTGCTCAGGCGGAGCGCGTCCTCCGGGTCACCGGGGCCGGGCCCGCGCACGGTGAGGCCGCCCGGCACGTACGTCGTGTAGCCCGCGGAGCGCTCCGCGGCGGACGGGGACGCGGCGAGCTGGTCCAGGAGCCCCTGGGCCACGATCACACGGCGCCGCGCGTCCGGGGTGCCCTCGGGGACGCGCACCGTCCGGTCGACCGTCACCAGGGACGCCCCGCAGAGCAGGAAGACCTGCACGGGCACGCCCTGCGAGGACTGCTTGGCCAGGTCCGGGCCGGCCAGCGAGCACGGCACCCGGGAGGGCGCCGCCCCGAAGTCGGTCGGCACCTGGGTGGCCCGGATGCCGCAGCCGGAGAGCAGCAGGCCGAGGAGGGGCAGCGCCAGCAGGCGTCGCACGGTCAGGCGTCGTACGGACATCACCCCTCCTCTCCTGAACTTCCCGAACTTCCCGGGCTTTTGGAGTTCCCGGAAGCGTCCTTGTCGGTCTTCTCGCCCTCGCCGGTCTCCTCCGTCAGCCGGGAGGCGTCCCGCGGCAGCCGCAGCGTGAACACCGCGCCGCCGTCCGGCGAGTTGGCGGCGCTGATCTCACCGCCGTGGATGTGGGCGTTCTCCATGGCGATGGACAGGCCCAGCCCGCTGCCCTCGGAGCGCGGCCGGGAGGCGCTCGCCTTGAAGAAGCGGTCGAAGACGTGGGGGAGCACGTCCTCGGGGATGCCCGGCCCGTGGTCACGCACCGCGATGACCAGGTCGTCGCCGTCTATGCGCACCGACACCCGCACCGGCGACCCGCCGTGTTTGAGCGCGTTGCCGATCAGGTTGGCGAGGATGACGTCCAGCCGGCGCGGGTCGAGACGGGCGTGGATGCCGCGCTCGGCGTCCAGCTCGACCGCGTCCAGCCAGGCCCGGGCGTCGATGCAGGCGGTGATCTGGTCGGCGAGGTCGACGTCGTCCAGGACCAGCCGGGCGGTGCCCGCGTCGAAGCGGGTGACCTCCATCAGGTTCTCGACCAGGTCGTTCAGCCGCCGGGTCTCGCTCACCACCAGCCGTACGGCCGGCTCGATCATCGGATCCACGGATCCGGTCCCGGCCTCCAGCTCCTCCTCCAGCACCTCCGTCACGGCGGTGATGGCGGTCAGCGGCGTCCGCAGTTCATGACTCATGTCGGCGACGAAGCGGCGCGAGGCCTCGTCCCGCGCGGCCATCTCCGCGACCCGCTTCTCCAGCGCCTCGGCGGCGTTGTTGAACGTCCGGGAGAGATCGGCGAGTTCGTCGGTCCCCGACACCCGCAGCCGCGTGTCCAGCCTGCCCTCGCCGAGCCGCCGGGCGGCGACCCCCAGCCGGTGCACCGGCTTCAGCACGGTCGTGGCCGCGGCCTGCGCGAGCAGCGCGGCGCCGATCAGCGCGAGTCCGGTCGCGATGCCCAGCGACCAGGCCAGCGAGTTGAGGTCCTTCGCCTCCGGCTCCAGGGACTTGGCCATGTAGCCCGTGGGCCCGCCGCCGATCACCCGCGAACCGGCCACCAGATACGGCGTGCCGTGGTCCACGACCCGCTGCCAGTACAGGTGGTACGGCTCCTTGTTGGCGTCGGTCACCTTCTGCTGCTTGTTCACGGCCGCGCGCAGCGACTTCGGCACGTCCTCCAGCGAGAAGCCGTTGATGCCGCCCGAGTTGCCGTACACCGTCTTGCCGCCGGCGTCCTGGGCCACCAGCAGCACGCTGAAGTGCTGGCTGCTCGCCGCCATCTGGCCCGCCGCCCGCTGGAGTTGGTCCTGCGTGGGGTGCGCCGGCAGCGCGCCCGCGCGGTTCTGCATCTCCTGCCGGAAGTCGCGCAGCACCGCGTCCTGGGCGCGGGTGAGCACCGCCTCCCGGTTCAGCCAGTAGGCGATGCCGGACGCCGAGACGGCGGCGGTGAGGGCCACCAGCGCGAAGACGACGACCAGGCGCAGCCTGAGGCTGGTGAACCTGAGCCGCGACAGGCTCCCCTTGCGCCGCGCGGACCACCCGCGCAGCCCCCCTTGCGTATCGGTCACTGAGGCGCGTCCAGGCGGTAGCCGACACCACGGACGGTACGGATCAGTGTCGGGGACGAGGGCACGTCCTCGACCTTCGCGCGCAGCCGCTGCACACAGGCGTCCACGAGCCGGGAGTCACCGAGGTAGTCGTGCTCCCACACCAGCCGCAGCAGCTGCTGCCGGGACAGCGCCTGGCCCGGCCGTCGGCTCAGTTCCAGCAGCAGCCTGAGCTCGGTCGGGGTCAGCTGCAGGTCCTCGCCGTTCTTCGTCACGGTCATCGCCGACCGGTCGATGACCAGGCTGCCGAAGGTCGCCGAGTCGCTGGACTCGCGCTCCCCGCGCCGCAGCACGGCCCGGATCCGGGCGTCCAGCACCCGGCCCTGGACGGGCTTGACGACGTAGTCGTCGGCGCCGGACTCCAGCCCGACCACCACGTCGATGTCGTCACTGCGCGCGGTCAGCAGGATGATCGGCAACTGGTCGGTGCGCCGGATGCGACGGCACACCTCGAAGCCGTCGATGCCGGGCAGCATCACGTCCAGCACGATCAGGTCGGGCCGCTGCTCGCGCAGCAGCTTCAGACCGTCCTCACCGCTGGCAGCGGTCGCCACCCGGTGCCCCTGGCGCGTCAGGGAGAGCTCCAGGGCCGTACGGATGGCGTCGTCGTCCTCGATCAGCAACAGGGAAGGCACGGGCTCATTCTGGCCCATGGACGGGCTGTCGTACGACCCGCCGACACCTGGCCTTCCCTACCGCCACCATCTGTGCACTTCCTGTGACGGCGGCGGGCCGGACCCCTGTGACAGGTCTGTGACAGTCGGCGGACACGGCGATGAAGTCGCCCCGGCAGTCTTTTGGACACGGGCCGGACGGGGGAGCCGAGAGCCGGCCCGGCAAGACCGAGTCACCGGAAGTCCACGACGGGGAGCGCGAGATGAACACGCTGCACAGCATCAGCACCAGCGCAGTGGTCACGCGTCTGCACGACGTGAACCGGGGATCCGAGAAGTCCGGTGCGGATGGGGGCACCTCCCGCGCGAGCGCATTCGAGCGTGGGGGAGGGCGGGGGTGCGCTCGCGGCACCGGGCGTCAGCACACCACCTACATGACGGTGGTCGACGCACACACGGGGGACACGCACGGGGGATCCGCGTACAGGGAGGACTCGGGGGAGCAGCGCCGCTCCCTGACGGAGGCGGAGTTCACCGCCTACGTCCAGGAGCGCCGCGCCTCCCTGTACGCCACCGCCTACCACCTGACCGGCGACCGCTTCGAGGCCGAGGACCTGCTGCAGAGCGCGCTGTTCTCGACGTACCGGGCGTGGGAGCGGATCAGCGACAAGGCCGCGGTCGGCGGATACCTCCGCCGCACCATGACCAACCTGCACATCAGCGCCTGGCGGCGCCGCAAGCTCAACGAGTACCCGACCGAGGAACTGCCGGAGACGCCCTCCGACACGGACGCGATGCGCGGCACTGAGCTGCGCGCGGTCCTGTGGCAGGCGCTGGCCCGGCTGCCCGAGCTCCAGCGCACCATGCTGGTCCTGCGCTACTACGAGGGCCGCACGGACCCGGAGATCGCGGAGATCCTCGACATCAGTGTCGGCACGGTGAAGTCCAGCATCTGGCGCTCGCTGCGCCGGCTGCGCGAGGACGAGGTCCTCAGCTTCGGCCGTGACGAGGAGAACGCCTTCGGCGAACTGGTCGCCTGAAGGTCCGGGGTCACTGGGGGGTGACCCCGACGGGGGAAACGGGGGACACGGGGGAAACGGGGGAAGGGAACGGGGGAGCAGGAGAAGCGGGACTGGAGGGTCGGGGGGCCTGTCCAGTCCCGTTTTTCTGTTTCCGCTCCCCGTCCCTGTCCGGTTTCCGTACGGCGGTCACGCCACCGTCCGCTGACGGGGCTGCCGCCCCGCCGCCGCTGCCGCGAGCCGCCCCAGCGCCTCGTCGCGGTCGCACGGATACGCGCCCAGCGACACCTGGCGGGCGACGATCGAGCGTTCCGCGCGCATCAGCCGCCAGCCGCGGCGCAGCAGGAACGGCACCGACTTGCGGCCCTCCTTCAGATCCCGCAGGAAGCGCCGGCGGAAGGTGGTGACCGGTCCGCGGCTCAGGCACAGCGCGTCCGCGAGCACGCCCAGTTCCCGGCAGCGCTCCACGAGTTCTGCGGCGAAGACGCCCTCCGCGATGAACAGCGGGGTACGGCCGATGCTCAGCGTCTCCGCGCCGGTACGGGCGCTCAGCGCGATGTCGTACACCGGCACCGGCGTCGAGCCCGTCGCGCACAGCCGGGTGATGGCCTCGACCGCGACCTCGGCGTCCCATGAGTCCGGGTGGTCCCAGTCGATGTCCGAACTCCCCTGCACCAGGGGCAGAGTCGGGTCGTCGCCCTCCTTGTAGAAGTCGTCCAGACGCAGGACGGGGAGCCCGGAACGGGCGGCGACGAGGGACTTGCCCGAACCCGAGGGGCCGCACAGCAGCACGACACGGGCGGGGGACGGGGGATGAATGCTCACGGAACACCAGTTTGACGCATGACGGCGCCCCTGCCGACCCCGCGGGTCGGCTTTTGAGCGTGACTCCCGCCTCAACTACCCTTCGTGTCGACCGCTTCACCCTGAGTATCAGAAGGTGACCCCGCATGACACGACACACGTCCCTCCGCCGCCACACCGCGCGGCGCGCCCTGATCGTCCTCGCGACCGCCTCCGCGGCGCTGGGCGCGGGCGTGGCGACGGCATCGGCGGACGCCGCTCGCGTCCCGGACGTGCCCCTGCGGCCGGCCTCGCCGGGGATGACGGCCCCGCAGGCCGCCGCCCAGGTGCCGGGGCTGACCGACTACGCCGCCATCCCCGTCCAGGCCCTCCAGTACACCCCCGTCGCCCACACCCGCCTCGCGCCGGGGGACGACGGTGACCTCGGCGGCCTGACCGGACCGGTCGCCCGGATGGGCCCGGTCGGTGCGGTGCCGATCGCGGAAGGACTCGGCGGAGTGTTCGGCGGCCTGACCGGGGCCGGGGGCTGAGGGCAGAGGAGAGAGCCGCGCCGCCCCTGGACGGAGGGGAGGCGCGGCTCTCGTGTGTGTTTCGCCGAGATTCAGGCGGTGCGGCGGGGGCGGGTGACCAGGCACCTGGGGCGAGACAAGCAGCGCGGCCACGTGTCCGTGACCGGCAGATGGTGCATCGTGTGAGCAATTCAGTCGTCAGGGGGGGGGCGACACGGACTGCGCTTGGCTGATCGCGCTGAGCGAAGAGCCGCGCCTCCCCCGGACGGAGGGGAGGCGCGGCTCTCCGGTCTGTGGTGGGCGGTCAGTACGACGAGCCCGACGCGCCCAGCGAACCCGTCGGGTGCCAGACCGTCTTGGTCTCCAGGAACGCCGTCATGCGGTCGGTGCCCGGCGTCTCGGAGTAATCCACAGCCTGTGGGCGGAGCACCCGCTTCAGGTTGTCCGCCGCCGCGATCTCCAGCTCCTTCGCCAACTCCTCGTCCGCGCCCACGAGGTCGATCGCGTTGACGTCCTGGTGCGCGGCCAGCGGCGCCGCGAGCTCCGCCGTACGGCCGGAGAGGATGTTCACCACACCGCCCGGCACGTCGGAGGTGGCCAGCACCTCGGCGAGGGAGAGGGCCGGAAGGGGGGACTTCTCGCTCGCGACCACGACCGCCGTGTTGCCGGTGGCGATGACCGGCGCGAGCACCGAGACCAGGCCCAGGAACGACGACTCCTGCGGGGCCACGACGGCCACCACGCCCGTCGGCTCCGGCGAGGAGAGGTTGAAGAACGGCCCCGCGACCGGGTTCGCCCCGCCGATCACCTGGGAGATCTTGTCCGTCCAGCCGGCGTACCAGACCCAGCGGTCGACGGCCGCGTCCACCACCGCGGCCGCCTTCGACTTCGACAGGCCCTCCGCGTCGGCCACCTCGCGCACGAACTGCTCGCGGCGGCCCTCCAGCATCTCCGCGACGCGGTAGAGCACCTGACCGCGGTTGTACGCCGTCGCACCGGACCAGCCGCCGAACGCCTTGCGCGCGGCCACGACCGCGTCCCGGGCGTCCTTACGGCTCGACTGCGGTGCGTTGGCCAGCCAGTTCCCCTTAGAGTCCGTCACCTCGTACACCCGGCCGCTCTCGGAACGCGGGAACTTCCCGCCGACGTACAGCTTGTAGGTCTTGAAGACGCTCAGACGCTCGTTGGTGCGGTCAGACATCGAGGTATGCCTCCAGGCCGTGGCGGCCGCCCTCGCGGCCGAAGCCCGACTCCTTGTAACCGCCGAACGGCGAGGTCGGGTCGAACTTGTTGAACGTGTTGGACCAGATCACGCCCGCGCGGAGCTTGTTCGCGACCGCCAGGATGCGGGAGCCCTTCTCGGTCCAGATGCCTGCCGACAGGCCGTACTGCGTGTTGTTCGCCTTGGCGACCGCCTCGTCCGGGGTGCGGAAGGTGAGGACCGACAGCACCGGGCCGAAGATCTCGTCGCGGGCGATGGTGTGCGCCTGGGTGACGTTGGTGAAGAGCGTCGGGGCGAACCAGTAGCCGGAGGTCGGCAGTTCGCAGGCCGGCGACCAGCGCTCGGCGCCCTCCGCCTCGCCCCGCTCGGCCAGCGCGGTGATCCGGGCCAGCTGCTCGGCGGAGTTGATCGCACCGATGTCGGTGTTCTTGTCCAGCGGGTCGCCGAGGCGGAGCGTGGACAGGCGGCGCTTGAGGGAGTCCAGCAGCTCGTCCTGGATCGACTCCTGCACCAGCAGACGGCTGCCCGCGCAGCAGACCTGGCCCTGGTTGAAGAAGATGCCGGTGACGATGCCCTCGACGGCCTGGTCGATCGGCGCGTCGTCGAAGACGATGTTGGCGCCCTTGCCGCCCAGTTCGAGGGTGAGCTTCTTCCGCGTGCCCGCGACGGTGCGGGCGATCTCCTTGCCGACGGCCGTGGAACCGGTGAAGGCCACCTTGTTGACGTCCGGGTGCGCGACGAGCGCGGCGCCCGTGTCACCGTAGCCCGGGAGGATGTTGACGACACCCTTGGGCAGGCCCGCCTGGCGGCAGATGTCCGCGAAGAACAGGGCCGACAGGGGGGTGGTCTCCGCCGGCTTCAGTACGACCGTGTTGCCGGTCGCGAGCGCCGGGGCGATCTTCCACGCCAGCATGAGGAGGGGGAAGTTCCAGGGGATGACCTGGCCGGCCACGCCGAGCGGGCGCGGGTTCGCGCCGAAGCCGGCGTGGTCGAGCTTGTCGGCCCAGCCCGCGTAGTAGAAGAAGTGGGCCGCCACCAGGGGGAGGTCGGCGTCCCTCGTCTCCTTGATCGGCTTGCCGTTGTCCAGCGTCTCCAGGACGGCCAGCTCGCGGCTGCGCTCCTGGATGATCCGGGCGATGCGGAACAGGTACTTGGCGCGCTCGGAACCGGGCAGCGCCGACCACTTCTCGAACGCCTTGCGGGCGGCCCTGACGGCACGGTCGACGTCCTCGGCGCCGGCCTGGGCGACCTCGGAGAGGACCTCCTCCGTCGACGGCGAGACGGTCTTGAAGACCTTGCCGTCGGCCGCGTCCACGAACTCGCCGTCGATGAACAGGCCGTACGAGGGGGCGATGTCGACGACCGAGCGGGACTCGGGCGCGGGGGCGTACTCGAATGCGGATGCCATGGGGATCAGTCCACCGTCACGTAGTCGGGGCCGGAGTAGCGGCCGGTGGCCAGCTTCTGACGCTGCATCAGCAGATCGTTCAGCAGCGAGGAGGCGCCGAAGCGGAACCAGTGGTTGTCCAGCCAGTCCTCGCCCGCGGTCTCGTTGACCAGGACCAGGAACTTGACGGCGTCCTTGGAGGTGCGGATGCCGCCGGCCGGCTTCACGCCGACCTGGACGCCGGTCTGGGCGCGGAAGTCCCGTACGGCCTCCAGCATGAGGAGGGTGTTGGCGGGGGTCGCGTTCACCGCCACCTTGCCGGTCGAGGTCTTGATGAAATCGGCGCCGGCCAGCATGCCGAGCCAGGAGGCGCGGCGGATGTTGTCGTACGTCGACAGCTCGCCGGTCTCGAAGATGACCTTCAGCCGGGCGGCCTCGCCGCAGGCCTCCTTCACGGCGACGATCTCGTCGTACACCTTCAGGTACTTGCCCGCGAGGAACGCGCCCCGGTCGATGACCATGTCGATCTCGTCGGCGCCCGCGGCGACCGCGTCGCGGACGTCGGCGAGCTTCACGTCGAGCGCGGCGCGGCCGGCCGGGAAGGCGGTGGCGACGGAGGCGACCTTCACGCCGGAGCCGGCGACGGCCTCCTTGGCGACGGCCACCATGTCGGGGTAGACGCAGACCGCGGCGGTCGTCGGGGTCGTACGGTCCGTGGGGTCGGGGTGGACCGCCTTGGCGCCGAGCGCCCGGACCTTGCCCGGGGTGTCCGCGCCTTCCAGCGTCGTCAGGTCGACCATCGAGATGGCGAGGTCGATGGCGTACGCCTTCGCGGTGGTCTTGATGGAACGGGTGCCGAGAGAGGCGGCGCGCGCCTCCAGGCCGACCGCGTCGACGCCGGGCAGCCCGTGCAGGAAGCGGCGCAGCGTGCTGTCGGACGCGGTGACGTCCGAGAGAGCGTGAGCTGTGGGTGCGGTAGTGGGCATGGTCACCAGACGAGCATATCTACGCGCGTAGCGGCTGTACAGCCCCGAGTGGCTCGGAGTGCTCATTTCCCGCCCGAAGATCACGGATGAGCGCCGGATTCCCGGGCCGCGTGGGGGCACCGCCGCCGGTGTCATGCAGACTGGGCCCATGACCACCCCCGACCACCAGTCACCCGCGTCACAGCCCCCGGTCCCCACCATCAAGGACCGGGTCTACCGCTCGCCCATGGCGCTCGTGGGCGGCGTGCTGCTGCTCGCCGTCGTCGGCTGGCTCGGCTTCGACGCGCTGTTCAAGGGCCATGGCCGTACGCCGTGGCTGGCGCTCGCCGCGATGATCCTGATCGTGCCGCTGGTGATCGCCTTCTCGCTCCGCCCGGCGGTCTTCGCGGGCGAGGACCGGCTGCGGGTGCGCAACCCGTTCCGGGTGATCAGCCTGCCCTGGGGCGAGGTGGCCGCGCTGCGCTCCGGCTACTCCAACGAGGTCGTCGTGAAGTCCGGCGGCAAGTACCAGCTGTGGTCGGTCCCCGTGTCGCTGCGCGCCCGCAAGAGGGCGGAGCTGCGCAGGTCGCGGGCGGCGGCGGACACGGCGCGCGGCGGGGCTCCGGCGCGCCGCGGCTTCGGCTTCGGCGGCTTCGGCGGCGCCGGCGGCGCGGACATCCCGGCCGGACCGACCCGCGCGGAGACCGACCAGGTCATGGACGACCTGCGGGAACTGCTGGAACGGCGCGGCGCGGCGGAGACCGCGCAGGGTGAGGTCACCGTGCGCTGGGCGTACGAGGTGATCGCGCCCGCGCTGGCGGGTGCGGTGCTGCTGCTGATCCTGGTCGCTACGGGCTGAGGTTCTCCGGGGGGCGCGGCACGCGGCAGCGCGGGCTGTGGAACATGCGTGAGCCTCCGCCGCCGTTCGCCCTCGACGGATGAAACCTGCGGTTGAAGTTCATGGGGATGTCCAGCGCGAAGAAGTTCTTGCCGGTCCCCGTCCGCGCGCGCAGGCGGATCCGGTGCTCGGCCACCGGCACCGCATCGGGCAGCCGCAGGATCCACTCCTGCTTCCACGGCCCGGCGGCGGGCCTGGTGTCGGCCGGCAGCCGCGCGCCCATGCGCGCCAGCAGGTCGGGCAGCCGGTAGCACCTGTCCAGCATCTTCACCGGACCGAACTTCATGATCACACTGCAGGTGACCCTGGTCAGGTCGACGGGCTCCTTGAGGTGACCGTCCATCTCGCAGCGGACCTGGTGCCCGAGCCACGGCAGGGCGGGGGTCAGCGTGATGGTGAGGAGGTCCAGGACGTAGGTGTCGTCGCTGATGTCCTCCACCAGGGCCACACTCATCTCACTCACCCCGCAGTGTCGAATACGAACGCCCCTTCACCCGTTCGGGGTGGGGAGGCGAGGGGAAGGAAGCCGACGGCCCTGGTGCCGGGACGGGCACCGGCGCAGGGGCGTCCGGGCGGACAGCACCGGCGCCACGGCCGGTGCGGGACAGCACGGCCGACCGGACACCCGGCGTGCGGCGCCTCGGGTCCGGTTCCGGCGGGATGCGCACCGCGCGTGGGCCGTCGGACAATGGTCGGGGCTGGTGCTCCGGCCCGATTCCGGCGGGCCGGAGCACCCCTCGCGCAGCGGGCTCCGGGCTACTTCCCGCCGCCCCAGTTCCCGCCGTCCCAGTGTCCGCCCTCCCAGTCTCCGCCGTCCCAGTCGCGGTGGATCACGCGGAAGCTGGCCACCACGGCGTCCTTGATGTGGACGCCCTCGACCTTCCCCACGCGCACGCCTTCCGCGGAGCTGTGCGGTCCGACGGTGGCGACGGGTGCGCCGTTGTCGCAGACCACCCCACGGAAGACCTCCACGGTCTTGTGGCTGTCGTTGCGGATGTTCAGGGTCTTCGCGCCCAGGCCGCTGACCACGGTGACGCAGTCGCCCGGGTGGGCGGAGTACGAGCGCTCGTTGATGTCGATGCGGCCCCAGTCGCCCTCGCGACGCTCGCCCTCGCGGCGCTCGCCGCCCTCGTTGCCCTTGCCCTGCCCGTTGTCGCCGGCGAAAGGTGCCGCGGCGGGAGCGGCGGCCGGGGCGGACTGGAGTGCCGGGGCGGAGGCCGCCGAGGCGTAGGTGATGCCGGTCGCGGCCAGGGCGGAGGCGGCCGCGACACCAGCTGTGACCACGGTGGAACGGGGGAGCTTCATGACGCTTCTCCTGTCTCCGGTTTCAGAGATACCGGCCCGTCAGCCGGCTTGGAGTAAAAGTACACAGACCAGTCATATTGGTCATATAGGAAGACAGGGATTGAGGGCCGATAGGGGTATTTTCGGTGCCGTGAGCCGACCCTCGGAGGCGTCGACGACCCGTCAAGTCTCCAAGCAAAAAAGAAGATTGACCGACTATTAACCCTTTTGAAGTATCTTCTGACACATGCTCACCTCCGTCGTGTCGCAGCGTGTCGCGCGGGCGGCAGCGTGTCGCTCCGGGCGGCAGAGGCGAGTCGTGTTAGGGCGCGCGCTGCGCCGGTGCCGTCGGCTGCGCGGGGTGCGACCGCGGTACGAGGGTGAAGTGCCGTTCCATTGCGGTGAGTTGGGGAGACCGGCAGGCCCGGAACGGCGAAATGGGGTGCCCCCGGGCTGGGGGCACCCCATCGGTGTCGTATCGATGTCGTCGACGTCGTACGGATTGATGTCGTACGGATCAGATGCCGGCGGCCGCCGACAGATCCCGCTTGATCGTGGTGAGCAGTTCCGTCGCGCGGGCGCGGGCCGCCGGAAGCGCCGCGTGGTCCGTGACCGGTACGACGACCTCCAGGTAGCACTTCAGCTTCGGCTCGGTGCCGCTCGGGCGGACGATCACGCGGGCGCCGTCGAGCGTGTAGCGCAGGCCGTCCGTGGGCGGCAGCTTCTCCGTGCCCCGGCTGAGGTCCTCGGCACGGACGACGGCCAGGCCCGCCAGCTCGGTCGGCGGCTGCTCGCGCAGGCGGCGCATCGCGTCGGCGATCAGGGAGAGGTCCTGGACGCGGACCGACAGCTGGTCGGTGGCGTGCAGGCCGTGCTCCACGGCGAGGTCGTCGAGGAGGTCGAGGAGGGTACGGCCCTCCTCCTTCAGCACGGACGCCAGCTCGGTGATCAGCAGCGCGGCGGTGATGCCGTCCTTGTCGCGCACGCCCTCGGGGTCCACGCAGTAGCCCAGGGCCTCCTCGTAGCCGTAGCGCAGGCCGTCCACGCGGGCGATCCACTTGAAGCCGGTCAGCGTCTCCTCGTAGGGGAGGTCCGCCTTCTCGGCGATGCGGCCCAGGAGGGAGGAGGAGACGATCGACTCCGCGAACACACCGGACGCGCCCCGGCGGACCAGGTGCGCGGCGAGCAGCGCGCCCACCTCGTCGCCGCGCAGCATCCGCCAGTCGCCGCCGTCCTCGACGGCCACCGCGCAGCGGTCGGCGTCGGGGTCGTTGGCGATGACCAGGTCCGGGCCGGTCGTACGGGCCTGGGCGAACGCCAGGTCCATCGCGCCCGGCTCCTCCGGGTTCGGGAAGGCGACCGTCGGGAAGTCCGGGTCGGGCTCGGCCTGCTCGGCGACCAGCACCGGCTCCGGGAAGCCGGCCCGGGCGAAGGCGGCCAGCAGGACGTCCTTGCCGACGCCGTGCATCGCCGTGTAGACCGTGCGGGCGGTGCGGGGGGAGCCCCCGGCCAGTACGGCGTCGGTACGGGCCAGATAGGCGTCCAGCACCGCGTCGTCCAGGGTCTCCCAGCCGGAGTCCGGGCGCGGTACGTCGTTCAGGGAGGCGATCCCGTCGATCTCGGCGGCGATCTCCGCGTCGGCGGGCGGCACGATCTGGGAGCCGTCGCCGAGGTAGACCTTGTAGCCGTTGTCCCGGGGCGGGTTGTGGCTGGCGGTGACCTCGACGCCCGCGACCGCGCCGAGATGCCGTATGGCGAACGCCAGGACCGGGGTGGGCAGCGGGCGGGGGAGTACGGCGGCGCGCAGGCCGGCGCCGGTCATCACGGCGGCGGTGTCGCGGGCGAAGTCGGCGGACTTGTGGCGGGCGTCGTAGCCGATGACGACGACTCCGCCGGTCTGGCCGTTCTTCTTCAGGTAGGCGGCGAGGCCGGCGGCCGCCCTGATGACGACGCTGCGGTTCATGCGCATCGGGCCGGCGCCGAGTTCGCCCCGCAGGCCGGCGGTGCCGAACTGGAGCGTGCCGCTGAAGCGGGCCGACAGTTCCAACGCGTCGCCGGCGTCGATCAGCTCGGCGAGTTCGTCACGGGTCTCCGCGTCGGGGTCCTCGGCGAGCCATGCCTTGGCCCGGGCGATGAGATCGTCGTGCACCTTGGGATCAACCTCTCCTAGTCTCGCTCGACGGTGCTTACAGCTTCCCCAGCACCTGGCCCAGCAGCTCGCCCATCCGCGCTGCCGAGTCGCGGCCCGCCTGGAGGACCTCCTCGTGGTTCAGCGGCTCGCCGGTCATGCCCGCCGCCAGGTTGGTGACGAGGGAGATGCCCAGCACCTCGGCGCCCGCCTCGCGGGCGGCGATGGCCTCCAGGACCGTGGACATGCCGACGAGGTCCGCGCCGATCACGCGGGCCATGCGGATCTCGGCCGGGGTCTCGTAGTGCGGGCCGGGGAACTGCGCGTAGACGCCCTCCTCCAGCGTGGGGTCGATCTCCTTGCACAGGGCGCGCAGGCGGGGGGAGTAGAGGTCCGTCAGGTCGACGAAGTTGGCGCCGACGATCGGGGAGGTCGCCGTCAGGTTGATGTGGTCGCTGATCAGGACCGGCTGGCCGGGGCGCATGCCCTCGCGCAGGCCGCCGCAGCCGTTGGTCAGGACCACCGTCTTGCAGCCGGCGGCGACGGCCGTGCGGACGCCGTGGGCGACGGCGGCGACGCCACGGCCCTCGTAGTAGTGCGTGCGGCCCAGGAAGACCAGGGCGCGCTTGTCACCGAAGGAGTACGAGCGGATCTTGCCGCCGTGCCCCTCGACGGCCGGCGGCGGGAAGCCGGGCAGCTCGGTGACCTGGAACTCGGCGTCGGGTGCGCCCAGGGCGTCGACGGCCGGAGCCCAGCCGGAGCCCATCACGAGGGCGACGTCGTGGGTCTCGGCGCCGGTGAGTTCGCGCAGGCGCGCGGCGGCGGCGTCGGCGGCGGCGTACGGGTCGCCCTGGATGTCGTCCGGAAGAAGAGATGCGTTCACGTGGTCGAGGGTAGCCGGTCTTCGCCTACGCGCGTAGATGACAGACCTCACGGGATGGGGATCGTTGTCTTGTCGTTTCCGACGAGGGTCACCCCGCGGGCCTGGCCGTCACTCCTCGGTGATGAGGATGTCCTTGTCGTTGAAGACCTCGACGATGAAGATCAGCAGGCGTCCGCGGCTCACGGTGTACTCCACCAGGATGTTCTGGGTGAGCCGGATCGTACGGTCGTCGCCCGTGGACCCTATGGGCCGGGACACCGGCAGGAAGGGGTCGCGGGCCAGCATGGCGATGCCCTTGTCGAACGCGTTTCGCTGCCGGTCGTCGAGGCGGTCGCGGGCCGCCGCGGCCTGGACCGTGTAGTAGACGTCGTAGGTGGTCGTGGGGGCCATGCGCTCTCCCGTTGGTGCGTCGGTGCTTCCGATTTTAGGGTCGGCACCCGCTCAGCAGGGGCGTTTCCGCAGCTCCATCACGTAATCGTGGGGCGCTCCCGCCGACTCCGCCGCGTCCGCGATCTCGCCCAGGTAGCGTGCCGAGGGCAGGCCGCCCTCGTAGCCGTTGAGGACGTACGTCCACGCCGTCTCCTCGCCGTCCAGGGTGTGCACGCGCACGCGCATCCGGCGGTAGAGGCCGTCGCCCACGCCCTCCCACCGGTCGAGGGACTCCTCGTCCAGGGGTGCGATGTCGTACAGGCCGACGAAGACCTGTGCCAGCGGGTCCTCGACGATCGTCGCCAGCGCGCCCTCCGAGTCCAGCTGCTCGCCGCCGAACGTCAGCCGCCAGCCGTTCAGCCAGCCCGTGGCGCGCAGCGGGGAGTGCGGGGCGCGGAAGGACATCAGGCGCGCGTCGAGGTTCCCGGCGTACGCGGCATAGAGCGACATGGGGAGAGCGTACGGCAGGGAAAGTCCCGTCACTCGCGCCCCGTACGACACTGGCGTGCGCCCCCGGGCAGTAGCACCTTGAGGCGTGCGGGACAATGGGGTACGTGACTCGGATCGTGATCATCGGTGGCGGACCCGGCGGATACGAAGCGGCCCTGGTGGCCGCCCAGCTCGGTGCGGAGGTGACCGTCGTCGACTGCGACGGTCTGGGCGGAGCGTCGGTGCTGACCGACTGCGTGCCGTCGAAGACGCTCATCGCTA
This sequence comes from Streptomyces sp. NPDC001393, assembly GCF_053597455.1. Taxonomy (NCBI): domain Bacteria; kingdom Bacillati; phylum Actinomycetota; class Actinomycetes; order Kitasatosporales; family Streptomycetaceae; genus Streptomyces; species Streptomyces sp. NPDC001393. The sequence goes on from NZ_JBSFIH010000004.1 coordinate 305,996, forward strand.
CGGCAGAGGTGATGACCACCTTCGATTCGTCGTACGAAGAGCTCGGCATCATCGTCGCCGACGACACCCCGCCGCTGGAGCAGGCGGCCCGGGTCGTCGGGGTGGACCTCGGGAAGGTCAACCGCCGGGTGAAGCGGCTGGCCCTCGCCCAGTCCCACGACATCACCGCCTCCGTCACCCGCGCCGGCGCCCGGGTCATGCGCGGCCGCGGCCGGCTGGAGGGCATGCAGGCCCTCGACGGGTCCCGCAAGGTCGTCGTCACCGCCGCCGACGGCACCGAGGAGACCCTCACCGCCGACGCCGTCCTCATCGCCACCGGCGGTCACCCGCGCGAGCTCCCCGACGCCCAGCCCGACGGCGAGCGCATCCTGAACTGGACCCAGGTCTACGACCTCACCGAGCTGCCGGAAGAGCTCATCGTGGTCGGGTCGGGTGTCACCGGTGCCGAGTTCGCCGGCGCCTACCAGGCCCTGGGGTCGAAGGTCACGCTCGTCTCCTCCCGGGACCGGGTGCTGCCCGGTGAGGACCCCGACGCCGCCGCCGTGCTGGAGGACGTCTTCCGGCGCCGTGGCATGAACGTCATGGCCCGCTCCCGCGCCGCCTCCGCCAAGCGGGTCGGGGACCGGGTGGAGGTGACGCTGGCCGACGGGCGCGTCATCAGCGGCACGCACTGCCTGATGGCCGTCGGCGCCATCCCGAACAGCGCCGGGCTGGGCCTGGAGGAGGCGGGCGTCAAGCTGCGCGACTCCGGGCACATCTGGACCGACAAGGTGTCCAGGACGACCGCTCCCGGCGTGTACGCGGCCGGGGACGTGACCGGGGTCTTCGCCCTGGCCTCCGTCGCCGCCATGCAGGGACGTATCGCCATGTACCACTTCCTCGGCGACGCGGTGGCCCCGCTGAACCTGAAGACCGTCTCCTCGAACGTCTTCACCGACCCCGAGATCGCGACCGTCGGCTACACGCAGGCGGACGTGGACGCGGGCAAGATCGACGCGAGGGTCGTCAAGCTCCCCCTGCTGCGCAACCCGCGCGCGAAGATGCAGGGCATCCGGGACGGCTTCGTGAAGATCTTCTGCCGGCCGGGCACGGGCATCGTCGTCGGCGGTGTGGTCGTGGCGCCGCGCGCCTCGGAACTGATCCACCCCATCTCGATCGCCGTCGACAACAATCTGACGGTCGAACAGATCGCGAACGCGTTCACGGTGTACCCCTCCCTTTCGGGGTCGATCGCGGAGGTGGCCCGGCAGCTGCACACCCGCAAGGCCGGCGCGGAGGCCTGACGGCCGGATCCGACTTCCCGCTGGTCACGGGGAGTTGCCGCGTGTGCGTACGGCATAGTCGGGGCGACTAGGTCCTATACCACTTCCCGACGTGCCGTGCGAACAACTTCTGTTATTCGGCGCAAACTGCTGAAACCAGACGGTCGCTGGGGTTACTGTCAGTTTCGTGTTCGCTGCTGAACGTCGCCAATTGATCCTCGAAATGGTGCGAGCGAACGGTGCCGTGTCGCTCCGTGAACTCGCCCGCGTCGTCCAGACCTCCGAAGTGACCGTACGGCGGGACGTGCGGGCACTGGAGGCAGAAGGACTCCTCGACCGCCGGCACGGCGGTGCGGTACTGCCGGGCGGGTTCACCCGGGAGTCCGGCTTCCCGCAGAAGTCGCATCTCGCGACCGCCGAGAAGACGGCCATCGCCGACCTCGCGGCCGGCCTCGTCGAAGAGGGCGAGGCCATCGTGGTCGGGGCCGGTACGACCACGCAGGAGCTGGCCCGCCGGCTCGCGCGGGTGCCCGGCCTGACAGTCGTCACCAACTCCCTGCTGGTCGCACAGGCGTTGGCCCACGCCAACCGGGTGGAGGTCGTGATGACCGGCGGCACCCTGCGCGGCTCCAACTACGCCCTCGTCGGCTCCGGAGCCGAACAGTCCCTCCAGGGGCTGAGGGTGTCCAAGGCCTTCCTCTCCGGGAGCGGGCTCACCGCCGAACGCGGTCTGTCCACCTCCAACATGCTCTCGGCGTCCGTCGACCGGGCCCTCGTCCAGGCCGCCGCGGAGGTCGTGGTCCTCGCGGACCACACCAAGCTGGGCACGGACACGATGTTCCAGACCGTGCCGACGGATCTCATCACCCGCCTGGTCACCGACGAGCCGCCCGCCCACGACGACCGCGCCGCCACGGAGTTGCAGGCCCTTGCCGACCAAGGGGTGCAGATCGCCGTGTCCGGGGCGAACGGAGCCCCTCCGGGGGGTGAGCAGGCCCCGGCGCGGCGCGCTTCCCTGCCGGGGCCTCGCAGGGGGATGGGGCTTCGCTCGGGGGCGGGGTTGGAGCCCACGGGGGCCGAGAGGGGGCGGGTCGCCGATCTGCGGCGGCGTTGAGGGCTGACAGCGGAACGCCCGGCAGACCAACCGAAGTTGATCCACCGGGCGTCGCTGTGAGGCGTGCCGTCAGTCCCTGACCGCTCAGTCCTTGATCTCGCAGATCGCCGCGCCGGAGGTGACGGACGCGCCGACCTCCGCGCTCAGGCCCTTGATGGTGCCCGCCTTGTGGGCGTTGAGGGGCTGTTCCATCTTCATGGCCTCCAGGACGACGACCAGGTCGCCCTCCTTGACCTCCTGGCCCTCCTCGACCGCGACCTTGACGATCGTGCCCTGCATCGGGGAGGCGAGGGTGTCGCCGGAGGCGACGGGGCCGGACTTCTTGGCCGCGCGACGCTTGGGCTTGGCGCCCGCCGCGAGGCCGGTGCGGGCCAGGGACATGCCCAGGGAGGACGGGAGGGAGACCTCCAGGCGCTTGCCGCCGACCTCGACGACGACCGTCTCGCGGCCCGACTCCTCCTCCGCCTCGGTCTCGGCGGGGGCGGCGAAGGGCTTGATCTCGTTGACGAACTCGGTCTCGATCCAGCGGGTGTGGACCGTGAACGGGGCTTCGCTGCCGGTGAGTTCGGGGGCGAACGCCGGGTCCTTGACCACCGTGCGGTGGAAGGGGATCGCCGTGGCCATGCCCTCGACCTGGAACTCGTCCAGGGCGCGCGCGGCCCGCTGCAGGGCTTCCTTGCGGGTACGGCCGGTCACGATCAGCTTGGCCAGCAGGGAGTCCCAGGCCGGGCCGATCACGCTGCCGGACTCCACGCCGGCGTCGAGGCGGACACCGGGGCCGGAGGGCGCGTCGAACCGGGTGACCGTGCCGGGGGCCGGGAGGAAGTTGCGGCCCGGGTCCTCGCCGTTGATGCGGAACTCGAAGGAATGGCCCCGCAGCTCCGGGTCGTCGTAGCCGAGTTCCTCGCCGTCGGCGATGCGGAACATCTCGCGCACCAGGTCGATGCCGGCGACCTCCTCGGTCACCGGGTGCTCGACCTGGAGGCGGGTGTTGACCTCCAGGAAGGAGATCGTGCCGTCCTGGCCGACCAGGAACTCGCAGGTGCCGGCGCCCTCGTAGCCGGCCTCCTTCAGGATGGCCTTGGAGGCGCGGTACAGCTCGGCGACCTGCTCGTCCGAGAGGAAGGGCGCCGGGGCCTCCTCGACCAGCTTCTGGTGGCGGCGCTGCAGCGAGCAGTCACGGGTGGAGACGACGACCACGTTGCCGTGCTTGTCGGCCAGGCACTGGGTCTCCACGTGCCGGGGGCGGTCCAGGTAGCGCTCGACGAAGCACTCGCCCCGGCCGAAGGCGGCGACCGCCTCACGGACGGCCGACTCGTACAGCTCGGGGACCTCTTCCAGGGTCCGGGCGACCTTCAGGCCGCGGCCGCCGCCACCGAAGGCGGCCTTGATCGCGATGGGCAGGCCGTGCTGCTCGGCGAAGGCCACGACCTCCTCCGCGCCGGAGACGGGGTCGGGGGTGCCGGCCACCAGGGGGGCGCCGGCGCGCTGGGCGATGTGGCGGGCGGCGACCTTGTCGCCGAGGTCGCGGATGGCCTGCGGGGGCGGGCCGATCCAGATCAGGCCGGCGTCGAGTACGGCCTGGGCGAAGTCGGCGTTCTCCGACAGGAAGCCGTAGCCCGGATGGATGGCGTCCGCGCCGGACTCGCGCGCGGCGTTCAGCACCTTCTCGATGTCCAGGTAGCTGGTGGCCGGTGTGTCACCGCCCAGGGCGAACGCCTCATCCGCGGCGCGGACATGCAGAGCGTCCCGGTCCGGGTCGGCGTAGACGGCCACGCTCGCGATCCCGGCGTCCCGGCAGGCCCGGGCCACGCGGACAGCGATTTCGCCACGGTTGGCGATGAGCACCTTGCGCACGATTGAGGCTCCCTCCTTGAAACAAGCCGAGTTTAGGGACTGCCGACACGGCACTTCGACCCGTCCCCAATGGTGAGCTTGCCCACACGGAGCGTGATTCGAGGCTCGCTCGACCCGCGAAAAGCCTTGTCGCACCTTGGTACGCAGGGCTCCTCCCGGAAACCCTAGCCCCGTCATGTGGTCAAGGTCTCTGTGAGAGCGTGCCGCGGCCCACTCTGTTTCTTTGTCGAGTCCCTACGAATGGCCCAATGATTCTTTGCTGCCGCGCGAACCCTTGTCCCGGGGTTTACCCGTTAGTAGCGTTCGGGACGGCTCGAACGTACCTGGGGTGACACAACGCTGGCTGGAGAGTGGGTGGGGACCGGTGGTGCGCAGACCGGTGGCATGGGTGGTGGCGATCGTCCTCCTGGCGGAGGCGTTCTTCGTCGCGGCGCTGAACTGGTTCCTCGGCGTGGTCGTCGACCGGCAGAAGATGTCCCTGGCCGGCCTCGATCCGCACGTGATGTCGACGTCCTCGAAGATCGGCGGCCTCGTCTTCGGCCTCTACTTCGTGCTGTGCGCGCTGGTGGCCGTCCTGGTGGCGGTGCGCGACCGCGCCCCCGCGGGCTTCGGCCGCGTCCTGCTGATCAGCGTGGCGGTCGTGCACGGCCTGCTGGGTGCCTTCGCCCTGAGCCTGGTCGGCCTGACGGCGTTCCTGTTCATGGTGGTGGTGCTCGGGCTCGTCGTCCTGCTGCTGATGACGTACGACCGTGACGGCGGGCCGGAGCCGGCGGGGCCCGGCGGCGCGGGGCGGGGCGGTGACCCGAAGTCCGAGGCCGAGCCCGGGCCGGCCACGGCCCCGGATGCGGCGGCCGTACCGGCCCCCCGTACGGACGAACCTCAGGACGGGGACGACGAGCCGCAGGACGCCGTGCCCGCCCAGGTCACTCGGCCGGCGGCCACAACTCCGTGATCCCCACGCCCAGTTCGGCCAGCAGCTTGCGCACCAGGGGCAGGCTGATGCCGATCACGTTGCCGTGGTCGCCGTCGATGCGCTCGATGAACGGCGCCGACAGGCCGTCCAGGGTGAACGCACCGGCGACGTAGAGGGGCTCGCCCGAGGCGACGTACGCGGCGATCTCCTCGTCGGTCGGTTCACCGAAGTGGACCACCGTGGAGGCGGTCCCGGACACGTACCGCTTGGCCCGCGTGTCCCAGATGCAGTGCCCCGTCTGGAGGGTCCCGGCGCGCCCGCGCATCGCCTTCCAGCGGGCGGTCGCCTCCTCGGCGTCGGCGGGCTTGCCGAGGGCCTGGCCGTCCAGCTCCAGCACCGAGTCGCAGCCGATCACCAGGGCGCCCTGCACCTCCGGCTTCGCCGCCACGAGCGAGGCCTTCGCCTCGGCCAGGGCGAGCGCCAGCTCGGCCGGGGTGGGGGCGGTGAGGGCGTCCTCGTCGACGCCGCTCACGATCACCTCCGGTGAGAGGCCGGCCTGCTTCAACAGGCCCAGGCGGGCGGGGGAGGCGGAGGCGAGGATCAGGCGGCGGCGTGGCTTGGCAGTCATGCGGCCAGGTTAGTCACGGGGGCGCCGGTTCGGCTCACCTCAGACCGATGACCAGCATGGCGAGGACCATGGCCAGGGCCATGAGGAAGCCGAGCCGCCGAAGCATGTCCTGCGCGTCGCGCAGGTCCTTCGGCGGCTCGTCCTCCGGGTCCGACCACAGCATGCCACCAGCGTGGGGCTTCGGCAGTGGCGGGCGCCTGAGTAGACGTACTCAAGTTGGCGCCCGATGGTGCTCCAACCGCTCAGCTCGGCCAGTACGTGCGCGTCCAGGACACCGGGCCCGGCGTGGGCAGGTGGGCGCCCGCGATCCGGGCCGGGTCGGACCACGCGTCCCTCGGGCTCTGCGCGCCGGACGGCGTTGCCGCTGCCGCCGCGGCGCGGGCGCGGACCACCGCCAGGGCGGCGGCCAGCTCCTCCGGGGTCGGGTTGCCCCGTACGACTTTGATCGTCACAGCGGGCTCCTTTACAGGGGGATGTTGCCGTGCTTCTTCGGAGGCAGGGATTCCCGCTTGGTGCGCAGCTGACGCAGGCCGCGGACGATGTGGGCGCGGGTGTCGGACGGCATGATCACCGCGTCGATGTAGCCGCGCTCGGCGGCGATGTAGGGGTTGAGGAGGGTGTCCTCGTACTCCTGGATGAGCTGTGCCCGGGTGGCCTCACCCTCTCCTGAGCCCTCGGCCTCGGCGATGGTGCGGCGGTGCAGGATGTTGACCGCGCCCTGGGCGCCCATGACGGCGATCTGGGCGGTGGGCCAGGCCAGGTTGAGGTCGGCGCCCAGGTGCTTGGAGCCCATGACGTCGTAGGCGCCGCCGAAGGCCTTGCGGGTGATGACCGTGATGAGGGGGACCGTGGCCTCGGCGTAGGCGTAGATCAGCTTGGCGCCGCGCCGGATGATCCCGGTGTGCTCCTGGTCGACGCCCGGCAGGAAGCCGGGGACGTCCACGAAGGTCAGCACCGGGACGTTGAAGGCGTCGCAGGTGCGCACGAACCGGGCCGCCTTCTCGGAGGCGTCGATGTCCAGGCAGCCCGCGAACTGCATCGGCTGGTTGGCGACGACACCGACCGGGTGGCCCTCGACCCGCCCGAAGCCGGTGACGATGTTCGGCGCGAACAGCGCCTGGGTCTCGAAGAACTCGGCGTCGTCCAGGACGTGTTCGACCACCGTGCGGATGTCGTACGGCTGGTTCGCGCTGTCCGGGACGAGCGTGTCCAGCTCGCGGTCCTCGTCGCTGACGGCGAGGTCCGCCTCCTCCGGGAAGACCGGGGCCTCGCTGAGGTTGTTGGACGGCAGGTACGACAGCAGCTGCTTGATGTACTCGATGGCGTCCTTCTCGTCGCCCGCCATGTGGTGGGCCACACCGGAGACCGCGTTGTGGGTGCGGGCGCCGCCCAGCTCCTCGAAGCCGACGTCCTCGCCGGTGACGGTCTTGATGACGTCCGGCCCGGTGATGAACATGTGCGAGGTCTGGTCGACCATGACCGTGAAGTCGGTGATCGCGGGGGAGTAGACCGCGCCGCCCGCGCAGGGGCCGACGACCAGCGAGATCTGCGGGATGACCCCGCTCGCGTGGGTGTTGCGGCGGAAGATCTCGCCGTAGGCGCCGAGGGAGGCCACGCCCTCCTGGATGCGGGCGCCGCCGGAGTCGTTGATGCCGATGACCGGGCAGCCGGTCTTCAGCGCGAAGTCCATGACCTTGACGATCTTCTGGCCGTAGACCTCGCCGAGGGCGCCGCCGAAGACGGTGAAGTCCTGGGAGAAGACGGCGACGGGACGGCCGTCGACGGTGCCGTAACCGGTGACGACACCGTCGCCGTACGGCCGGTTCTTCTCCAGCCCGAAGTTCGTGGACCGGTGGCGGGCGAACTCGTCCAGCTCGACGAAGGAACCCTCGTCGAGGAGGAGCTCGACGCGCTCACGGGCCGTCAGCTTGCCCTTGGCGTGCTGCTTTTCGACGGCGCGCTCCGAGCCGGCGTGCGTCGCTTCGTGGATGCGCCGCTGGAGATCCGCGAGCTTGCCCGCGGTCGTGTGAATGTCGATCTCGTGACGCTCTTCCGGCTCGGACATCGGGATGCGGCTCCCTGCCTGCTCAAAAGGGGGGACGGTTACTCATCCGTAGAGTAGTGCTGGGCCTGTGGGTCGGCAGTGCGGCGTTTCCCACACCTAGGGTGACTTGCATGACGCCGCACAATGCATCAGATGACAGCCGCTGGTCCGACCTGGACCGTCCGCCCCTGAACGCCGCGGCACTGCGGCGCGCGCTGGTTCGGGAGGGGAGCCTGTACCGCGAGGTGGACGTGGTGCAGCGCACCGGCTCCACCAACTCCGACCTGGTCGCCCGGGCCGCCGCCGGGAAGGCCGGCGAGGGAGCCGTGCTGGTCGCCGAGGAACAGACGGCGGGCAAGGGCCGGCTGGACCGCCGGTGGACGGCACCGCCACGCTCGGGCCTGTTCTTCTCCGTGCTCCTGCGGCCGGTCGAGGTCCCGGTGGCCCGGTGGGGCTGGCTGCCGCTGCTCACGGGTGTCGCCGTGGCGACCGGGCTGTCCCGCGCGGCGGGCGTGGACACGGCCCTGAAGTGGCCGAACGACCTGCTGGTGACCGTGGGCGGCGAGGAGCGCAAGGCGGGGGGCATCCTCGCCGAGCGGGCCGGTGAGGACGGTGTGGTCATCGGCGTCGGCATCAACGTCACACTGCGGGCCGAGGAGCTGCCGGTGCCGCAGGCGGGGTCGCTGGCCCTGGCGGGCGCCGTGGGCACGGACCGCGATCCGCTGCTGCGGGCGGTGCTGCGGGAGCTGGAGGACTGGTACGGGCGGTGGCGGGAGGCCGGGGGTGATCCTTCGGTGAGCGGGCTGCAGGAGACGTACGCGGCCGGGTGCGCCACGCTGGGGCGCACCGTGCGGGCCGAGTTGCCGGGGGAGCGGACGGTGGTGGGCGAGGCGGTGGCGGTCGACGGGGACGGCCGTCTCGTCATCGCTACTCAGGCGGGGGTGCGGGAGCCTGTGGGGGCGGGGGACATCGTGCACTTGCGTCCCGCGTAGGGGTACGGCGGCGACGGGTGCCCTGTGCTGTGTGGGCACCCTGTGCTGTGGCTGGGCAGGGGTGGGGCGCTGCTCGCTGAAAGGTGCCGCAGCGCCCACCCGTGCCGCCCCCAGCGGCACGACTGCCCGCAGCGGCGGCGCCTTGATGGCGCGGCTCGCTGTACCTCCCCAGGGGCGCGGGGCCGTATCGATATGCGGCTCCGCCGCGTGGGCGCGACCGGCCACGACGGACCCGCACCCTGCGATGGCGATACCCCCCCGGACCTGACCAGCGCAGCCACCGAGGCAAACGGCACGTACCCGGTACCGAGCGCACACCCCCGGCCGAACCCAACGGAGTGAGCTGGCGCACACCTGCCGTAGAGTTGAGGCCGGTCGATACGTGACCGCGGCAGATCGGAAGGGCAGCAGGCGTGACCGTCGACGACACGGGCTCGGGTGCGGGCGCGGACGCCGCCGACCCCGGCGAGGACCCGCTGGCCCTGCGCCTCGAACAGCTCATCCTGGGCGCCGAGCGCCGCTACACGCCGTTCCAGGCGGCCCGCAGCGCCGGTGTCTCCATGGAACTGGCGTCCCGGTTCTGGCGGGCCATGGGCTTCGCCGACATCGGGCAGGCCAAGGCGCTCACCGAGGCCGATGTGCTCGCGCTGCGCCGGCTCGCCGGTCTGGTCGAGGCGGGGCTGCTCAGCGAGGCCATGGCGGTGCAGGTGGCCCGGTCCACCGGGCAGACCACCGCTCGTTTGGCCGAGTGGCAGATGGATTCCTTCCTGGAGGGCCTGACCGAGCCGCCCGAGCCCGGGATGACCCGCACCGAGGTGACGTACCCGATCGTCGAACTGCTCCTGCCCGAGCTGGAGGAGTTCCTGGTGTACGTGTGGCGGCGGCAGCTCGCCGCCTCCGCCGGACGGGTCGTGCAGTCGGCGGACGACGAGGAGATGGTCGACCGGCGGCTCGCCGTCGGCTTCGCCGATCTGGTGGGGTTCACCCGGCTGACCCGCCGGATGGAGGAGGAAGAGCTCGGGGAGCTGGTCGAGGCGTTCGAGACCACGGCCGCCGACCTGGTGGCCGCGCGTGGCGGACGGCTCATCAAGACACTCGGCGACGAGGTGCTGTACGCGGCCGACGACGCGGGTACCGCCGCGGACATCGCGCTGCGGCTGGTGGAGACGCTGTCGAACGACGAGACCATGCCGGAGCTGCGGGTCGGCATGGCGTTCGGCACGGTCACCACCCGTATGGGTGATGTGTTCGGTACGACGGTGAACCTGGCCTCCCGGCTGACGTCGATAGCGCCCCGCGACGCCGTGCTGGTGGACAGCGCCTTCGCCGAGGAGCTGATCCGCACCGGCGAGGCGCCCGCCTCCGAGGCGGAGGCGGCCGAGGCCGCGGCGGCCGCCGAGAAGGAGGGCGAGGAGCCGCCGACGTACCACTTCGCGCTCCAGCCGATGTGGCAGCGCCCGGTGCGTGGACTCGGCGTGGTCGAGCCCTGGTTGCTGGCCCGCCGCGACGGCCAGTCGTAGCCACACAGGAACCAGGTCCTGGGCCTAGGCCTGACCTAGGCCCTGTCGTCAAACTCCCGTCTGCCCCGCGACGCCATGCACGCTCCCCCACTGCCTCAAGGGCGTGGGAGGTGCCCCCACTCGCCGCACCGGGCGCAGACCCAAGTACATCCAGTACGAGGGCCAGCGCCCGGCACTCCCCCAGCCTTCGGCCGGGGGGACCCCCAGAGCACGCACCTACGGCATTCATGAGCCTCCCCCACGCTCGAACAGGCTCGC